>NZ_JBFASK010000090.1:0-1019 GCF_040677675.1 Streptomyces sp. NPDC053755 | reverse complement strand
CCGGCGTCCTGCGACGCCTCGACCGGCTTCAGGTCGACACTCCACTGACCGTCCACCGCGGCCGGGTCCCCACCCTCGGGAACACCGATCGCGATCGGAAGATTCGCCGAGAGCGGGACCGTGGTGCCCGGCGCGCTCGTCTCCGTCAGCGTGGCGGTACCGAGATCGGCCACCCAGGGGGTGACGTTCTTCGGCACGTACGGCGTGACCGGCACTTCCTGCGCCGTCGTCAGTTCCTTCTGCTCCGGCGTCTCATCACCCTCGAGCTCCGTGCTCTTGGGAATGTCCGGGAGGTCGACCTGCGAGGTCTGCTCCTCGCGGCTCATCCCGTCGCCCGGAATCGCCAACGCCTGGGAGCTCAGGGAGGTGACCGTCAGCATCGAGGACAACAAGAGGACAGTCGCCGTGCGGCTCAGCCGCCGGCGCCGTCGTTGTGACTCCGTCACGGCTAGGCGTCCCCGCCCCAGCCATGACGGTGGACCTGAAGAACGCATCGCGTCGACTCCCACCCAGGAAAAACAGACAACAGAGAAGGTGCGGAAACACCAAAAGCACGCGCCTGCTTCAGGCGCGTGCGTGCGAACTCTCTGTCATGTCCGCGGTATTTTTCAACACGAAAAATGCAGGGGCCACGGATTCGACGTGAGATGCCCCACGGTGCGAATGCACCCAAAACAACCCGCTGACGATCTTCCTCCTAGAGTCGACAGATCGTCATATTTGCCTCGGGGCCCGCCGCTTTAAGGGGCAAGTCGGACAACCCGTCCGACTACCCGCGTAGTTGCAAGCCATTCATAACGCTTTCGCAACTCCTTCACCTGTGGACTCCCTGTGTCGCGCGTGTGATCGTGTGCCCACTTATGCCCCGCGGCCTGCCGTTGGGGCTGTCTGTGCTGCCCATGTCCACCTGGCCTAACGGGAGTAGACCGCCGTGTCCGCGCCGCCACCCAGATTTCTCAGCCCTTTCGTGCGCACGCGCACGCGGCTGTCCTTGACTCTCGGCCTCGTCCTGGCCGCCC
>NZ_JBFASK010000089.1:0-1094 GCF_040677675.1 Streptomyces sp. NPDC053755 | reverse complement strand
GGCCTAGGTGTATTGACCTGCAGCGTTGTTGACGCGGGTGATGGGCGGGTGTCCGTCGAGTGCGGTGTGGCAGCGGTGGTGGTTGTAGGTGTGGAGGAAGTCTGCCAGGGCTTCGGTCCGCTCGGTGTTTGAGGTGTAGGGCCGCAGGTAGGCCCATTCGTCGAGGAGGGTGCGGTTGAAGCGTTCGACCTTGCCGTTGGTCTGCGGCCGGTAGGGCCGGATTTTCTTGTGGGCGATGCCGGCCGCGGTGAGGGTCTGGGTGAACAGCTTCGACTTGTAGCAGGCGCCGTTGTCGGTCAGGACGCGTTCGACGGTGATGCCGTGGTCGGCGAAGAACGCGTTCGCCCGTTACCAGAAGG
Organism: Streptomyces sp. NPDC053755; assembly: GCF_040677675.1. Taxonomy (NCBI): domain Bacteria; kingdom Bacillati; phylum Actinomycetota; class Actinomycetes; order Kitasatosporales; family Streptomycetaceae; genus Streptomyces; species Streptomyces sp. NPDC053755. The sequence goes on along the minus strand of NZ_JBFASK010000089.1, from coordinate 735 downwards.
CGATGGCGGTGTGCTGGCGTTCGTCGGGCAGGACCTCGCTGTAGGCCAGGCGGGAGTGGTCGTCGACGGCCGAGTGGATGTAGCTGTAGCCGATCACCGGAGTGCAGCTCTTCCGAGCGGTGGTGGTGGCCTGACGATTTCTGTCGCCGGCTGCGCGACCGATGGTCCGCCATCCGCCGCCGTCGGGGATGTTGCCGAGTTTCTTGATGTCGACGTGGATCAGCTCGCCGGGCCGGTCGCGTTCGTAGCGGCGGATCGGCTCGCCGGTGGGCCGGTCCATCCAGGCCAGCCGGTTCAGGCCGTGCCGCACCAGGATCCGGTGCACGGTCGAGGCCGGGAGGCCCAGGATCGGGCCGATCCTGGCCGGGCCGAGCTTGCGCTCGGTCCGAAGCCTGCAGACTTGGCTCTCAACAGCAGCGGGAGTCCGGTGCGGGGTCGTGCAAGGCCGACTGGAACGGTCGTGCAGGCCGACATCGCCCTCGGCCCGCCAGCGGCGGATCCATTTGTGGGCGGTGGGCCTCGATATGCCCATCTCCGCGGCCACATGCGCGACCGGCCGGCCGGACAGGACACGTTCGACCAGGATCCGCCTGCCGTGAACGGTCAGCCGGGCATTACGGTGGGACACGAAGACCTCCGTGTGCGGTGAAGCCTAGACACCTCCACCACACCGGAGGTCTTCGCCATGATCAAGACCCGCGAGTGTCAACAACGCTCGTGATCAATACACCTAGG
>NZ_JBFASK010000088.1:0-1135 GCF_040677675.1 Streptomyces sp. NPDC053755 | reverse complement strand
ACTGCGGGTGTGGGTGGGGTTGTTCAACTCGCCTACCTGCGGGGATGGTTGATCGAAACGGTGTGGCGAACTCTGGGTGGGCGCAGGCTTGTTTGTTAGTGTGATCGCGTTCGGGGGCCCCGGATGGGTCTGCCCGAGCGGTGTATCGCCACGGACTTGGGAGGCCCCTCACGTGTCGCAGTCTTTCCTCTACCACTTTCACGGTCTTGGTGAGGTCGACTTCTCCGAGATGAGCGAAGCCGACCTTCCGGTGCTGGAGACACTGACCGAGGAACGCGGGCTGGAGATCCTGCCCACGGTGTATCTGCGCCGGCCGGCGATGGACGCCTTCGAACAGCTGGTGACCGCCTACGGGAAGTACCGGGCGGACCTGCCCTCGACCCGGATCCGCGGCTTCGCCGTGGAAGGACCGATGCTGGGCCCCGAAGGCGGGATACCCCGCGCCGGGGTCTGGACGCCCACCGCCGAGGAATGGCGCCGCCTGGCCGCCCTGGGCCGGCACGGCCTGCGCTACATCGTCATGGCACCCGACGCCATGGAACTCCACGACGACATCGCCCCCGGCTTCACCTTCGCCGACCTGCTCACCGCCTTCTACGACAACGGCTGCCGCATCGCCCTGGGCCACTTCCACCGCGACGCACCCCAGCGCAGCGCCCGCCGCATGCGCGACGTCATCGACTTCCTCCACTCCCGCTACACCTCCTCCCCCTACCTGATCCTGACCGACCACCTCTACAACGACATGCCGCGCAACTTCCGCCACGCCTACCGCACCCCCCAGGAACAGGCACTGCGCGCCACGGAACTGCCCCGCGTCCTGGACGCCGACTGGAACCGCGAGACACTCCCCGACCTCCTGGGCCCCGTCCCGGCCGAGATGATCCACGCCGCCCAGGACGGCGAACTCCTCCCCTGCATCAACTTCGACGGCTACCACGTCGACATCGACATCGTCCGCAAGACCGTCGACTACCTCGGCGCCGACAAACTGATCGTCCTGACCGACCACACCGAGATCGCCACCATGGCCCGCGAACCCCTCGCCGACGACGGCAACCTCCTCTGGCGCCGCGACGACGGCAAAGTCGCCGCAGGCCAAAGCGGACCCGACCGCCAACGCAAGAACATGACC
>NZ_JBFASK010000087.1:0-1179 GCF_040677675.1 Streptomyces sp. NPDC053755 | reverse complement strand
GCTGGCCGTAGTCGATGCGCGAGAGGTAGCCGTCGCGGTGGTACTCGACCGGGGCCTTGAAGTTGAAGTTCCGCGCGTAGTAGTTCAGGTCGCGCTTCCACCACAGCGACATGGCGTTGCCGTGGATGTCCTCGACGTAGTCGAGGTTCCAGCGCCAGGCCTGGTTGCAGAAGGAGTTCTTCCAGTCACCGGCCTTATAGCACGGCTCGCCCGCGTGGTTGCCGTACACCGGCACGGCCAGGACCGAGTCGGTGTAGGGGTCGTCGGCGGCGGTGCCGTTGTCCGACCAGCCCGGGAGCTTGTTCAGACCGAAGTGGTACTTCGTACCGTCCTTCGTGGTGACGACCCAGTACTCACCGTCGGCATCCTTGATCATGCCGGTGCCGGTGCGCGGGTCCTTGGTGGTGTCCTTGATCCGCTCGATCTTGGAACCGTCACCGTTGGCCGTGAACCAGGTGTTCTTGGCCGCGTCCCACACCAGCTCGGTCGTCATGCCACCGAGGCTGAGGGTGGCGTTCTCCGAGCCGTAGCACTGGTCCGCCGTCTTGTGGGTGGCGTTGTTCGAGCCGGCCCGCTTGGAGTCCTCGCGGCAGTTGGCGTACGTGCGGGTGATGGAACCCGCGTTGTAGTCCCAGCCGTCACCGATCCAGGAAGCCTGGTTGTTGGTGGAGGAGGTACGACCGTCGACCGACTGGGACGAGTAGCCCAGGCCGATCTTCGGCATCAGACCGCCGGCGGTCTCGGGGACCTGCACCTGGTAGTTGTAGGTGAACGCGCCCGAAGACGAGCCCGAGGACCAGGACCCGGAGGACAGCAGCGGGGAAGCGGTGAAGTCACCGGACACCGAGGAACCGGTGTCCATCATGCCGACCGCGCCCCCGCCGGTCGACGTCCCGGCGGCCGAGAAGGACGCCTTGCGGGCCGCGCTACCGGTGCCTGCCTCGTCGTCGAGGAGCTTGGCGACCGGGATCGTGCCGGTCAGGACCGTGCGGGTCTTGGCGCCCTTGGCCGCGGTGGACTTGGTCGGGGCGTCCGTGGCGGGCACCTCCGCCACCGACGTCTTCAGACGCTCGAAACCGGCGTCCTCGTCCTTGCCCGCCATCGTGGTGGTGCCGTCGTCGGCGCACTCACCCGCGTTCGGGTCGGAGTACACACACTCCGGCAGCAGCGTCAGACCGA
>NZ_JBFASK010000086.1:0-1327 GCF_040677675.1 Streptomyces sp. NPDC053755 | reverse complement strand
CTAGGGCCTGTCTCTTGGATCCGTCCGTGAGATCGTCGTGCTCGTGATCGAGTCTTGGGTGATCAGCGAAGACAGCCCTGTCCCTGCGTCGTCAGCGGGGGTCGTGGAGGCTCTTCGGTCGAGGATCGACAGCGGGCAGCTTGAGACGTGGCTGACCAGTTCGTCTGGACGGTTGCTGGCCTTCGTGACGAATGCCGAGCGAGCGATGGTGGTGTTGCTCGAAGGCGAGGGTGGTCCCGGCGAGCATGCCGTGGACCCCGGAACTGCGGGGTCGAGTGACGGGTTCATCCTCTCCAACGGGCAGGGCGACGAGTATCCGGATGAGGACACCGTCCCCATCCGGGAGGCATTCAGGCTCGTGGAGCACATCGTGGGCACGGGCTCTTGGCCTGCGGATGCACGCTGGGTGGTCGATTGCTGAGCGGGCTATCGCCGTGCCCAGATGAGGATCGCGGCGAGGTGGAGCGCGGCCTGGTAGGCGATGGCGAGCTTGTCGGTCCGCATGGCCAGGCCGCGCCATTGCTTGAGCCGGTTGATGCAGCGTTCGACTGAGTTGCGCTGCTTGTATGCCTCGGCGTCGAAGGCGGGCGGTCGGCCGCCGGCACTGCCTCGCCGCAGTCGGTGGCCGATCTGGTCGGACGGCTGGGGGATGACAGCGCGGATTCCGCGTTGGCGGAGGTGACTTCGGATCGCGCGGGACGAGTACGCGCGGTCCGCGAGGACTGCATCTGGGCGGGTCCTTGGTCTTCCGGGTCCGTTTCGCGGAACGCGGATGGCGGCCATGATGGTCTCGAAGGCCGGGGCGTCGCCCGCCTGGCCTGCGGTGACGCGGAGCGCCAGGGGCCGTGCACGGGGGTCACTGGCGAGATGGACCTTCGTGCTCAGGCCGCCGCGCGAGCGTCCGAGCGCGTGGTCGTCGGGTTCGGCCCGACCTGGAGCCCCTTTTTCCTGGCGCCAGCGGAATGCTGATGAGCCCGGCAGACGGTGGAGTCCACCGACACGGTCCAGCCGATGTCGTCACCGGCGTCGGCCGCTGCCAGCACCGCGGCAAGGATGCGTTCCCAGGTGCCGTCCACGGCCCACCTGAGCAGCCGTTTGTGGGCGGTTTGGAACGAGCCGAGCTCGTCGGGCAGGTCCCGCCAGGGCGAGCAGGTGCGGTACTTCCAAGCGATGGCCTCCAGGGTTCGTCGATGATCGGCCCACCGCCGACCGCGGACCGGATCGGCCGGCATCAACGGCTCGATCCGGTCCCACATCGCATCAGTGATCACTAACCGAACGGACACATCCGATCAACTGACCAATCGACCAAAGAGACACGCTCTAG
>NZ_JBFASK010000085.1:0-1358 GCF_040677675.1 Streptomyces sp. NPDC053755 | reverse complement strand
CGGCGGCGTTGACGGGCACGATGCCGAGCCCGCGCGGGGCCTTGGCCGAGCGGACCAGCGTGTTGTCGATCGGGGCCCACTCGCCGTCGGCGTTCTTCGCCCGCTGCGGCGAGGCATGCATCCGGGTACGCATCTGCCCGTTGGGCAGGGCCCACGTCTGCCGGGTCGCGGTGGTCGCCGTGTCGACGAGCACCTGCTTCTTGGACCGCTTGGCCTCGGCGACAGCGGCCGCCTCGTCACGCGGACCGGTGGACGCCGGCTTCGCCTCGGTGGCCTTGCTGTTGCCCTGGGCGACGGGCGGGGTCTGGGGCTGCCACCAGGGGATGAGGGCAGCGGTGAGGGCGGCCAGGACGAGGCCGAGAGTCAGGGACAGCCGGGTGCGCGTGCGCACGAAGGGGCTGAGATATCTGGGTGGCGGCGCGGACACGGCGGTCTACTCCCGTAAAAAACAGGCGGAATGGGACAGCACAAGCGGCCCCAACGGCGAACCGTGGGGCGGATGGGCGCGCACACGATCACACGTGGACCACAGGGCGTCCACACATGAGAATTTTATGAATCCGTGACTCAGGGGCGGGAGTTGGCCTCTGTGACGACCGACATCTCCACTCTTGGGGCTTTCCGCCCCAGGAAATGACAGGAATGGCCCTTATTACCGGATCTTTCTGAAAGATCGTGAGTGATGTGCTCTGGTCAAGAATGGCCGGTGAGGCAACTCACTCGACCGGAGGGTCGTCACAGCGCGTGATCTTGAGTTTCCCCAGGTCATGACGGACAGTGCCGACGCGCGCGTCTGAACGGACGTGCGCTCTTTGGTGTTTCTGCACCTTCTCTGTTGTCTGTTTTTCCTGGGTGGGAGTCGACGCGATGCGTTCTTCAGGTCCACCGTCATGGCTGGGGCGGGGACGCCTAGCCGTGACGGAGTCACAACGACGGCGTCGGCGGCTGAGCCGCACGGCGACTGTCCTCTTGTTGTCCTCGATGCTGACGGTGACGAGCCTCAGTTCGCAGGCGTTGGCGATTCCGGGCGACGGGATGAGCCGCGAGGAGCAGACCTCGCAGGTCGATCTGCCGGACATTCCCCAGAGCACGGAGCTCGAGGGTGATGAGACGGCGCAGAAGGCGCTGACGACAGCCCCTGAGGTGCCGGTCACCCCGTACGTACCGACGGCGATCACGCCGTGGGTCGCGGATCTGGGTACGGCGACGCTGACGGAGACGAGCGCGCCGGGCACCACGGTGCCGCTTTCGGCGAATCTGCCGGTGGCGATCGGTGTTCCCGAGGGCGGGGACCCGACGGCGCTGGACGGTCAGTGGAGTGTCGACCTGAAGCCGGTCGAGGCGTCGCAGGACGCCGG
>NZ_JBFASK010000084.1:0-1397 GCF_040677675.1 Streptomyces sp. NPDC053755 | reverse complement strand
TGAGGACAAGCCCTCGGCCTATTAGTACCGGTCAGCTCCACCCATTACTGGGCTTCCACATCCGGCCTATCAACCCAGTCGTCTACTGGGAGCCTTACCCTCTCAAGGAGGTGGGAATACTCATCTCGAAGCAGGCTTCCCGCTTAGATGCTTTCAGCGGTTATCCCTCCCGAACGTAGCCAACCAGCCATGCCCTTGGCAGGACAACTGGCACACCAGAGGTTCGTCCGTCCCGGTCCTCTCGTACTAGGGACAGCCCTTCTCAATATTCCTACGCGCACAGCGGATAGGGACCGAACTGTCTCACGACGTTCTAAACCCAGCTCGCGTACCGCTTTAATGGGCGAACAGCCCAACCCTTGGGACCGACTCCAGCCCCAGGATGCGACGAGCCGACATCGAGGTGCCAAACCATCCCGTCGATATGGACTCTTGGGGAAGATCAGCCTGTTATCCCCGGGGTACCTTTTATCCGTTGAGCGACGGCGCTTCCACAAGCCACCGCCGGATCACTAGTCCCGACTTTCGTCCCTGCTCGACCCGTCGGTCTCACAGTCAAGCTCCCTTGTGCACTTACACTCAACACCTGATTGCCAACCAGGCTGAGGGAACCTTTGGGCGCCTCCGTTACCCTTTGGGAGGCAACCGCCCCAGTTAAACTACCCATCAGACACTGTCCCTGATCCGGATCACGGACCGAGGTTAGACATCCAGCACGACCAGAGTGGTATTTCAACGGCGACTCCACCATGACTGGCGTCACGGCTTCAAAGTCTCCCACCTATCCTACACAAGCCGAACCGAACACCAATATCAAACTGTAGTAAAGGTCCCGGGGTCTTTCCGTCCTGCTGCGCGAAACGAGCATCTTTACTCGTAGTGCAATTTCACCGGGCCTATGGTTGAGACAGTCGAGAAGTCGTTACGCCATTCGTGCAGGTCGGAACTTACCCGACAAGGAATTTCGCTACCTTAGGATGGTTATAGTTACCACCGCCGTTTACTGGCGCTTAAGTTCTCAGCTTCGCAACCCCGAAAGGTCACTAACCGGTCCCCTTAACGTTCCAGCACCGGGCAGGCGTCAGTCCGTATACATCGCCTTACGGCTTCGCACGGACCTGTGTTTTTAGTAAACAGTCGCTTCTCGCTGGTCTCTGCGGCCACCCCCAGCTCACGGAGTAAATCCGATCACCAGTGATGGCCCCCCTTCTCCCGAAGTTACGGGGGCATTTTGCCGAGTTCCTTAACCATAGTTCACCCGAACGCCTCGGTATTCTCTACCTGACCACCTGAGTCGGTTTAGGGTACGGGCCGCCATGAAACTCGCTAGAGGCTTTTCTCGACAGCATAGGATCATCCACTTCACCACAATCGGCTCGGCATCAGGTCTCAGCCTT
>NZ_JBFASK010000083.1:0-1562 GCF_040677675.1 Streptomyces sp. NPDC053755 | reverse complement strand
CTAAGGGCTGTCCCGCAAAGACCTGGAGGCCCGAGTCGAGGCTCGAAAAGATGTGATGCCGTGCACGCAGGGTGTGTACGGTGCCGGAGTGATCGACTTTGATGGCGCTTGGTTGGGTGCAGAGGCTGCGCGGCGGTTGGCGGAGGCGGACTGCTGTGAGATAGCTCCAGGGCTCACGGAGGAAGAGTTCAGCCGGATCGAGGCGACCTATGAGCTCGAGTTCTCCCCGGAGCATCGTGCTTTTCTAGCGGCAGGGCTGCCGGTCGCTTCACCTCCCGAGGAAGGCGCGACGTGGCAGCAGCCCTGGCCCGACTGGCGTCACGCTGATGAAGACGACCTGCGCGATCGGCTGGAGTGGCCGGTACGAGAAGTGCTGGGCGATGTCGCTCATGGCAGCTGGCATCCGGCCCTGGGAGCGCGTCCCGCCTCCAAGGAAGAGGATCTGGAGGTAGCCCGAGCGGTGCTTGCACGAGCGCCACGACTCGTTCCCATCTACGCGCACCGCTTCATACCCGCAGGTCGTGACACTCCGGGACATCCGGTCCTATCTGTGTGGGGGACCGACATCATCTGCTACGGCCACGATCTGGCCGACTACATCGACCGCGAGTTCGGCGAGATCGACGAGGACACGCCCTGGAATCCGCAGGCATCCGTCCCGCTCTGGAAGGACTTCCTCGGCTGAGATTGCCCCGGCTGATGCCGATGTAAATGATCTCTGTCGTGTCTGGTGTGATCACGGCCTCGGAGCCGTCCTGGATAGTCCCGTTCACCGGTGTGGCTCCGCGCCAGTTCAACCGGGTGGTGCGTGCGCTGCGGCGCGAAGGCGCCGACATCACTCGGCGCGGCCGGCCGTGGGGGATTCCACTGGAAGACCGGTTGCTCCTGGTGGCCGCTTACTGGCGCACCAACCTGACACTGCGCCAGCTCGCACCGCTCTTCGGCGTCTCGAAGTCCGCGGCCAGTCGCATCGTCGGTCACCTCGGCCCCCGGCTCGCGCTCAAGCCCCGCAGACGGTTCCGCAAGGACACCGTGCTCATCGTGGACGGAACTCTGGTCCCCACCCGCGACCACACGGTGGCCGAGCGGTCCAAGAACTACCGGTACTCCACCAATCACCAGGTCGTCATCGACGCCGACACCCAGCGCGTCGTCGTGGTCGGCCGGCCGTTGCCCGGCAACCGCAACGACTGCAAGGCGTGGGCACTGTCCGGAGCCAAGGCCGCCGTCGGCCGCACCACCGTCATCGCCGACGGCGGCTACCGGGGCACCGGCCTGGTGATCCCGCACCGCCGCGAGCGCGGCCAAAGCGAACTGCCGGCCTGGAAGGAAGAACACAACACTTCTCACCGTCAGGTCCGCGCCCGTGTCGAGCACGCCTTCGCCCGCATGAAGACCTGGAAGATCCTCCGAGATTGCCGGTTGAAGGGCGACGGCGTCCATCACGCGATGAGCGGCATCGCCCGCCTGCACAACCTCGCACTCGGCCGATAGGCGAGCCGCGCGGATAGCAGCCGATCACGGCCCTACTGACTCGAAGATCTTTACGGGACAGCCCTTAG
>NZ_JBFASK010000082.1:0-1572 GCF_040677675.1 Streptomyces sp. NPDC053755 | reverse complement strand
CGGACACCCGCCCATCACCCGCGTCAACAACGCTGCAGGTCAATACACCTAGGCCGTGCATCGAAAGTGGATCTTGGGACTGTGAATGATCACGGTTCGTGGGTCGGGTAGATCTCACGGACGAGCAGTGGGCGGTGCTGGAGCCGTTGTTGCCGAAGGGGACGAAGGCGGGGCGACCGCCTGTCTGGCCTCGGCGGCAGTTGATCGACGGCATACGGTTCCGGGTCCGGACCGGTGTTCCGTGGCGGGACGTCCCTGTCGCATACGGGCCCTGGAACCGGGTCTACGACCTCTTCCGTCGATGGCAGCGCAACGGCATCTGGCACCGCATCCTCAGCCGACGTGAAGGGCGCGATCACGTGGGACCTCAGCGTCAACTCCACGGTCTGCCGCGCCCACCATCATGCGGCCGGGGCCCGCAAGCGGGGTGATCTGCAGAAGGAACCGCCGGGTGGCGTGCTCACCGAGCCTCATGATCACGGGCTGGGACGCTCGCGCGGAGGGTTCACCACCAAGCTGCACCTGGCCGTCGAGCAGGGCCAGAAGCCCATGGCGATCGTGGTAACAGCCGGGCAGCGGGGAGACTCACCGCAGTTCGAACCCGTGCTGGAGAAGGTCCGCGTGCCCCGCCTCGGGCCGGGCCGGCCACGCGTTCGTCCCGACCGGGTGCGGGCGGACAAGGCGTACGCCTCCCGCAGGAACCGCGCCTACCTGCGCCGCCGCGGGATCCGCTGCACCATCCCGGACAAGGCCGACCAGGCCCGCAACCGCCAGAAGCTCGCCTCCCGCGGCGGCCGGCCGCCGCGCTTCGCCCCGGCCGACTACCGCCAGCGCCATGCGGTCGAGTGCGGGATCAACCGACTCAAGAGACACCGGGCCGTCGCCACGCGATACGACAAGCTCGCCGTCCGCTACGAGGCGACCGTCCTGGTCGGCCATCAGCGAGTGGCTGTGACCTTGGGCCGCCACGTGGTGGGATCCACGTTCCATGCCGCGGGCAGATCGCTGCCGCAGAAGACACAGACGAAGTCGTCCTCACGGACGATGTTGCGCTCCTGGCAGTCGGGGCATCGCCGGAACACCACCTCGTGGGTGAAGCCAGATGGCCGCCGAAGCTCTGCAGCGTCCAGGGCGCGGGCGACCTCCGCCCAGGAGGTGAGGTCTGGGCAGTAGCCGGTGGACTGGTTACTGACCTCGCTCACGGTCCACCGGTCTGCCTCGCGCATGAAGCTGATCTCACCAGCGCTCAGGACCCTCTCCGCCGGCACAGGCCACGTGCTCGCTCCGGCGCGGCGCCAGCCGAAGCACACCGTCCATGCCGATAACGAAGGTGAACGGTTCGGCCAGCTCCACCGCCGATTGCTCCACGATCCAGCCGTCGAAGTCAGCCGCCGAGCCGATACGACGCCCGCCGCCACCAGGCCGGACCGCGGCCTTCAGCTCAACCGGTCCGACATATCGATAACTCCGCCCCCGCCCAGTCACGTCAGCCAACCTAGAGCACTTCCGACACACGCCCTAGGGGGTGTCGTCAAATGTCACGCCCACATCAGGAGTGATGCGAGGGTGACG
>NZ_JBFASK010000081.1:0-1712 GCF_040677675.1 Streptomyces sp. NPDC053755 | reverse complement strand
CGGCTGGCCGGGCGGCTCGACGACGCCACCGCCGACCGCCACCGCGCCGTCCTGGGCTCGCTCGGCCTGCCGCTGACCTACCGGGCCGACGCCTGGCCCGCGCTGCTGGAGGCCATGCGGGTCGACAAGAAGACCCGCGGCGACCTGCTGCGCTTCATCGTCCTCGACGGACCGGGGCCCGGCAGGCCCGGAGTCCTCGAGGGCCCCGGCCCCGACCTGCTCGCCACCGCGTACCGCGAGGTGTCCCCATGACCACCGTCCCCACCGCCCTCTCGGCCCGGATCCCCGGGTCCAAGAGCATCACCAACCGCGCCCTGCTGCTCGCCGCGGCCGCCGAGGGCACGACCGGCCTGCGGGCCCCGCTCGTCAGCGACGACACCCTCGCCTTCCGCACCGCGCTGACCGGCCTCGGCACCCCCGTCCGCGCCACCCCCGACGACAGCCGCTGGGACGTCACCGGCAGCGGCCGCGGCCCCCGCGGCACCGCCCGGGTCTGGTGCGCCGACGCGGGGACGGCGGCCCGCTTCCTGCCGCCGTTCGCGGCCACCGGCCGGGGCACGTTCACCTTCGACGGTTCGGCGCAGCTGCGCGCCCGCCCCCTCGCCCCGCTGACCGACGCGCTGACGCGCCTCGGCGCCCGGGTCCGCGGGGAGGAACCCGAAGGAGCGGAGCACCGGGCCGGAGAGCCGGGCCGGGGGAAGGGCACGCTGCCGCTGACGCTGGAGTCGGAGGGACTCGCCGGCGGCCGGATCACCCTGGACTCCTCGCTGAGCAGTCAGTACCTCACCGGTCTGCTGATGGCGGCGCCGCTCATGGACGCCGGTCTCACCGTCGAGGCGCGTGACCTCGTCAGCCGCCCGTACGTCGACATGACCCTCGCCCTGATGCGGCACTTCGGCGCCGAGGTGTCGGAGCGGGACGGCGCCATCGCCGTCGCCCCCGGCCGCTACCGGGCCGCCGACCTCGCCGTCGAACCCGACGCCTCGACAGCCTCCTACGTCTTCGCCGCCGCGGCCGTCACCGGTACGGCCGTCGCCGTGCCGGGTCTCGGCAGCGGCAGCCTCCAGGGCGATCTGCGCTTCGTCGACGCCCTGCGGCGGGCCGGCGCCCGGGTCGAGACCGGCGCGGGCGCGACGACCGTCACGGGCACGGCGGCCGACACGAGCGCGGCGAGCGGTGGGGCGCGGCTCCGCGGCGGCTTCACCCTCGACATGGGGCCGATCTCCGACACCTTCATGACCCTCGCGGCGATCGCCCCGCTCGCGGACGCGCCGATCACCATCACCGGCATCGCCCACGCCCGGCTGAAGGAGTCCGACCGGATCGCGGCCGTCGCGCAGAACCTCCGCGCCTGCGGCATCCGGGTCGAGGAGGGCCCCGACCGGATCACCGTGCACCCCGGCCTCCCGCGTCCCACGCGGATCGCCTGCCACCGGGACCACCGGATCGCCATGGCCTTCTCGGTGCTCGGCCTCGCGGTCCCGGGGACGATCACGCTGGACGACCCGGCGTGCGTGGCCAAGACGTTCCCGGGCTTCCACGACGAGATGGCCCGGCTGTTCCCTACGTACGCACAGGAGGAACTTCGGTGAGCAGGTTGCGTTGGCTGACAGCGGGGGAGTCGCACGGACCCGCGCTGGTCGCGACGTTGGAGGGGCTTCCCGCCGGCGTCCCGGTCACCACGGAGCTGGTGGCGGACCACCTCGCGCGGC
>NZ_JBFASK010000080.1:0-1741 GCF_040677675.1 Streptomyces sp. NPDC053755 | reverse complement strand
CCCTCGACCGGCTCCCCCTCACACCCAACGGCAAGATCGACAAACGGGCCCTGCCGGAACCCTCCGCCCCGGCGGCCGGGGACGGCGGCCGACCGCCCCGTACACCGCTGGAGGAGATCGTCTGCGCGGAGTTCGCCGAGGTCCTGGGCGTCGACGGGCCTCCGTCGGCGGAGGCCGACTTCTTCGAACTCGGCGGGCATTCGCTGCTCGCCGCCCGGCTCGCGAACCGGCTCGCCTCGGCGCTGGACGCCCGGCTGGGCCTGCGCGAGGTCTTCCGGCACTCCACCCCGGCCCGGCTGGCCGCGCATCTCGCCGACCTGACCGGGCGGCGCCCGGAGCTTCCGCCGCGGACGCCACCGCGACAGCGCCCGGAGCGCCTGCCGCTGTCCTTCGCACAGCAGCGGTTGTGGCTGGTGGACGGGCTGGAAGCAGGCGGCACCGCCTACAACGTGCCGATGGCGGTCCGCCTGGACGGGCCGCTGGACGTGAGCGCGCTGCGCGCCGCGTTCCACGACCTGGCGGACCGCCACGAACCTCTGCGGACCCGGATCGCCGTGGCCGGCGGCGAGCCCCACCAGGTAGTGGAACCGGCCGGCGAGGTGCCCTTCACGGTTCGCGAGGTCGCTGCGGAGGAGGTGGACGCGGAGGTGCGGGCGGCGGCCGGGCACGTCTTCGACCTCGCCGTCGAGACACCGCTGCGGGTGACCCTGGTGCGCTCCGGTCCCGAGGCTGCGGTGCTGCTGGTGCTGCTGCACCACATCGCCACGGACGGGCAGTCGTTGCGCCCGCTGTTCGCGGACCTGTCCGATGCCTACGCGGCCAGGCGGGACGGCCGCCGTCCCGCCTGGCCCCCGCTGCCGGTCTCGTACACCGACCACGCGCTGTGGGAGCGCGCCGCGGTCGCCGGGCCGGTCCTGGACGAACAGCTGGCGTACTGGCGGATGGCCCTCGCCGGGCTCCCCGAGGAGCTGGGGCTGGTGCACGACCGGCCGCGTCCGCCGGCGGCCGGGCAGCGCGGCGGGGCGGTGGAGGTGGACTACGGGCCGGAACTCGGCCGGTCGGTGGCGGAGTTGGCGCGGGCGGAGCGCTGCACCCCCTTCATGGTCGTGCAGGCGGCGCTCGCGGCCACCCTGTGCCGGCTCGGCGCCGGCACGGACATCCCGCTGGGATCGCCCGTGTCGGGACGCTCGGATGAGGGCCTGACCGGGCTGGTGGGGTTCTTCGTCAACACGCTGGTGCTGCGTACGGACACGTCGGGCGACCCGGAGTTCCGGGAGCTGCTGCACCGGGTGCGGGCCACGGATCTCGACGCCTTCGCCCACCAGGACGCGCCCTTCGACCTCGTCCTGGAGGCCGTCAATCCGGTGCGCTCGCTGGCCCGCCATCCGCTGTTCCAGGTGTGCCTGGCCGTGGAGCGGGGCCCGGCGCCCGCGCCGGAGTTCCCCGGTGTACGAGCGGGTGCGGCCGAGCCGGTGGTGACGGGGGCCGTCAAGTTCGACCTGGAGTTCCTGCTGCACACCGGTGCCACCGACGGCGGCCCCGCGGCGGCCGGACTGGCGGGCACGGTGCTCTACAGCGAGGACGTCTTCGAGCGGGCCACCGTGGAGCGGATGACCGCGATGCTCCGCCGCGTCCTGGAGCAGGCCGTGGCGGCTCCCCGCACGCGGCTGTCCGAGCTGGAGCCGATGGACGGGGAGGAGCGGCGGCGGGTGCTGGAGACCTGGTCGGGCACGCGGGCCGC
>NZ_JBFASK010000078.1:0-1940 GCF_040677675.1 Streptomyces sp. NPDC053755 | reverse complement strand
TCCGGCATGAAGGTGACCTCCACCCAGTCGTTGTCCGTCATGCCCAGGCCGTCCCAGAAGGTGCCGTCCGCGACATCGATGCCGGCCGGGTTGGCGACCCGGCGGCCGAACTCGTCGAGCCCGCCGTTGTAGCCGTTGAGGTACGCCGCCTGGGCCTCGGGGGTGCCCTGAGGCAGGTCCCGCCACATCTCCCGCTGGCTCGACGGGTTCCAGTAGTCGTCCTTGGTGTTCCACGGTCCGACGTCCCACACGGGCGCGGTCTCGCAACGGCCCTTGTAGCACAGGCGTACCTGGTACTCGTGGCCGCCGTTGGTCGCCAGCATGCGGCGCGAGGGCAGGGCGACGAAGTGGTCGCGCGCGGTGATGACGTGGCCGTTGGCCGTGGTGTGGCCGACCAGTCCCTCCCGGGTCGCGAACAGCCGGAAGGTCGGCCCGGACGCGGCGGTCGCCTTCCCGTTCTGCGGGGTCTGCTGCGGCGCGGGCTGCTTGGCCTCGGCACCGACGGTGACGGCGGAGACGGTGGGCGACGACCCGCCGGGTACGCCGAGCAGGGTCAGCCGGACCTGGAGCCGGGAGACGGCCTGCGGCAGCCGCACCTTCCCCGCGCGGTCGACGGCACGCCACTGCGTCCAGGTGTCGGGGCGGTCGCCGCCGCGCACCTCGGTCAGCACCTGGGTGCCGACCGGGACGTCCGCCGAGGTCCGCACGGTGAACGCCGTCAGCGAGCGGCCCAGTTCCGTGCCGGGCGAGGTGTAGACGGCGTGCGAGTGGGCGGGCGCCGACGCCGTGCGGCGGTGGCCGTCCTCGACGGTGATCCCGCCCTGGCGGCGGGCGATGTTGCCCCGCTGGGCCTCCGGCCCCGCCAGGTCGATGCGCCAGCTGTCCTGGCCTCGGCCGCCGTGACCCCCGGCCTTCCGGGGGTCGCCGGCCGCTTGCCCGGCCGGTCGGGACGTACCGTCCCGCTGCCCCCCTTCCGCGGCGACGGCCGGGGCCGTCAGGCTGACCAGGACGAGCAGCGGACACAGGAGGCGCGTCCAGCGGGGCGGCGTACGCCACCGGGAACGGGTGGATGAGACAGGCACGGGTTTTCCCCCTTGATGCGACGGAAGTGAGCCGGGCGCGGCGGTCGCGGCAGGAGCGCCGGCCACCGGTCCTTCGACGGCGCACGGGACCGTGACCGGCCCGCGAGGCGTCGAAGGACCGGCGTGCCGGACCTGTGAGCCGCGCCGGCTCGGGAACGACGCTCCAGGGTCTACCGCACCGCCGGGGCGGAGTCTCTCCGCAAACTTACGGATGCCCCTCCGAGGGGCGGCGCGTCTATGTTCCGTGGCGTCCGGCCGGTCTCCCCGCAACGGGCGGAAGCCGTACCACCGGACCCCGCGGCTCGTCACGAGCCGGTACTCCAGGAGGGAACCTCACGTGCGACTTGGACTGCGCGGCATGAATCCGCGGGCCGCGCTGCTGGCAGCGGCGGCCCTGCTGCTGCCTCTGGCGATGGCCGCCCCCGGCCACGCGGCGACGAAGAGCCCCGCGGGCGCCACCGCCTACGCAGGCTCGTGCCCCGCGGCGGGCGTGGTCACCCAGGGCTACAGCAGCACCCACGACGGTGTGGACATCGCCAGCTCGCTCGGCACCCCGATCTACGCCGCCGGCCCCGGCGAGGTCATCAACTCCGGTCCCGCGCAGGGGTACGGACAGTGGATCCGCATCCTGCACCCCGACGGCACCGTGACCGAGTACGGGCACATGTACCAGCGGGACGTCTCGGTGGGCCAGCAGGTGTCGGCCGGCCAGCGCATCGCCCTGATGGGGTCCGAGGGCGACTCCACCGGCGTCCATCTGCACCTGCGGGTACGCGTCGGCACGTCCACGTCCGTCCGCGGCATCGACCCGGTGCCCTACCTGCGCGACCGCGGAGTGGGCCTGCCCTGCACGCCCGG
>NZ_JBFASK010000077.1:0-1976 GCF_040677675.1 Streptomyces sp. NPDC053755 | reverse complement strand
CGTCCTCTCGGCCCTCGGCAAGTCCGACGAGCTGCTGGACATCGCGCTCAAGCTGCCGCCCCACGCCCCGTCCTTCCCCGCCGCGTCGGCGACGCGTGGGCGCGAGGCCGCCCCGTCCACCGGGGCAGGAGCGTGACGACCAGTGAACGCCTTCGGCTCCCGCGAACCTTGAGCGTCGACACCCTGTTCTTCCAGGGGCAGGACCGAGAGCCTCGGGCAGGGGCGAAGATTGCGATTCGGTGGCGAAGTGCCGCCATCGCGTTGCCCCCTGCCGAGCCGCGAAGTTGAGTCCGGCATGCAGACTCGCAGAAATCAGTACACGGTGATGGACGGTGTCTACTGGCTCAGGGGCGAAGGATCACCCTGCGCTCCGTGGACCGAGCCGCCCTCCCTCGCCGACGGTGACGCCCGGACCGCGAGCCGCCGCTCCCGGACTGCCTGGCTCCGGACGGCGGAGCTGTTCACCGGGGAGCCCGCGACGGTCGTCCGGGTCGTCATGCTCACGGGGGCTTCGGTCACCGTCGCCCTGTCGCCCCTGCTCCCGCCCCGCTGAGGAGGCTCACGGCGGGACGCCGCTTCAGGCGACGTCCCGGACGGGCCGGTAGGTGAGGGGCGAGGCTGTCGCCGACGGCACGCATGTCGACCAGGGGGGCTTCGTGTCGCCGAGGGCGCCGAAGAGACGTTCTCCCGCGCCCAGGACGACGGGCAACACCACGAGCCGGAACTCGTCGACGAGGTCGTGCTCCACCCGTGTGCGAACGAGCCGGCCGCCGGCGTAGACGACGATGTCGCCGGCCCGGCCTGGGTGTTCCGCGAGGTCTCCTGAATGATCGCGTGCAGGCCGTGGGCCCGGACGTACTGATTGAGCGCGGTTGCGACCATCTCGGTCCCGCGGCTCTTGCCGGCGCCGGGCTGACCGACGAGGGAGACCACGGCGGGCGTTGGCTGCGGCGCGCGTCCTGCCAGGAGGTCGGGGACGATCCGCTCGCGGAAGATCCGCTGGTTCTCCGCCTCCGGTAAGCGGTAGCGCTCGACTTCGACCGGGTGGATCACACGGTACCTCCCCGGACCTCGCGGGCGAGCTGCGCGTAGCGCTGCCGGGCGGCGGCGATCTGCTCCCGGTCGCTGGAGCGCAACTCCTCCCGCTCATGGGCGAGCCGGACCTGGGCGGCGCGCGCCTGCCTGATGACCGCCTGGTCCGGGTGCGGCTTGGCCTCCTCGGCGGCGATGCGGGAGCTGTAGGCGCCGACCGCGCCGTTGATCGCCTCGATCGCGGCCTCGTACGCGGCGGTCTCCTCGTTGGACCAGTCGTGCGACTCCAAAGCGTGCGTGATGGAGATTCCGTTGCTGGGTGCGGCCATGACTGCCTCCTGCTTGAAGATGCTGATCATTGTGGTAGATGAGTCGTTCGCAGGGGGCAGTTCTTTCACCTGGTTCGGGCGGCGCTCGCGCCGCAAGTGACGCGGAGGGGCATCTGTGGCGGAGGGCGAACTTCCACACCAGTGCTGGAGCTAGACCCTTCTCATCGCAGGTGGCAGGTCACCAGTAGGCGGGAACGGGTGGGGGAGGGAGCGACGGGAGGTTCCAGTTGATCCACCGGCCTCGCTCGACGGAGCCGACCATGACGGTGCCGGGGCGGCCCGGCTCCTGGGCGGCCACGTTCGTGAGCCACGCCTGGGACTCGAAGAGGATGCGCGGGTCGGTGAAGGCCTCGAAGGCAGCAAACCTCAGCTTCCCGTCGCGGGCCCAGGCAGCAAACAGGCCTTCGTAGGCCCCGGGGCGACCGCCCAGAAGTAGGTGCGCCGTCGGGGGAGGTGACGCAGGCGAAGCGGACATCGGGCAGGTCAAAGGTGGGCACGAGGACGTTGGTGAAGCCCTCGGTTAGGAGCACCGCAGCCCAAGGCAAGCTCAAACGATGCAGGGCCTAGGTGTATTGACCTGCAGCGTTGTTGACGCGGGTGATGGGCGGGTGTCCG
>NZ_JBFASK010000076.1:0-1989 GCF_040677675.1 Streptomyces sp. NPDC053755 | reverse complement strand
GGGGGGGCGGGCCCCCCCGCGCCCCCGGTGGCCCGGGGGGGCGCCCCCCCCCCCCCCCATCCGGCCCTTCGTCGTCTCCGGGGCCGGCCCGGCGTCCTGACCGGACCGGCCCCCGGGACGGGTCGCCTCAGCGGGCGCCGATCTCGTCCGTCAGCTGCGGCAGTACGGCGAACAGGTCGCCCACCACGCCGTAGTCGACCAGATCGAAGATCGGGGCCTCCGGGTCCTTGTTGACGGCCACGATCGTCTTCGAGGTCTGCATGCCGGCCCGGTGCTGGATCGCGCCGGAGATGCCCGCGGCGACGTACAGCTGCGGGGAGACCTGCTTGCCGGTCTGGCCGACCTGGTTGGAGTGCGGGTACCAGCCGGCGTCGACCGCGGCGCGCGAGGCGCCGACCGCCGCACCGAGCGAGTCGGCCAGCTTCTCGACGACCTCGAAGCCCTCGGCCGCGCCGACCCCGCGTCCGCCGGAGACGACGATCGCGGACTCGGTCAGCTCCGGGCGGCCGGTGGAGACCCGCGGGGTGCGCGAGACGACCGTGGCGGCGTTGCCGGTGAAGGCGACGGTCACGTCCTCGACCGTGCCGGCGGCCGGTGCGGCCTGCGGTGCGGCGGAGTTCGGCTTGACGGTGATGACCGGCACGCCGTGCGAGACGGTCGACTTCACCTGGTACGAGGCGGCGAAGACCGACTGGGTCGCGACCGGGCCGTTCTCGCCGGCCTCCAGCTCGACGGCGTCGGTGATCAGGCCCGAGCCGAGGCGCAGGGCGACGCGCGCGGCGATCTCCTTGCCCTCGCCGGAGGAGGTCACCAGGACGGCGGCGACGCCCTTGTCCTGGGCGATCTGGGTGAGCGCGTCGACCTTCGGCACGACGAGCTGCTCGGTGAACTCGGCGCCGTCAGCGACGTACACGGTGGCCGCGCCGTACTCGCCGGCCGTGGCGGCGATCGACGCCGCGGCCTCGCCGGCGCCGAGCACGACGGCCGTCGGCTCGCCGATCCGGCGGGCCAGCGTGAGGAGTTCGAGGGCCGGCTTGCGGACCGCACCGTCGGCGTGGTCCACGAGAACCAGGATCTCAGCCATGATTCATTGCTCCTGAAACGGTGAACGGTGAGCGGTCAGATGAACTTCTGGGCGGAGAGGAACGCCGCGAGCTGCTTGCCGCCGTCGCCCTCGTCCGTGACGATCGTGCCCGCCGTACGGGCCGGGCGGGCCGCGACCGACTCGACGAGCGTCCACGAGCCGGCCAGGCCGACCTCGTCGGCGTCGATGCCCAGGTCGTCAAGGTCCAGCTCCTCGACCGGCTTCTTCTTGGCGGCCATGATCCCCTTGAAGGAGGGGTAACGGGCCTCGCCGGACTGGTCGGTGACCGAGACGACGGCCGGCAGCGGGGCCTCGAGCAGCTCGGTGGCGGCGTCGCCGTCGCGGCGGCCCTTCACGACCGAGTCCTCCACCGAGACCTCGGACAGCAGGGTGATCTGGGGCAGGCCCAGGCGCTCGGCGAGCAGCGCGGGCAGCACGCCCATCGTGCCGTCGGTCGAGGCCATGCCGCAGACGACCAGGTCGAAGCCGGTCTTCTCCAGCGCCTTGGCGACGATCGCGGAGGTGCCCATGACGTCCGTGCCGTGGATGTCGTCGTCGTTGACGTGGACGGCCTTGTCGGCGCCCATGGACAGCGCCTTGCGCAGGGCGTCCTTGGCGTCGTCGGGTCCGACGGTGACGACGGTGACCTCGGCGTCGTCGGACTCCTCGGAGATCCGCAGAGCCTGCTCGACCGCGTACTCGTCGAGCTCCGACAGCAGGCCGTCGACCTCGTCGCGGTCGACGGTCAGGTCGTCGGCGAAGCCCCGGTCGCCGGTCGCGTCGGGTACGTACTTCACACAGACAGCGATCCTCAGGGTCACGGCCTGGCTCCTTTCGGGGTGACTGACGATTACGGGAGGTTGCGGGCCATGACGATGCGCTGGACCTGGTTGGTGCCTTCGTAG
>NZ_JBFASK010000075.1:0-5638 GCF_040677675.1 Streptomyces sp. NPDC053755 | reverse complement strand
GCTGTACGAGGCCGCCGAGATGGACGGCGCGAGCGCCTGGCAGCGCTTCCACCACCCTGTCCGTACGGTCAGGCCGCCTCGGGGAGGCGTGCCGTCTCCGGCCGCCGCAGCTCCGGGGCGACCTGGCCCGGCTCGTTCTCCGGCACCCGGCCGGCCTTCTCCGCCCGGCGCCGCTCCCGGCGCAGCTGACGGGCCGTACTGCTCGGCTCCGACACGACGCCGTTCCGCTGCCGCCACACCTGGCGCGTCACCCACACGTCGAGGACGCTCCAGGTCGCCACGACCGTGCTCGCCACCGACGTGAGCAGCATCGGAAACGCCAGCCACGAACCGCTCAAGGCGGCGAAGAAGGCCACCATCGCCTGGATGAGCGTCACCGACGTGAGCAGCACGGCCCGCACGGCGGCCGTGCGCACCGGATCGGGCATCCGGCGCCTGCCCTTCTCGTCCTCCACCCACAACTGACGCGTCGCCCGCGCCTCTTGATCCATGGTTCCGTCACTCCCCACCGCTGAAAGTCTCCCAGGGTGGCTGCTGCCCGTCTTGAGCCGCTTTACGCGGACACAACCCCCCTATGCAGAATGACGAACCAGAAAGGGAAAAGGTTTCGTCCCGACCTCGACCGGAACGAAAAGTTCCAGCCATCTGTCCTGGCAGAGGAGGTGACGCGCGGCCAGGTGTCCTGCGCCACACCGCCGAGCGCAACTCCTCGAATACCAGGACATCTCATGATCAACACTCACTCGACAGGCTGAAAATCGCCCGGACATGCCTTCGGATTGGCTGTGATGCAGTAGTAGGCTCGCGCAGCGGTTCGTCGAAGGTGAAGGTTGACGCCGTGTGTTGACGCCGCGAGTTGACGCCCGCGCGTCGACGTCGGAGTCCTCCGCGCCGGGCGGAGGCCGAGCTGGGGGAGGCCATGCGCTTTCGCGGGAAGTCCATCCGCCGGAAGATCGTGGCGTTGCTGCTCGTTCCCCTCCTCTCGCTCACCGGTCTCTGGGGCTTCGCGACGACGCTCACCGGCCGCGAGGCGGACCAGCTTCTCGACGTCGGCTACATCGTCGACAAGATCGGCTATCCCCTGGAGGACACCGTCCGTGTCATCCAGAAGGAACGCCGCCAGTCGCTGATCTACCTCGCCGACCCCCGCGCATCGGACGCGCTCACCACCCTGCGCGTACAACGCGAGGCGACCGACCGCCAGATCGCGAGGATCAGGGAGAACGCCGCCGACTCCGGTGTGCGGGAGGAGATGCGCCCCGTCACCTCCCAGCGGCTCTCCTCCCTCCTCGAAGCGCTGGACGGTCTCGACTCCCTGCGCCGTTCCGTGGAGAACCGCAGCATCGGACGCGTCCAGGCCCTCGACTTCTACAACCGCCTCGTCGACCCCTGCTACGGCTTCCTGCTGACGCTCCACGCCCTCGAGAACGTCGAGATGGACAAGCAGGGCCGCGCCCTCGTCGGCGTCGTCCGCGGCCGCGAACTGCTCTCCCGCGAGGACGCGCTCGTCATGTCCGCGCTCATCGCCGAGCGCGTCACCGCCGAGGAGATCCGCAAGATCTCCGACCTCGTCGCCAACCGCAAGCAGTTCTACGAGACCAGCCTCGAACTCCTGCCCACCACCGAGCGCCAGAAGTTCGAGCGCTACTGGGCCGGCCCTTCCACCGCGCCCCTGCGCCGCGCCGAGGAAGCCCTGATCGGCGGCGGCGAGACCAAGAACCCCCGCTCCGTCACCGCCGAGCGCTGGGCGGACCTCGCCGGGCCGGTCCTCGACGACCTCGCCCGGGAGAACACGGCCGCCGGCGACCGCTACCAGGACCGGGTCCAGCCCGCCGCCTACAGCGTCCTGCTCAAGGCCGGAGTCGCGGGCGTCCTCGGCTTCCTCGCCCTGCTCGTCTCCCTCGTCGTCTCCGTCCGCGTCGGCCGCGGACTGGTCCGCGACCTGCGCCGGCTGCGCAAGGAGGCCCAGGAGGTCTCCGGGGTCCGGCTCCCCAGCGTCATGCGACGGCTCGCCGCCGGCGAGCACGTCGACGTCGAGACCGAGGTGCCGCACCTGCGGTACGAGGACGACGAGGTCGGCCAGGTCGGCCAGGCCCTCAACACCCTGCAGCGCGCCGCGGTGGAAGCGGCCGTCAAACAGGCCGACATGCGCCGCGGCGTCTCCGAGGTCTTCGTCAACCTCGCCCGCCGCAACCAGGTCCTGCTGCACCGGCAGCTCACCCTCCTCGACACCATGGAGCGGCGCACCGAGGACACCGAGGAGCTCGCCGACCTCTTCCGGCTCGACCACATGACGACCCGCATGCGCCGCCACGCCGAGGGCCTGGTGATCCTCTCCGGCGCCGCCCCCTCCCGCCAGTGGCGCAAGCCCGTCCAGCTCATGGACGTCGTACGGGCGGCGGTCGCGGAGGTCGAGGACTACGAACGCATCGAGGTCCGCCGTCTGCCGCGCCTCGGCGTGGGCGGCCCCGCCGTCGCCGACCTCACCCACCTCATCGCCGAACTCCTCGAGAACGCCACCGTGTTCTCGCCCCCGCACACCGCCGTGCAGGTGCTCGGCGAGCGGGTCGCCAACGGCTTCACCCTCGAGATCCACGACCGCGGCCTCGGGATGAACCCCGACGCCCTCCTCGATGCCAACCTCCGCCTGGCGGAGACCCCCGAGTTCGAGCTCTCGGACACCGACCGCCTCGGCCTCTTCGTGGTCAGCCGGCTCGCCCAGCGCCAGAACGTCCGCGTCTCGCTCCAGCCCTCGCCGTACGGAGGGACCACCGCGGTCGTCTTCATCCCGGCCGCGCTGCTCACCGACGCCCCCGAGACCCAGGGCGCCGGCTTCCGCCTGGACCGCAAGAGCCTCGACCGCGCGGACGACGCCCTGGTGGGCGAGGGCCCTGGCGACGCCGTCGCGCTGCCGGTCCGGCGCGCCGCGCTCACCGAGGTCCCGCACGGCACGCGCGGCTCCACCGGTGCCGGGCGCCCCGCATCGGCCTCCCTCCTCGGCGGACCCGGGGACGGACGCCGCTCCCTGGACGCCTCCTCGGGCAGCCCGCTCAACGGTCCCGTCGAGCTCGAAGCGCCGCTCGGGGACGCCGGTTTCGACGACGTGCTCGACCGGTCCGCCGACCTGCTCGACACCGAGAGCGAGCGCGGCGGCCTCTTCCGGGCCCGCGAGCTCCGGCGCCGCGACGGGGCGCGCCCGTCTCTCGCCGCGGCGGCCGAAGGTGAGCAGCACCAGCAGGCCCCCGACACCCCGGCCGGACCCGTGTCGGGCAGGGCGGCCGGCTGGGCATCGGGCCGGCGGGGCGCCGGAACACCGGGTCAGGCGTTCGGCCGGATCCCGGGCCAGGATTCCGAGCGGCCGTTCGGCCGCGCAGCCGACGACGGCCCCGTGCCGTTGCCCCGCCGCCGCCCCCCGACGCTCGTCGTGGACCACGGCCGACGCGTCGACGAGCCGGGCCGCGCCCACCCCTCCTCCGTACAGGACGCCCAGGGCGTCCGATCCGCGCGGAACGCCCACGGCTCCCGCGACTCCGAGGACCCCGCGACTCCCGGGCCGCGGCCCGAGCGCGCCGCCCCGCCCGTACCCGAACGCGCCGCCCCGCCCGTACCGGAACGAGGCACCCCGCCCGTAGCGGAGCAGGACGCCCCCTCCGTACCGCGGCACGGCTCTCCGAGGGAACCCGGGAGCGGGAACCCGCCCCTGCTGGTGCCCGTACCGCCGGAAGGCCCCGTACCGCCCGGAGGCCGAGTACCGCCCGGAGGCCGAGTACCGCCCGAGGGACCCGCGCCGTTCGGCGGACTGCCCCGCAGGGTCCGTCAGGCGAGCCTCGCGCCGCAGTTGCGCGACTCGGGGGAGCGCGCGCGGGAGCGCGAGGTGTCGGCGTCCGCCGACGCGCCGCACGCGGACTTCGAGCGGGACGCCGAGGAAGTGCGCAGCCGCATGGCGTCGATGCAGCGCGGCTGGCAGCGCGGACGACGGCAGAACGCAGAGACGACAGCACCAGGAACGACACCCGAGGGGGACGGTCGATGACCGCACCGAACGCCGCAGCACCCAGCACCTCCGGAAACGGCGAGCTCAACTGGCTTCTCGACGAGCTGGTCCAGCGGGTCGGATCCATCCGCAAGGCTCTGGTGCTCTCCAGCGACGGACTCCCCACCGGTGCCTCGGCCGATCTGACCCGCGAGGACGGTGAGCACCTCGCCGCCGTCGCCTCCGGGTTCCACAGCCTCGCCAAGGGAGTCGGCCGCCACTTCGAGGCGGGCAGGGTCCGGCAGACCGTCGTGGAACTGGAGGACGCCTTCCTCTTCGTGACGGCGGCCGGTGACGGCAGCTGCCTCGCCGTCCTCGCGGACGCCGAGTCCGACGTCGGGCAGGTCGCCTACGAGATGACACTGATGGTCAAGCGCGTCGGGGTCCACCTCACCACGGCACCCCGCTCGGGCCTGCCCGCCGGAGGATGAGTGGGGGGACGGTATGAGTGACGCAGACCTGAAGGACCAGGACCAGGGGCCGGACCGGGCCCACCACTGGTTCGACGACGACGCCGGGCCGGTGGTCCGTCCGTACGCGATGACCCGCGGCCGGACCAGCGCCGCCACCCGTCACCGCCTCGACCTGATCGCACTGGTGGTGCCCGAGCCGGCGGCCGACGACCCCGGCCGTGACCAGACGCTCTCCCCGGAACACGTGGAGATCGTCGAACTCTGCTCCGAGACACCCCAGTCGATCGCCGAACTCGCCGCCGGACTCGATCTTCCCGTCGGAGTCGTACGTGTCCTCGTCGGCGATCTCGTCGAGGACGAACTCGTCCATGTGACCCGCCCCGTTCCGCCGGCCGAGCTGCCGGACGTGAGCATTCTCCGCGAGGTGATCAATGGCCTTCGGGCGCTCTAGCCGCAAGAAGCCGCTCGTCGAACCGGTGACCCTGAAGATCCTGGTCGCGGGCGGTTTCGGGGTCGGCAAGACGACCCTCGTCGGTGCCGTCAGCGAGATCAGGCCGCTGCGCACCGAGGAGGTCCTCAGCGAGGCGGGGCGGCCCGTCGACGACCTGCACGGAGTGGAGTCCAAGTCGACCACCACGGTCGCCATGGACTTCGGACGCATCACCCTGCGCGAGGACCTGGTCCTCTACCTCTTCGGCACGCCCGGCCAGGACCGCTTCTGGTTCCTGTGGGACGAGCTGGCGCAGGGTGCGCTCGGGGCGATCGTCCTGGCGGACACCCGCCGCCTGGAGGACAGCTTCGCGGCGATCGACTACTTCGAGCGGCGCGGGATCCCCTTCACCGTGGCGGTCAACTGCTTCGAGGGAGCGCGGCGGTTCTCCGCGGAGGACGTGCGCGGGGCGCTGGACCTCGACCCCGAGGTGGAGCTGCTGATGTGCGACGCGCGCGACCGCGAGTCCGTGAAGAACGTCCTGGTGGCGGTCGTCCAGCACGCCCTGGTCCTGGTGGACCGCAGCCCCGCCCCGGCCGTCACCTGACGGGGGGCGCACCTCACGCCCGCCCCTCCGGACCGCGCACCTCGCGACCGCCCTCCCCCCGCCGTGCGGTTCACGCGCGGGGCCGGGCGGCCGTGGTGGCGGTGCCCGGGGACCGGAACCCGATCCACCTCCACCCGCTCACCGCGCGCGCCTTC
>NZ_JBFASK010000074.1:0-6017 GCF_040677675.1 Streptomyces sp. NPDC053755 | reverse complement strand
CCGAAATCGAAACCCTCCTCACCACCCACCCCCACCTCACCCAAGCCACCGTGACCACCCGGCCGGACCGCCACGGCACGGCGCAGCTGATCGCCCACGTGGTCGCCTCCGACTCCGGGACCGGGCGGCCCTCGCCGGCGGAGGTCCGCCTGTGGCTGCGCGAGCGGCTGCCGGACCACATGGTCCCGGCCTTCGTCGTCCCCCTCGACCGGCTCCCCCTCACACCCAACGGCAAGATCGACAAACGGGCCCTGCCCGCGCCGCACGCGGGCCCCGGCACCGGCGGAAGGGAGCCGCGGACCGAACTGGAACGGACGGTGTGCGCGGCGTTCACCGAGGCGCTCGGCACGTCCGCGCCGGTCTCCCTCGACGACGACTTCTTCGACCTCGGCGGGCACTCCCTGCTCGCCGCCCGGCTCACCAACCGTCTGGGCGCCGCCCTGGACGTGCGCCTCACTCTGCGCGACGTGTTCCAGAACCCCACCCCGGCCCGGCTCACGGCCTCCCTGGACGCCCGGACCGCGCAGGCCCCGACCACCTCGAAACCGCGCCGCGCCAGGCCCGCCCTGCGCCGCCGCGCCGACCAGGAACGGATCACCTCATGACCGACCGGACCGCCCCCCTTCCCGACGCCGCCGACATCGTCTGGGACCTGCCCGGCGACGGCCCTCAGCGGACCGCGCTCCTGGTGCTGCCGCACGCGGGCGGGAACGCCCACGCCTACGCCGACTGGCGGGCCCATCTGCCGGGGGACGTCAGGCTGTTGATCGGCCAGTATCCGGGCCGCGGCGCCCGGTTCGCCGAGGACCTGCCCCGGACCATCGCCGACCTGGCGGGCCCCGTGGCGGCGGCACTCCCCGCCGACGCGGGCGAGGACCTGGTGGTCCTCGGACACAGCATGGGCTCACTGGTCGCCTTCGAGGTGGCCCGGCTCCTCACCGAGGCCGGCCGTGCCCCGCGCGCCCTGGTCGCCTCGGCCTGCCGGGCACCGTTCCTGGAGAACCCCAGCGCCGTCCATCCCGAGCGGCTGGACGACGACCAGCTGGTCGCCGCGATCAAGGAGCGGGGCGGCACGGACGACGGAATCCTCGACGAGCCCGAGCTGCGGGAGATCATCATCCCGTCCATCCGCGCGGACTTCGCCATCGACGACGTGTACCGCTGCCCCGTCGAGGAGGCACACGTCTCCTGCCCGGTCACCGTCATCGGAGGGGACGCGGACCCGGTGGTGCCGGTGACGGCGCTCGACCGGTGGGAGGAGATCACCGAGGCCGGCTTCGCGGCGCACGTCCTGCCCGGCGGCCACTTCTACTTCCAGCGCCGACTCCCGGCTTTCCTCGCCCTGGTCGGCACCGTCCTCGCCGGTGACGCGCGGCCCGGCACCGGCGCCGCGCCCGTTCCGGCGGCGTTCGCGGCCGCCACGGTGTGACCCCTGACGCACCGCCTCCCCCGTCAGGGCTTCCGTACGGGGACCGCCCCGCCTCGTGGCCGTATCCCTCCCCGTACGGGTGCCGCCCGGGCCCCGTGCCCGTATCCGGCCCGCTTCCCCGCACCCGCACTCACCCTTTCCCGATTCCGTGCTCTTCCCGCAGCAGAGGACTGTTCCGATGACGACCTTCGCCGATGCTCCCGCCTCCACCGACCTGACCGTGCTCCGCGAGCCGGGCAAGCCCGCCGTCGTGGTCACCCCCGGCCACGCCGACATCGCCGCCGCCGCCGCGTGGCTGAGCGCCCACCGGGCCGGTATCCAGGCGGAGCTGCACCGCTCCGGCGCCGTGCTGCTGCGGGGCCTGCCCGTCACCGACGCGGCCGACTTCGCCACCGCACGCGACGCGCTGATCGCGCGGCGCGCCGGGTACAAGGAGAAGGCCACCCCGCGCACCGACTTCGGCGAGGGCGTGTTCTCGTCCACCGACCTGCCGGCCGCCCAGCCGATCCGGCTGCACAACGAGAACAGCTACACCCTGGACTTCCCCGGAGTGCTCCTGTTCGGCTGCGTGACCGCCCCCGAGGAGGGCGGGGCCACCACCGTCGGCGACATGCGCGAGGCCCTGCGGCTGCTGCCGGCGGACCTGCGGGACCGCTTCGAGAAGGCCGGATGGCTGCTCGTGCGCAACTACTCCGAACTGGCGGGGCTGCCCTGGTACAAGACCTTCGCCACCGAGGAGAAGGCGGTCGCCGAGGCGTACTGCGACGAGAACACCATCGGGTACGAGTGGCTGGACGACGACTCCCTGGTCACCCGGCAGCGCCGCTCGGCGATCGTCACGCACCCGGTGACCGGGGAGCGGGTGTGGTTCAACCACTTCGCCTTCTGGAACGGCCGCACCCTCGACCCGGACGTCCGTGACGTGCTCGTCGAGACGTACGGCGAGGAGGGTTTGCCCTTCAACACCTATCTGGGCGACGGAACGCGGCTCACGGACGCCGAGGTGGACGCCGTCAACGAGGTCTACGACCGGGTGACGCGCCGCGAGACCTGGCAGCGCGGCGACCTGATGCTCGTGGACAACGTCCTCTGCGCCCACGGCCGCGAGGCGTTCAAGGGCGACCGGAAGATCCTCGTCGCCATGGGCGAGCCGGTCGCGCTCGCCGACTGCTCCCCCGCCACCCAGCCGTCCACCACCGTCTTCGGGAAGTGACCACCGCCATGACCGCCGTCCTGCCCGAGCGCACCCGTACCCTCGCTCCCGCCGTCGCCGCGAGGCCGGCGCCCGCCGACCTGCTGGACCGGCTGGCCGCCGTCCCGGGCGACCGTGCCGCCGTCGTCGCCGCCGACCGCGCGCTCACCTTCGATGACCTGCGCGCCGACGCCATGCGGATCGCCACCCGGCTGGCCGCCCACGGCGTCGGCCCGGAGAGCGTGGTCGCGCTCTGCCTGCCGCGCGGCGCCGGCCTGGTGTCCGCGCTGATCGGCACCCTCACCGCGGGCGCCGCCTACCTGCCGGTCGACCCGAAGCTGCCCGCCGAGCGGCGCCGCTACCTGGTCGCGGACTCCGGCGCCGACGCCGTCGTCACCCTCGGCGGCGGCCCCGACGACCCGCCCCCGCTGCCCGGCGTCCCCCACCTCGACCTGCGGGAGCTGCTCGCCGACGAGGCACCCGTGCCGGCGTACCGGCCGGTGCCCGTGACCGGGGACACGCTGGCGTACGTCATCTACACCTCCGGCTCGACCGGCCGTCCCAAGGGCGTCGAGATCGGCCGGGCGGCCGCCGCCCGGCTGCTGGCCGAGCTGGAGGACGTCCACATCGCCCTGACCGAGGCCGGCAGGGTCGGCTGGAACGCCTCGCCCTCGTTCGACGCCTCCGTGCAGCAGTGGACCCGGGTCTGCCGCGGCGACACCCTGGTGATGATCGACGACGAGACGCGCGCCGACCCGGCCCTGCTCGCCGCGCTCGTGGCCGACGAACGCCTCACCGACCTGGACCTCACGCCCTCGCACGCGGACCCGCTGCTGGAGCTGCTCGGCGAGCGCGCCGCGGGCGGCCGCCCGCTCACCCTGCTGATCGGCGGCGAGGCGATCAGCCCCGCACTGTGGGCCCGGATCGCCCAGGCGGCGAGGACGGGCGCCCTGCGCGCGGTCAACCTGTACGGGCCCACCGAGTGCACCGTGGACGCCACCGCCGGCTGGATCGAGACGCCGGCCGGGGAGACCGCCGCGCCGCACATCGGCGCCGTCCTGCCGGGGCTGCGGACGCGCGTGCTCGACGAGAGGCTTCGGCCGGTCGGCCCGGACGGGGTCGGCGAGCTGTACCTCGCCGGGCCCCGCGTGGGCCGCGGCTACCGCCGCCGACCCGGCCTCACCGCCGAGCGGTTCACCGCCGACCTGGGAGACGACGCCGAGCCGGGCGGGCGCATGTACCGCACGGGGGACCTGGTGCGGGTCCTCCCCGGTGGCCGGCTCGCCTACCTGGGCCGCTCGGACGGGCAGGTGAAACTGCGCGGCTTCCGCATCGAACTCCCCGAGATCGAGGCGGCGCTGACCGCGTACGCGGCCGTCGCCGAGGCCGCCGTCGTGCTGCGGGACGACGTGCACGGGGCGCCCGGTCTGGTCGCCTACTACCGGGCCACGGGTCCGGTGACCGAGGCGGCTCTGAAGGAGCTGCTGGCCGGCTCCCTGCCCGCGTACATGGTGCCCGCCGTCCTCGTCGCCCTGGACCGCTTCCCGACGACCGTCAACGGCAAGCTGGACCGGGCCGCGCTGCCCGAACCGGCGCCGGCCGCGCCGCAGCCGGCCCTACGGGCCCCGGGGCGGGCCGCCGCGGCGGAGGGCGGGCCGTCCGCCTCCGAAGCGCTGATCGCCGGGGTCTGGACCACCGTGCTCGGGGCGGACTCCATCGGCCCCGACGACAACTTCTTCAAACTGGGCGGCCATTCCCTGCTCGCGATCAAGCTCGTCTCGCGGGTACGCGCCGATCTCGGCGTGGCGCTGCCGGTGAAGGCCGTCTACGCCAACCCGCGGCTGCGGGACCTCGCCGCCTACATCGACGGGCTCGTCGCAGCCCACGACGCCTGAGGACATGACCGTGACCCCGTTGTCGTTCGCCCAGCGCCGCCTGTGGTTCCTCGGGCGGCTGGAAGGCCCGTCCGCCACCTACAACGCCCCGGTGGTGCTGCACCTTGACGGGACGCCCGACCCCGCGGTGCTCGGGGCGGCCCTCGTCGATCTGGTCGAGCGGCACGAGGTGCTGCGCACCGTCCTGCCGGCCGGCCCGGACGCCGAGCCCCGGCAGGAGGTCCGGGAGCCCGGGGCGGTACCCCCGCCCGAGGTGGTCCGGTGCCCGCCCGCCACGTGGCCGGACCGGGTGGCCGCGTTCGTCCGGGAGCCGGTCGACGTCACCGCCGGACCCCCGCTGCGGGTGCGGCTGTTCACCGCACCCGCCGGACCGGACGGCGGCGAGGGCTCCGTCCTGGTGCTGCTGCTCCACCACATCGCCACGGACGGCTGGTCCGTACGCCCCCTGCTCCGCGACCTGGACGCCGCCTACCGCGCCCGGCTCGCGGGCCGGGCCCCCGCCTGGGAGCCCTTGCCGGTCCAGTACGCCGACTACGCCGTGTGGCAGCGGGAACTGCTCGGCGACCCCGAGGATCCCGAGAGCCTGGCCGCGGAGCAGCTCGACCACTGGCGGCGGCGGCTCGAAGGGGCCCCCGCGGTCACGGCCCTGCCCGCGGACCGGCCGCGGCCGACCGAGCCCTCCGGGCGCGGTGGCACGCTCACCGCCCGGGTCCCCGTCGGCACCCACCGGGCGCTGCTCGCCCTGGCCAAGGAGCACCGGGCCAGCCTGCCGATGGTGGTACGGGCGGCGCTGGCGGCCGCCCTGGCCGCGGCCGGCTCCGGCCCCGACCTGGTGATCGGCACACCGGTCGCCGGCCGGCCCGAGGAGGATCTGTACGAGCTCGTCGGGTTCTTCGTCAACACCCTGGCGCTGCGCACGGACCTCTCGGGCGATCCGAGCGCGGCCACCTTGCTGGAGCGGGTCCGGGACGCCGACCTGGCGGCGTACGAACACCAGGACCTGCCGTTCGAGCTGCTGGTGGAGCGGCTCGCGCCGGAGCGGTCGCTGGGCCACCACCCGCTGTTCCAGGTGATGCTGAACGTCGACGGCGCCGAGGGCACCGGCCCGGTCGCGCTCGGGCCGCACCTCACCGGCCGGCCGGGCACCGCCGACCTGGGAGCCGCCAAGTTCGACCTCACCTTCTCCTGCGGGCAGCGCGTCACCCCGGACGGCTCCCCCGACGGGCTCGACCTCGCGCTGGGCTACGCCGTCGACCTGTTCGACGCGTCCACGGCACGACTGCTCCTGGACCTGTTCACCCGGGCTCTGGAGGGCTTCGCCCGCGACGCCGGCCGGCCGCTCGGAGCGCTGTCGCTGACCACGGCCGAGGAGCGTGCCGGGCTGGCCGCCCGGCACGAGGCGCTGGCCGCCGCCCGGGCGGCGACGGCGGGGGCGCCCGATCGGGAGAGGGGGGGGTTGGGAAAGAGTGGTGTGAGGGTGGGGTTTATATGGGTGGGGGCC
>NZ_JBFASK010000073.1:0-6320 GCF_040677675.1 Streptomyces sp. NPDC053755 | reverse complement strand
GGCGCTCACCTCGACGCCGCTGGCGAGCCCCGCCCCACCGCCCCACCGGGGGTCGTCCACCCCGCCGCCCTCCCGTCCGTGGGTCACCCGCCGTACGTCGCCTGCGTCTCGCCGAGGACCGCCGCGAAGTCGGCCGCCAGGCCCTGTGCCGCCTCGGCCTCCAAGGCGGCCGTCGTGATCCGCACCGCCGGTGCCGAGGCGATCCGGAACCGCGCCCCCGCGGCCACCCACCATCCCCGGGTGCGCAACCCGTTGACGACGGCCGACTCGTCCCGCACGGGCACCCAGACGTTCAGCCCGCTCGCCCCGACCGCCCGGATCCCGTACTGCGCGAGCGCCCCGATCAGCGCCGTCCGCCGCGCGGCGTAGGCCGCCTCACCGGCCGCCACGAGCCGCCGCACCTCACCGTCCGCGAGCAGTCCGGCCGCCGTCTCCTGCAGGACGTGGCTGACCCAGCCGGACGTCATGAGCAGCCGGCCGTCGTGACGCGCCAGCGTCGCCGGATCGCACGCGAGCCCGGCCCACCGCAGGTCGATGCCCAGGTGCTTCGACACGGTCCGTACCTGCGCCCACCGTTCCAGCCCGGCCGCCGCGAGCGAGTGGGCGGTCACCCCCGCGATGTCCGCGTTGTGATCGTCCTCCACCACCAGCACCTCGGGGAACTCCCGGACCACGGCCACCAGGTCGTCCCGCCGGGACCGCGTGAAGAACGCACCGGTAGGACTCTGCCCGCGCGGGCTGCACACCACCGCGCGCACCCCTGACCGCAGCGCGGTCCGCAGGGCCTCCGGATCCAGCCCCTCCGTGTCCACCGCGACCGGCACCATCCGCAGCCCGAGGGCCGGGACCAGGTCCAGCAGATGGTGGAAGCCGGGATCCTCCACGGCCACCGCGTCCCCGGGCCGCAGTTCCGTCGACAGCAGCCGCGCGATGCAGTCCAGCGCACCGTGCGCGAACGTCACGTGCTCCGAGGGGACACCGTCCCGGGCGAACCAGTCCCGCGTGAGCCCCTCCAGCCGGCCGAGGCGCGGCGACGCGCGATGGGAGCCGTACGTCGGCCGTACCAGCGCCGGAGGGCGGAGTTCCGGCAGGAACGCCGGATCGGGGTGGCCGCCCGCGAGGTCCACCAGCCCCTCCGGCACCCTCGGAGGCCGCCGGGAGGCGACCGAAGGCGCCTGCGCGACCACGGTCCCGCCCCGCCCGCGTGTGACCACCACCCCCCGCTGCCGCAGTTCCCTGTACGCCGTCGCGACCGTGCCCGGACTGACGCCCAGCTCGTCCGCCAGCCGCCGCACCGGAGGCAGCGCGTCCCCCGGCCCGAACCCGCCCTCCGCCACCCCGCGCTCGATGGACGCGGCAATCCCCTTGGCCGTCGCCCCTGCGATCGAATATTGTGCTGCCACGTACATGATTATGTATTGATACAAACAGACAGTCAAGGGGGAGCCGTGCGCCGCGCATCACTGAAGGACCGCATCCCAGGAGGCACCGACGGACGCCGCATGCTCCTCATCGGTTTCATCGACAAGACCGGCACCGGCCTCTGGGCCACCTCCATCGCCCTCTACTTCACGTACGTCTCCGGGCTCGGCGTCGGCCGGATCGGCCTCCTGGTCGGAATCTCCGGCGGCTTCGGGATCGTCGGCGCACCCCTCGCGGGCCGCCTCGCCGACCGCTTCCCCCTCACCCGCCTCCTCATCGGCGGCCAACTCCTGCGCGCCGCCGCCCTCCTCGCCCTGCTCACCACGGACACCTACGCCCTGCTGGTCCTCTACTCGGCCATCGGCGCCGTCCCCGACCGCGGCACGAACGTCCTCACCAGGCTCTACGCCACCCGCGTCGCCGGCTCCGACCGCGTCCGCTACCAGGCCATCAACCGCACCGTCGGCAACCTCGGCTGGTCCGTCGGCGGCCTCGGCGCCGCAGCCGCCCTCTCCGTCGCCACCAGCACCGCCTTCCAGCTCCTGCTCGCCGGCAACGCCCTCACCTACGTCGTGATGGCCGCCCTCACCCTGCGCTGCGCCGAACCCCAGGCCCCCGCACGCGTCGCCGCCGGCGCCGACTCCGCCCCTGGTGCCCCGGACCGGCGGCCGGCCAGCCCGTGGCGCGACCGTGCCTTCCTCCTCTTCACCGCCAACGAGAGCGTCCTCTCCCTGCACGACTCGATCCTCCAGGTCGCCCTGCCGCTCTGGATCGTCCACGCCACCGACGCCCCGGTCGGACTCGCACCCGCGCTCATGGTCGTCAACAGCGTCCTCGTCGTGCTCTTCCAGGTCCCGCTCTCCCGCTTCGGCGCCACCACCGACGCCGCCCGACGCCTCCTCACCCCGCTCGCATGCCTCTTCGCCGCCGGCACGCTCGCCTTCGCGGCCTCGGCGGCCGCAGGGCGCGCGTTCGCCATCGTCGCCCTCATCGGCGCGATCGTCGCCCTCACCTTCGCGGAGATCGTGCAGGCGACCGTCTCCTGGGAACTCTCCGTCGCCCTGGCCCCCGCCGAGGCCCAGGGCTCCTACCTCGGCGTCCACGCCCTCGCCCCCGCCACCCAGCGCTTCGCCGGACCCCTCCTCCTCACCGGCGTGATCAGCGCGGGCCCCCTGGCCTGGCCGGTCCTCGGAGCCGCCCTCGTCGCCACCTGCGCGGCACAGAACCGCCTCGTCCGCCGCACCCTCTCCCGATCGTCACTGTCAGTGCCCGTCGTTACGGTGAGTGAGCACTGACCGTCATCACCCAGGGGGAGACATGGCACAGCCCAGCACCACCGCATCCCTGCGCCGCGCCCTGCGCCGCGAAGTACCGAGCACCGTCGCCCTGCTCGCCGACGAGGACGACTTCGCCGCCATGCGCCACTACGCCACCTTCCGCTTCGACGACCACCCGGCCTACCTCCGCCAGGTCGAGGTCCTGCTCCGGGACCTCGCCACCCGAGGGGGCCACACCACCGTCGCCCTCTTCGACCCCGAGGAGTACGCCGCCTACTGCCACGAGACCGGCCTCGACCCCGACCGCCCCGACAGCCGCAGCCGCTACACCGCGGAACTGGCCGCCACCGGCGCCCGCGTGCCCTACACGGGCCAGCCCATGACCGACCTCGTGCCCGCCCTCATCGACACCGCCGTCCGCCGCGCCACCTGGGAGTACGCCACGATGCTCCTCTCCGACACCGGCGACTGCGCCGAGTGCGGCCAGGACATCGGCCGAGCCGCCTTCGACCGCGCCTCCCGGCTGCTGCTCCGCCTCCTCGAAGCCGCCGGGCCCGGCACCCACCACCTCGTCTGCAGCGTCCCCGCCGCCGACGAACAGCTCCTCGCCCTTCTCCACACATCCCGCGACGACGACGGCCCGGCCCGCCTGGACAGCGCCGAGGGCGCCCAGTTCGTCACCGTCCTCGCCACCGGCATCGCGCTCGACAGCCCCGGAGGCGTCGTCCTGCGCACCTCCGCCCCCGGCGCGCGCGACCGCCTCCACGGCTGGCGCCTCGCCCACGGAAAGCTCCTCCCGCTCACCGAGGCCGAGGTCTTCAACGCCTACTGCACCGACGCCCGCACGGGAGAACCGATCGCGCCGGAACCCCACGCCGACTACCACGCGGGCTTCGACCTCGCCCCCGACGACGACTGGCCCGCTCACCACTGACGCCGAAGGGGCTCCCCGCCACGCTTGTGACGGGAAGCCCCTTCGACACCTCGCGATCTGCCGGGATCACTCCCCGGACAGCACCGCCTGTGCGGCCCGCCTGGCCTCGTCGGCCGTGTCCGCCGCCCGCGCGGCGGCCGCGGCCCGCTCGCACTGGGCCAGCGTGTACTTCGCGAGCGTCGCCCGGACGTACGGAATGGACGCGGCGCCCATCGACAGAGAGGTGACACCCAGACCGGTCAGCACACACGCGAGCAGCGGGTCCGACGCGGCCTCACCGCAGACGCCACAGCTCTTGCCCTCGGCCTTGGCCGCGTCGGCGGACAGCGCCACCAGGTCCAGCAGCGCGGGCTGCCACGGGTCCTGGAGCCGCGACACGGCACCGACCTGACGGTCGGCGGCGAAGGTGTACTGCGCGAGGTCGTTGGTGCCCAGCGACAGGAACTCCACCTCCTGCAGGATCGAGCGCGCCCGCAGAGCGGCGGAGGGGATCTCCACCATCGCCCCGAACTTGGCACGCAGCCCCGCTTCACGGCAGGCGTCCGCGAACGCCTTCGCGTCCGTGCGGTCGGCCACCATCGGCGCCATGACCTCGAGGTAGACCGGCAGCCCTTCGGCCGCCTTCGCCAGCGCGGTCAGCTGCGTGCGCAGCACCTCCGGGTGGTCCAGTAGGCTCCGCAGGCCCCGCACGCCCAGCGCCGGGTTCGGCTCGTCCGCCGGCGTCAGGAAGTCGAGTGGCTTGTCGGCGCCCGCGTCCAGGACCCGCACGACCACACGGCCCTCGGGGAACGCCTCCAGGACCTTGCGGTAGGCGTCGATCTGCTTCTCCTCGGACGGCGCCTTCGCGCTGTCGTCCAGGAAGAGGAACTCCGTACGGAACAGACCGACACCCTCGGCCCCTGCCTCCACCGCGGCCGGCACGTCCGCCGGTCCGCCGACGTTGGCCAGCAGCGGCACCTTGTGTCCGTCCGAGGTGGCACCGGGACCGCTGGACGCGGCGAGCGCGGCCCTGCGCTCCGCGGCTGCCGCGGTCAGCCGCTCCTTCCGCTCCTCGGTCGGGTCCACGAAGATCTCGCCGGTGGACCCGTCCACCGCGATGACCGTCCCCTCACCGATCTCACCCGCACCCGGCAGCGCCACGACGGCCGGCACTCCGAGCGCCCGCGCGAGGATCGCGCTGTGGCTGGTCGGCCCGCCTTCCTCGGTGACGAAGCCGAGCACCAGCGCCGGGTCGAGCAGCGCGGTGTCGGCGGGCGCGAGGTCCCGGGCGATGAGCACGTACGGCTCGTCGCTGTCCGGCACACCCGGCATCGGCACCCCGAGGAGGCGGGCGACGATACGGTTCCGCACGTCGTCGAGGTCGGCCACGCGCCCGGCCATGTACTCGCCGGCGCCCGCGAGCAGCTCGCGGTAGTGCGAGAAGGCGTCGTAGATACCGCGCTCCGCCGTGCTGCCGACCGCGATCCGGCGGTCGACGTCGGCGATGAGCTCCGGGTCCTGCGCGATCATCGCCTGGGCCTCGAGCACGTGCTGTGCCTCGCCCCCGGCCAGATTGCCGCGCGCGATCAGGTCGGCAGCCACGGCCTCCACGGCCTTGCGGGCGCGCCCCTGTTCGCGCTCCGCGTCCTCGGCGGGAATCTGCTTGGCCGGCGGCTCGAGTACCGCCGTGCCCATGTGCCGAACCTCGCCGATCGCCACTCCGTGGCTGACGCCGACGCCTCGCAGCGTTGTCTCCATCTCACCCGTCTCCGATAGAAGCGACGGCACCCCGGCCGCCGCGTTGAATGTGGAACCTGTGGCCGTCGCGAGGACGACCCGGCGTCACTTCCAGCCGAAGAGCTGGTCGCCGGCCTTCACGTCGCCGTCGTCGACGAGGTCGGAGAGGGAGTCCACCGTGGCCTCCAGGGCGACGACGGGACAGATGGGGGACTTGCCGGCGGCCTCCACCTCAGCGGGGTTCCAGCGCACGACGGCCTGTCCGCGCGTCACGGTGTCACCCTTGTTCACGAGCAGCTCGAAGCCCTGCCCGTTCAGCTGGACGGTGTCGATCCCGAGGTGGGTGAGCACTCCGTGGCCCTCGGCGTCGACGACGACGAACGCGTGCGGGTGCAGAGAGACGATGACGCCGTCGACCGGGGAAACGGCCTCCGACGGACCACGGTCCGGGTCGATGGCGGTGCCGGGACCGACCATGGCGCCCGAGAAGACGGGGTCGGGTACTGCGGCGAGACCGATGGCGCGTCCGGCAAGCGGCGACGTCACGGTTGTCATGGGAAGCCTCCCAGGGGCGGAGATGGTGTGGCGCCGTCACTACCTGTCCTGGACGGCGTACTGTTCAGAAGCGTATGTCATGAGAAGTCCTAGTTCCGCCCGAGACGTACCAGTTGGCGGACCTAGAGACCGGCGAGAAACGATTTGCCTCTACTGACGGTGGGATGTACTGTCGTACTTCTGCCTGACCCCAACGCGACGTCGAGTCGTGGGTCGGCAGCACCTGTCGAGCCAGATCCTAACCCCAGTGGTCTACACCTCTGCATGCACTGCGGAGGGAGTGGTCAGGGGGAGCGAGAAAGCCTGGTAGTGTTTGACCCCGCCGCAAGGGAAAGCGCGAAAAGCAAATTCCTGAAACGGCAAACCCGCTCCAGCGGGTGGCGGAAACGGAAATCGGATCTGCTAAGCTGGAAACA
>NZ_JBFASK010000072.1:0-7684 GCF_040677675.1 Streptomyces sp. NPDC053755 | reverse complement strand
GGGCGCGCTGACCATCGGCCTGTCCTGCAACGCCGACAGCGCGCTGGCGGCCGCCCCGCCGGGCGGGCCGTCCCGTCGCCACAGCTGACCGAGAGCACGAGCACCACGACGACAGGGGCGAACCGTGTCCGATTCACTCGCAGGCCGTATGGCGGCCCCACCGCGCACCTCACCGGTCCACGGCCCACAGGGCTCCTCCGCGAACCTCGCGGACATCCTGGAGCGGGTGCTCGACAAGGGCATCGTCATCGCCGGCGACATCCAGATCAACCTCCTCGACATCGAGCTTCTGACGATCAAGCTGCGGCTGCTGGTCGCCTCGGTCGACAAGGCGAAGGAGATGGGCATCGACTGGTGGGAGCACGACCCCTCCCTCTCCTCGCGGGCCCGTCCGCCGCGGTCCGTCGAGAGCAGCCACGAAGCGGGCGGCGCGGCCCGCCAGGCCGTCGGCGGCAGCGACCCCCTGGCCGAGGAGAACGAGCGCCTGCGCGCGGAACTCGCCCGGCTGCGCGCGGCCGTCGAACCGGCCGTGGACACGCGGGAACCGGCGGACGGCGGGCGGTCGCACACGAGAGAGGAGGGGCCGCGGTGACCACGCGAGAGCAGACTTCGCGCGACGAGATCACGCGGGAGCAGGCCACGCGCGACGAGATGACGCGAGAACCGGCCACGCGAGGACAGGCGGGGGAGGCCCCGCGCGCCCGGTCCGCGGAGACGACGGCCCCCTCCGGCGCCGGCCCGGAGCTGACATACGTCTACGCCGTCGGGCGCGACGACGCGGCGCTGCGCCGTACCGCCGCCGCCCTGACCGGCGTCGACGGGCACGCCCTGCGGATCGTCGGCGCCGAAGGGCTCGCCGCGCTCGTCTCGGCCGTACCGGCCGACGTGTTCGGCGAACAGGCCCTGCGGGCCCAGCTGGAGGACCTCGCCAGGCTGGAGGCGATCGCCCGGGCGCATCACGCCGTGGTCGTCGCCGCGTTCGCCGAGACGGTCGTCCTTCCCCTGCGGCTGGCGACCGTCTACCGCGACGAGGCCCGCGTCCTCGCCATGCTGACCGACCAGCACCGGCGTTTCGGAGAGCTCCTGGCCGGCCTGGACGGTCACGTCGAGCTGGGCGTGAAGGTCTACGCCGACCCGGGAGCCGTACCGCCGCCCGTGGACCCGCCCGCACCCGCCGCGTCCGGCGGCGGATCCGGCCCGGGGCGTGCGTATCTCGCACAGCGCCGGGCACGCCGGCGCACGACCCAGGACCTGTACCGCGCCGCCGGGGACGTCGCCGCCGAGGCGGCGCGCGTGGCGGAAGGGCTCGCCCGTGCCAGGGCGGTCCACCGCCCCCAGCAGGGAGAGCTGTCCGGGCACCGCGGGGAGAACCTCTCCAACGAGGCGTACCTGGTGCCGGCGGAGAGCGTGAGCCGGTTCCAGGAGTACGTCGGAGCCCTGGACGGGCGTACGGCGGGCGTCCACGTGGAGGTGACCGGCCCCTGGGCCCCGTACTCGTTCGCCACCCCCGACGGCGTGGGCGGGGACGCGGGCTCCGACGGCACGGCGGGCGCGGACGCGTACGGGGACGAGGGCGCGCCGCGATGAGCACACCGCCGTTCACGGAGGACCGCTTCCACGAGGTCGGCCGGGTCCACTCGGGAGGGAACCTCCTGGACACCGAACCCCTCGCCGGGCCGCCGGTCGCCCTCATCGACCTGCTGGACCGGCTCCTGACCGGGGGAGCGGTGCTGACCGGGGACCTCGTCCTGTCGATCGCCGACGTCGACCTGGTCCACATCAACCTCCGGGCGGTCATCCGCTCGATCACCGGTGAGGAGCCGGCCCCGGAGCTCTACGGAAGGAGGTCCTCGCAGTGAACGAGACAGCCCGCAGGCTGGCCACCGACCCGGACACGGTCGAACGGGACCTGATGAAACTCGTCCTCACCATCGTGGAGTTGCTGCGCCAGCTGATGGAACGGACCGCCGTCCACCGGGTCGACCAGGGCGACCTCAGCGAGGACCAGGAAGAACGCATCGGAATGACCCTGATGATCCTTCATGAACGCATGGAGGAGCTGTGCGAGAGGTACGGCCTCTCGATGGACGATCTCAATCTGGATCTGGGGCCGTTGGGGTCTCTGCTTCCCCGTGAGGGGAACTGACCTTCACCGTTTGCGGCCCTTTCCGATCCCGTACCGACACTCACCGTTTCATTTGCGGTTGAACGGCAAGGAGGAATGTCATGACTGCTGAAAGCGACAACGCCAGGAATTCCACCACCACGCAGGCCAAGAAGACGGCGGCCAAGCGGACCGAGACGAAGGCCTCCGGCGCGGCCGCCAAGGCTCAGTCGGCGGCGCGCGACGCCGAGAAGTCCACGTCGTCGACCGTGCGGTCGGCGGGCGACGCCACCAAGCGCGTCGGCCGCGCCGCGGCGAACGGCCTCCAGAGCGGGCAGCAGGCCGTCACCGCCAACGCCGCCAAGGCGGCGACCGTGGCCACCACGGCATGGACGGTCGTCAAGCAGCGGAAGGCGATCGCGGCCGGAGCGGCGGCGGGCGTCGCCGGAGTCGCCGGCGCCGCCTTCGCCATCGGCCGCTCCACGGCCAAGCCCCCGGTCGGGCCGCTGACGCGGCTCGCTCGCGGCCGCATCTGAGACACCCCTCAGGCCCGCCCACCGCCCGATCCGCCCGGCCCCCTCCCCGCGAGGGGGCCGGGCGGATCGGCGTGCGGGGGTCCGGGTCCGGCGACCGGGGACCGGCCCGACTCCGTGGCGCGGACCGGTCGGGGCGCCGTGGCTCGGATGACGCAATATGCCGCTCCAGCTGACATAGCGGACCTCTCGCCGGGTAGCGGGGGACTCATGGACACCACACCACTGCGCGCCGTCGCACTCGTCTGCAGCCTCACGCCGTCGCCCGCTCCCTCCAGCTCGCAGCTGCTGGCCGAGCAGACCATGGCCGCCCTCGGCGACCACGGTGTCACGGGCAAGACGATCCGCATCGCCGACCGCAACGTCCTGCCCGGGGTGGAGACCGACATGGGCGCCGGCGACGACTGGCCCGAGATCCGGGACACCGTCCTCGCGGCGGACATCCTGGTCCTGTCGACCCCGATCTGGCTCGGGCATCCCTCCAGCATCGCCCAGCGCGTCATGGAACGGCTGAACGCCGAGCTCTCCGAGACGGACGAGGAGGGGCGCACGCTGACCTACGGGAAGGTCGCGGCCGTCTGCGTCGTCGGCAACGAGGACGGCGCGCACAAGGTCAGCGCCGACCTCTTCCAGGGTCTCAACGACGTCGGCTTCACCCTCGCCCCCAACGCGGTGACCTACTGGGTCGGGGAAGCGATGCAGGGGACCGACTACCAGGACCTGGACGAGATCCCCAAGGCCACGGCCGGCACGACCGCGACGCTCGCCGCCAACACGGCGCACCTCGCCCGGCGCCTGAAGTCGGCCCCCTACCCGCCGTCCTGACCGGCGCACGCACCCGTCCTACCGGACGCCGTCCCAGTGAAGCCAAGCGAAGGAGCACGATCATGACCGAGGAAAAGCGCGGAGAGCACCGCCCGCGGACCACTCCGTCGGAAGCGGTGGGGGAGAGCGGAGACGAGGAGTCCCGGCGCGAGGCCGACGACGCGGTCGTCGACGGCGGGACCGCCGCCGACCGGCGCGGCGACGACGACGCGGCGCCGGTAAGGGACGACGACTGAGGCGGGACCGGGCGTCATCGGCGGTGACCGCATGATCACCGCCGGAAAGCGACACGCGGCGCTCCCATAATTTCTGCCCGCACCATGAATGAGACGGCTCCATCAGTGGTACTCGCATCATGCCTTTTCACTCCGTTCTTCTCGGCGGAGTCATCCTTTGAGATGCTGGGAGGTCGTCGTGATCATTCTCGGAGTGATCCTGCTGATCATCGGGTTCATCACCGGAATATCCATTCTGTGGACCATCGGTCTGATCCTCGCCGTGATCGGGCTCGTGCTGTGGGTGGCCGGCGCCGCGGGGCACGCGGTGGGAGGCAGGTCGCACTACTGGTGACGCGCATGAGCGGGCCGCGCCGGAACGCCGCACGAGCGGGAGGAATCCCGTGCGTACGGCGTTCCGGGGGACCGAGCGGGACGCGACGCCCGGCCGGAGGGCCGACGCCGTGACACACGACGCATGGCTTCTCGTCCCCGGCGAACGCGGCAACACCGCGACACGTCTCGACCGGCGCCGCCCCGGAGGGGGGACCTGGTCCGAGGGGAACGAGGCGCGGCCCGTCGTCCACGGCGCCGCCTACTTCGCGGAGCTGCTCGACGCGATCCGCGCCATGCGCGCGGGGGACCTGCTGCTGTTCACCGACTGGCGCGGCGACCCCGACGAGCGGCTCGACGGCCCCGGCACCGAGATCGGCAGGGTCCTCGCCGAGGCCGCCTCCCGAGGGGTCGTCGTCAAAGGCCTTCTGTGGCGCTCCCACCTGGACAACTTCCGGTTCAGCGAGGAGGAGAACCGTCACCTCGGCGAGGAGATCGAGGAAGGCGGCGGCGAGTGCCTCCTCGACATGCGCGTACGGCCCGGCGGCTCGCACCACCAGAAGATGGTCGTGCTGCGCCACCCCGGGCGCCCCGAACGGGACGTCGCGTACATCGGGGGCATCGACCTGTGTCACAGCCGCAACGACGACGCCGCCCACCACGGCGACCCGCAGGCGCTGCCCCTGGCCTCCGCCTACGGCCCGCGTCCGCCGTGGCACGACGTCCAGCTCGCCCTGCGCGGACCGGCCGTCGGCGACATCGAGGCCGTCTTCCGCGAACGATGGGAGGACCCCTCCCCGCTCAGCCGCAGTCCGCTCACCCGACTGCGGGAGCTGCTGCACCACGAGGACACCAGCGCCGACCCGCTGCCCCCGCAGACGGCCGACCCGGAACCCCGCGGTACGCACAGCGTGCAGGTGCTGCGGACCTACCCCAACCGCCTGCTGCGCGGCTACCCCTT
This sequence comes from Streptomyces sp. NPDC053755, assembly GCF_040677675.1. Lineage (NCBI taxonomy): Bacteria > Bacillati > Actinomycetota > Actinomycetes > Kitasatosporales > Streptomycetaceae > Streptomyces > Streptomyces sp. NPDC053755. Next base: position 2,713 of record NZ_JBFASK010000072.1, on the reverse strand, counting down.
CGCCCCCGACGGCGAGCGCAGCATCGCCCGCGCCTACCTCAAGGCCCTGCGACGGGCCCGGACCCTCATCTACCTCGAGGACCAGTACCTCTGGTCCCCGCGGGTGGTGGCGAGCTTCGCCGAGGCACTCCGCGAGCACCCGGGGCTGCGCCTGATCGGCGTCATCCCCTCCCTGCCGGACCAGGACGGCCGCCTCACGCTGCCCATGAACCTCATCGGGCGGATCACCGCCCTCGACGAGCTGCGCCGGGCCGGAGGCGACCGCGTCGCGGTCTACGGCCTGGAGAACCACGCCGGCACACCCGTCTACGTCCACGCCAAGGTGTGCGTGATCGACGACGTCTGGGCCTCCATCGGCTCCGACAACATCAACCTCCGGTCGTGGACGCACGACTCCGAACTCAGCTGCGCCGTACTCGACCGCGACACGGACCCGCGAGAACCGCGCGACCCGGGCGGACTCGGCGACGGAGCCCGTACGTTCGCCCGGGACCTGCGCCTGGAGCTCATGCGCGAACACCTGGACGCCGAGACCGCCGGATCCGGCGAACCGGACGCCCTGTGCGACCCCACGGCCGCCTTCCACGCCTTCGAGGAGACCGCCGCCGCCCTGGACGCCTGGCACGAGGGCGGCCGCCACGGGCCGCGACCGCCGGGCCGCCTGCGCCGCTACGTCCCGCCGGAGCTGCCCGCGGTCCGCAGGGCGCTCACGACACCCCTGCACCACGCCCTGGTCGACCCGGACGGCCGCCCCTGGCGCCTGCGGCGCCGCAACGCGTTCTGAACGGGCGCGCGTACGCCGGGCCGTAAGGGCCCACCGGGACGGGCCGTACGGGCGGGCCGCAGATCGAACGCGCGGGCCACACGAGCCGGGAGCCCCGGACGCCGTCGAGGCGTCCGGGGCTCCCGGGAGGCGGACAGGGTGGTACCAGGGGCGTCAGCCGAAGGCCTTCACACCGGCCCAGTTGGCCGAGAGGACGACCTTGACGGCCCCGTTGGTGTTGGTGGTCGACGGGTAGTAGATGCGCATCTGGCCGTCGTCCTTGAAGCGGACCCACATGTCCGGGATCCGGTCTCCGTTCACGTCGGGGATGCCGACGATCGCCGAGATGTGGGCTTCGGTCCAGTTCGTTCCGTAGGAGGTGTCGACGCCGCCACGAGCGTTGGCTGCCACCTTGAGGGAGTTGATGTCGACGCTGCCGGCGACCGGTCCGGGCAGGCCGTGCCGGATGTAGATGGTGCCGGAGTCGAGGCTGCGCCACAGCAGGTCGGGTGTGCTGTCGAGGTCGATGTCCGCGACGTTCACGATCTCGCGGCGGGCCCAGACGTCGGCGTTCATCAGCGTGGCGGTCTGGAACGTGGCGCCGGTGTAGCCGGACAGGGTCCAGAACGCCGTTCCGGCACGCAGGACCACGTCGGGAAGCTTGTCACCGGTGATGTCGCCGACGGCCTTGAACTGGATCCAGGTGGACGGGGCCGGCGCGTTCGACGGCAGCTTGATCTCGAGACGGTCGTCGACGTTGAACGTGCCGTAGCCGTCGCCGGGGTAGAGCCAGAACCGGCCGTCCGGGGTACGGGCGAACAGGTCGGTCGTCCCGTCACCGGGGTAGACGTCGTTGAACTTGCTGATCATCGCCGCCTGACCCGTGGCGGCGTCGTACCAGTGGCCCGTCGGGTGCAGTTTGTTGTCGGAGGTGTACGAGCCGGCCAGGCCGGCGTACAGCTCGCCGCCCGGGCTGCCGGGGTAGGAGAAGAGGTTGCCGTTGGCGTCGATGAGCATCAGGTCGGCGATGCCATCACCGCCGACGTCACCCGGGCCGTCGGCCGCGTCACGCGGCGGGACGTAGAAGTTGTAGTCGGTGCGCGCGCTGACGTTGCCCGTGGAGTCCAGGGCGAAGACGTGCAGCCAGTTGGGGCCCGCGTGCGGCGGCGCGAGGTCGTTCTTGGTGAACGTGCCGTTGGTGGCGGTCACGTCGGTGTACGCCACGCCCTCGAAGCCGTAGCGGAACTTCGCGGCGCCCGGCGAGTTGAACGTGATGTCACCGGTCTGGCCGAACTTCACCTTCGCCCAGGTCGCACCGTCGCTCGTGGCCTTGGTGAACAGGGTGCTGGTGACGGAGGGCTGCGGCGGCGCCGAGCCGTCGATCGTGAGGCGGCACGGTTCGGTGGTGTTCGGGGGGAAGAAGGAGGAGACGGCGCCGGCCGAGTCCTCGGCCCGCACGTCCCACGAGTACATGGTCTTGTCTTCCAGCGGGAACGTGACGGGGATCGTCACCGTCGCCGTACCGCTGGAGTTGGGTGTGACCGGGTACTCGGTCGGGGTGCCGCCGGTCTTGAGGAAGCGGAAGCGAATCTTCGACAGGTTGCCGTCGCCGTCCTTGGCGTTGGCCGACAGGGTGATGTTGGTCTTGCCGATCGTGACGCCGCCACCCGGACCGGGCACGCAGGCACCACCGGGGGTGCTCGTCCCGGCGGTGGGCTCGCTCGGCGGACGGTTGTAGTCGACCTCGAGCGTGGCGGAGGTGGCGCGGAACTTGCGCCAGGTCTGCGTGTCGGTCTCGCTGGTGGCGCGCATGCCGAGGGTGATGTTCGACCAGCCGTTGTTCGCCGCCGTCTGCGCGGCCGCCTTCACGTTGGCGTTGTCGAACGCCTCGTACGCGTCGGGGCAGGAGGTGGACCAGCCGTGGGCGAAGGACTTCGACTGCAGGTGGGT
>NZ_JBFASK010000071.1:0-8301 GCF_040677675.1 Streptomyces sp. NPDC053755 | reverse complement strand
GGGGGCGCGGCGGGGCGGCCCCCCCCCCCCCCCCCACCACGGCCGAACCGTGCCCGAAGAGCCCCTGGTTGGCCGTGATCCCGACCCGGGCGCCGGCCACCTGCCGGGGACCCGCCGCCCCGCGCAGCTGCCAGGTCAGCTCGCAGATCTGCGCGATCGCCTGCGCGGGCACGGCCTCGCCGAACGAACCGAGTCCCCCGCTCGTGTTGACCGGGACGCGCCCTCCGAGTCCCGTGGCCCCCTCCCGTACCAGCTTCGCGCCCTCGCCCGTCCCGCACAGGCCGATGTCCTCGTACCACTCCAGTTCCAGCGCGGTGGACAGGTCGTAGACCTCGGCGAGCGACAGGTCCTCCGGGCCGATCCCCGCCTCCTCGTACGCCGCCCTGGCGATCGACGCCCGGAATCCGTGCGGCGCGGGGGAGACGGCCGCGGCGGAGTCGGTCGCGATGTCGGGCAGATCGAGGACTGCCTTGGGGTAGACCGGTGAGACGGTGGAGACCGCCCGGACGCGGACGGGGTCCCGGTGCCCGTGCCGACGGGCGAACTCCATGCTGGAGAGCACCAGCGCGGCGCCCCCGTCCGAGGTCGCGCAGATGTCGAGCAGACGCAGTGGGTCGGCGACCACGGCCGAGGCCGCGACCTCCTCGACGCTCACCGCCTTGCGGTAGCGGGCGAGCGGATTGAGCGCCCCAGCGGCCGCGTTCTTGACCTTGACCCGGGCGAAGTCCTCCACGGTGTCCCCGTACAACGCCATCCGGCGCCGGGCGTAGAGGGCGAAGTACGCCGGGTTGGTCGCCCCGAGCACGCGGAAGCGCAGCCAGTCGGGATCGTCGGGCCGCTCGCCGCCCGCCGGGGCGAAGAAGCCCTTCGGCGCCGAGTCCGCGCCGACGACGAGGACCACGTCCGCGAGACCGGCGAGGATCTGGGCGCGTGCGGTCCCCACGGCCTGAGCCCCCGACGCGCAGGCGGCGTACACGCTGGTGACCCGCGCGCCCTGCCATCCGAGCGCCTGCGCGAAGGCGGCCCCGGCGACGTACCCCGGGTAGCCGCACCGCACGGTGTCCGCGCCCACCACCGAACCGATGTCCCGCCAGCTCAGCCCGGCGTCGGCGAGAGCCGCGCGGGACGCCGCCGTTCCGTAGGAGACGAAGCTGCGGCCCCACTTGCCCCAGGGGTGCATCCCGGCTCCGAGCACGGCGATGTCGCTCATGACCGCCCCTCCGCCTGGCGCGCGTGCACGGGTCTCCAGTGCCAGGTCGTCCAGGTGTGCTCGTCGTCCTCGTCGAGGACGCCCGGCACCACCTCGACCTCCATCCCGACGCCCAGGTCCGACGTGCGGACGCCCGGCGCCGCCTGGCCGAGGACCACCATCGCCTCCGCGGCCAGCTCCACGGCGACGAGCGTGTACGGCTCCCAGGGCGTCGCGGGGTCGGAGACGTAGGGCGCGGGTGGGCGGTAGCGGCCGTCGGTGTACGACCAAACGACGCCGCGCCGGGAGAGGGGGGTCTCGGCGAGCTCTCCGCCGCCGGGGCAGCGCGGGTTGCGGCACCACGAGTCCTCGCGGGGGAAGAAGACGGAGGAGCAGGCGGTACACCGGGTTCCGAGAAGCCGGAAGTCCGCTTCGTCGCCGTCGGTGAACCATCCCGCCACCACCGGTTTGCGCGTCCGTGCCACGACAGCCCTCCCCGAGCGTCCCGTTCTGACGAACCGTCAGGAGTTTGTCATGGATGGCGACGGCTGTGAACCGTACGGGCCCGTTCTGCGTCCTTCCGTGCGGCACGGGCGGTCGGGACCCACGGGGGTGGTCCCGGCAGCCCGTGCCTCAGGTCGTGCCGGTCCTGTCCTGCCCGGTCAGGTCGTGCCGGTCAGGTCGTGCCGGGCAGGTCGTGTGGATCGCGTCGTGTCGGGCCGCGTCAGTGCCCGGCGACCGACCGCCGCGCCACCGGGAAGTCGAAGAAGGTGCTCGGGAACGGCTCGGGCTTGTAGGTGAAGTGCCACCACTCCTCGGGCAGGTTCACGAACCCCTGCTCCGCCAGCGTCGTCTTCAGCAGCTGCCGGTTGGCCCGCTGGACCCCCTGGATCCGCGGGTCCTCGGTGTGCGACAGGGTGTCGAAGCAGTCGAAGCCGGTCCCCATGTCGACCGAGTTGTCGGGGAAACGATCCTCCGCCGGCGCGTGGCACTCCACCAGCGGCTCACCCGGCTCGTACGGCCGCGTGGGCGCCGCGGGCAGCCGCACGATCGTCAGGTCGACCGTCGAACCGCGGCTGTGCCCGGACTTCTCCGCGATGTAACCGTCCGCGAACAGACGTGACTTCTGCACCAGCGGATAGAACTCCCCCTTCATCCGCTCGTCGTCGAGATCCTTCGCCCAGCGCACGAAGTGGTCGACCGCCCGCTGCGGCCGGTAGCAGTCGTAGACCTTCAGCGAGTAGCCCCGCGCGAGCAGCTTGCGCTGCGCCCGGTGCAGCGCCTGCGCGGCGGGCCGGGTCAGGATGCACAGCGGCTGGCGGTAGCCGTCGACCGGCTCGCCCACGAAGTTGTGCTCCGTGGTGTAGCGCATCTCCTGGATGATCGTCCGGTCGACCGAGCCCAGCGCGACGAACTCCTTCGGAGCCTTCGGCTCCGGCGTGGCACGCGCGGACGGTACGGCGGCGGTGACGGCGACCAGACCGGCCGCGGCCAGGACGCCTAAGGCGCGGAAAGTGGAAGCAAGTCCTCTCATGTGCACCGTCTATCAGGTTCCGGGGGCACGGGGAAGGGTGATCGCGTACGGTCCTGCCGTGAAGGACTCCTACTGCTCCGCCTGCGGCGCGGCCTACGGCGAGGCCGCCCCGTGGCCCCGCACCTGCTCCTCCTGCGGCTCCGTCGCGTACCGCAACCCGCTGCCCGTGGCCGTCACGCTCCTGCCCGCGACGGACGCCTCCGGCACCGGCCTCGTCGTCATCACCCGCACGATCGAACCCCGCCGGGGCCACGTCGCCCTGCCCGGTGGCTTCGTCGACCATGCCGAGGACTGGCGCGACGCCGTCGTCCGCGAGTTGCGCGAGGAGACCGGGATCGAGGCGGCGGCCGACGAGGTCCGCCTCGCCGACGCCCTCAGCTCCCCGGGCGGGCACCTCCTCCTCTTCGGCCTGCTCCCGACGCGTCCGGCCGCCGGACTGCCGCCCTCCGTCCCGACCGACGAGACGAGCGGCTGGCACCTGCTGAGGGCTCCGGAGGAGCTCGCGTTCCCGCTGCACACCGAGGCTGTACGGCGCTGGTTCGCGGGGACGTACGCCTGAGGGCCCGGCCCCCTCCCGGCCCGGTGCCTGCCGGGCGCCCCACTCCTTCGGCCTTCGGCCCCTGCCTTCGGCCTTCGGCTCTCGGCTCTAGGCCCCTGCCCTCGGCGTTCGGTCCCGGGGACCGGTCTCGGGGACCGGGCCCGCCGGGCGGAAGCGAGGGCGCCCACCCGCCCCACCCGCCCCACCCGCGCCGCCCCTACGGCGAGCGCCCCCGTACGCCCGACCCCCTCCGGCCTCGCCGCCTCCCCCCCACCTCCCCGTCAGACCTCGCCGCTCCGCACCCGGACCGGAAGGTCCGTCTCCCGAACCCCGTCGTCCGTCAGTCGCTCCACCACCACCCGTCCGTCCTCCAGGCGGGACGCGTACCGCTCGATCTCGGCCGGCTCCCACCCGTCCCCGGTGTCGCGCACGACGAGCCCGCCCCCGGTCCGCCCCGCCGCCGGAGCCCAGACCTCCAGCTCCAGCCCGTCGCCCCAGCCCCGTACGGGGATCACCGCTCCCGCGCGCGCGAGCACCGGGATACGGGACGGCGGCGCCTCCAGAAGCACCTGCCCCGGCCCCTCGTACGCGCGACCCGTCGCCGTGTCGTACCAGCGCCCGCGCGGGAGCCGCACGGCCCGCCGGTCCGTGCCCCGGGACAGCACCGGCGCCACCAGCAGGGAGTCGCCGAGCAGGAAGGCGTCCTCGCAGTCGCGCAGCGCCCGGTCCTCCGGCGCGCTCCACCACACCGGCCGGACGTACGGCGCCCCGGTCAGCCGCGCGAGCCGGGAGAGCGTCACGAAGTAGGGGCGCAGCCGCTCCCGCTCGGCGAGGGCCGCGCGCGCGTGCTCCAGGACGTCGGGGCCGAACTCCCACGGCTCGCGCCGCCCCGCGTCGATCGCCCCGTGCGTACGGAACAGCGGAAGCCAGGCCCCCAGCTGGAACCAGCGCAGGAAGAGCTCGGGTGAGGGGTCCCCGTCGAAGCCGCCCACGTCGGGCCCCGAGTACGGCACCCCGCACAGTCCGAGACCCAGGACGAGCGAGAGCGACGCCCGCAGCCCGGGCCAGCCGGTCGACACGTCGCCGGACCAGGTCCCTCCGTAGCGCTGCATCCCCGCCCACCCGGAACGCGAGAAGAGGAAGGGGCGCTCCTCGGGCCGCAGCCGGCGCAGCCCGTCGTACCCGGCCCGGGCCATGGTCAGGCCGTAGACGTTGTGGGCCTCCCGATGGTCCCCGCCCCGGCCGTCCAGCGCGTGCCGGGCCGACCGCGGCAGGGTCTGCTCGCCGAAGGGGGCGAAGGAGACCGGCTCGTTCATGGCGTGCCAGACCCCGGAGAAACCCTGCGCCAGACGCTCCTCGTAGAGCCCGCCCCACCACTCCCGCACGACCGAGTCGGTGAAGTCCGGAAACGCGCAGGTCCCGGGCCAGACCTCCCCCCGCACCTCGTCCCCCCGCGCGTCGCGCACGAACGCCCCGATGCCGCCCCCGCCGTCGTACACCGCGTTGCCCGGCTCCGCCTTCACGGCGGGATCCACGATCGACACCAGCCGGACGCCCCGCTCCTTCAGATCGGCCGCCAGCCCCGGCAGATCGGGGAACCGCTCCCGGTCGACCGAGAACACCTGGTGCGCGTCGTAGTGGTCGATGTCCAGATGGAGGACGGAGAGCGGCAGCTCCCGTTTGAGGTAGCCGTCCACCACCCGCCGCACCTCCCGCTCGCTGCCGAACCCCCACCGCGCGTGCTGCGCTCCCAGCGCCCACGAGGGAGGCAGCGCGGGCGCTCCCGTCAGCGCCGCCCATCCGTGCAGCACGCGCGCGGGGGTCCCGACCACCACCCAGCACCGCAACGGCCCCCCGCTCATGCGGACCTCGGCGATTCCCGGCCGGTCGTGCCCGGAGCCGGCCCCCTCCTCGCCTTCGGTGAGCCGGACGTGCCCGTCCCAGGAGTTGTCGTGGAACGCCAGGTGCGTGCCGGCGTCCGACACGACGAACTGCACCGGCATGGTGATGTGGACCGGATCGTCGCCGGGGGAGAACCCCCTAGGGGGGGCGGTGTTCCACAGCCGGTACGTACCGTCCCGCAGCCGCGGCCCCGCCGTCCGCCCGCCCAGACCGAAGAACCGTCCGTCCGCCGGCACCTCGCTGCGCTGCACCCAGCGTGCCGGGCCGCCCCCGACCGGCTCCCACCAGCGCGGCGGCGGATCCCGGCGGAGCACGACCCCGCCCGGCGTCCGGATCTCCACCGCCCCGTGCCGGGAGACCGCGACCGTCACACGCTCCGACACCACCCGCCAGCCGCCGTCCGTGTCCGGCTCCAGCACCGCCCGCGGGTCCGGCTCGGGCGCCTCACCCGCCAACGCGTACGAGGGCAGTGGCCCGGCTCCGTCCCAGCCCCAGAACACCGTGCCCCCCGCCGAGACGCTGATCCGCAGCTCCGAGCGGGCGAAGCGGACGGTCCCGCCGCCGGGCCCCGGCACGACCTCCTCGACCGGACCGGGGACCCGGGCCCGCTCCGGCCCCCTCCGCGGCAGCCCCCACGCGTCCGTGCGCCGCTGCCGCCACGCCGCACGTACCACCCGCCACCCCCGCACCGATCCGAACACCCTCACCGAACGCACCAGCTCACGACCGATCATGCCGCTCACCCTGCCATCGGGCCACGGGCGCGAGAGGTGCGTTCAACTGCCGTTCACCCGTGGTGGGAGCACATATTCAGCTAACTGACCATGGGCGGCGAAACCTGGTGCGAAACCCGCTCCCATGGCATCGTCCCTGTCAGCCGCGTCACGCGCACACCCCAGCACGTGCGCGCGACCCACGCAGACCCCGCGTACGCCCAGGGAGCCGCCCCATGACATCAGCGCACACCGACCCGCTCTGGCAGCCGGACGAGGAACGAATCGCCGCGGCCGCGGTCACCCGTTTCCAGTCCTGGGCGGCCGAGCACCACGGAGCCCCGGCCCAGGGCGGATATCCGGCCCTGCACCGCTGGTCGGTCGAGGAGCTGGAGTCGTTCTGGCAGGCCGTCGTCGAATGGTTCGACATCCGGTTCGCCACCCCGTACGAGCGCGTCCTCGGCGACCGGTCCATGCCGGGCGCCCGGTGGTTCCCCGGAGCCACCCTGAACTACGCCGAACACGCCCTGCGCGCCGCCTCCGAGCGCCCACACGACCCGGCTCTGCTCCATGTGGACGAGACACATGAGCCGCGGCCGATCAGCTGGGCCACGCTGCGCCGTCAGGTCGGTTCCCTCGCCGCCGAACTCCGCGCCCTGGGCGTCCGTCCCGGCGACCGGGTCAGCGGCTACCTGCCGAACATTCCCGAGGCCGTCGCCGCCCTGCTCGCCACCGCCGCGGTCGGCGCGGTGTGGACCTCCTGCGCGCCGGACTTCGGCGCCCGCAGCGTCCTGGACCGCTTCCAGCAGGTGGAGCCCGTGGTCCTGTTCGCGGTGGACGGCTACCGCTACGGCGGCAAGGAGCACGACCGCCGCGACACCGTCGCCGAGCTGCGCGCCGAGCTCCCCAGCCTCCGCGCGGTCGTCCACATCCCGCTGCTCGGCACCCAGGCCCCCGAGGGCGCCCTGGAGTGGTCGGCCCTCACCTCGGCCGACGTCGACCCCGTCTTCGAACAGGTCCCGTTCGACCACCCCCTGTGGGTCCTGTACTCCTCCGGCACGACGGGCCTGCCCAAGGCGATCGTGCAGTCCCAGGGCGGCATCCTGATCGAGCACCTCAAACAGCTCGGTCTGCACTGTGACCTGGGACCCGGGGACGTGTTCTTCTGGTACACCTCCACCGGCTGGATGATGTGGAACTTCCTCGTCTCCGGCCTGCTCACGGGCACCACGGTCGTCCTCTACGACGGCAGCCCCGGCTACCCGGACACCGCAGCCCAGTGGAGGGTCGCGGAACGCACCCGCGCCACCCTCTACGGCACCTCCGCCGCTTACGTCATGGCCTGCGCCAAGGCGGACGTCCACCCCGGCCGGGACTTCGACCTCTCCACGGTCACCTGTGTCGCCACCACCGGTTCGCCGCTCCCGCCCGACGGCTTCCGCTGGCTGCACGACGAGGTCCGCGAGGATCTGTGGATCGCCTCCGTCAGCGGCGGCACCGACGTCTGCTCCTGCTTCGCGGGCGCCGTGCCGACCCTCCCCGTCCACATCGGCGAACTCCAGGCCGCCGGCCTGGGCACCGACCTGCAGTCCTGGGACCCGTCGGGCAAGCCGCTGACCGGCGAGGTCGGCGAACTGGTCGTCACCAACCCCATGCCGTCCATGCCGATCCGCTTCTGGAACGACCCCGACGGCAGCCGCTACCGCGACAGCTACTTCGAGATGTTCCCCGGCGTCTGGCGCCACGGCGACTGGATCACGATCACCGACCACGGCTCCGTCGTGATCCACGGCCGCTCCGACTCCACCCTGAACCGCCAGGGCGTCCGTATGGGCTCGGCCGACATCTACGAGGCCGTCGAACGGCTCCCCGAGATCCGCGAGTCCCTTGTCATCGGCCTGGAGGAACCCGACGGCGGCTACTGGATGCCGCTCTTCGTCCACCTCGCGGACGGCGTCACCCTGGACGACGCGCTGATCGCCCGGATCAACCGGACGATCCGCTCCGAACTCTCGCCGCGCCACGTCCCCGACGACATCATCGAGGTCCCCGGGGTGCCCCACACGCTCACCGGCAAGCGCATCGAGGTCCCGGTCAAGCGCCTCCTCCAGGGCACCCCCCTGGCCAAGGCCGTGAACCCGGGCTCCGTCGACGATCTCGGCCTGCTCTCCTTCTACGAGACCCTGGCCGCGACCCGCGCCGAGCGGCGGTAGCGGCGGCGGTGGGGCGGGGTGCGCCCCGCCCCACCCCCCCACCCGGGGTGGTCCACCCCCCCGCCCACCCCTCCGGGGGTCACCCCCCCTAAGAACCCAGCGTCTCGCCCAGGACCCCCCCCAACTCCGCCCCCACGCCCCCCGCGGCCTCCAGGGCGCGGCCCTCTCGGTCGCCGCCAACCCCCTGGTCCTGTGGGCCCACACCCGCGCCG
>NZ_JBFASK010000070.1:0-9806 GCF_040677675.1 Streptomyces sp. NPDC053755 | reverse complement strand
CGGCACCTGAAACAGGTGCCGGGCCCCTCTCCGTACCGCGGGTGTCAGATGCCCTGCCAGGCGGGCTTGTTCGCGAAGGTGTGGCGGAAGTAGTGCGCGAGCTTCAGCTTGGACGCGGCGGCCTCGTCCACCACCACCGTGGCGTGCGGGTGCAGCTGGAGCGCGGAGGCCGGTACGAGCGCGGCGACGGGGCCCTCGACGGTCTGCGCCACGGCCTCGGCCTTGCCCTCGCCGGTGGCGAGCAGCACCAGGTGGCGGGCCTCCAGGATGGTGCCGATGCCCTGCGTGATGACGTGGTGCGGCACCTGCTCGATGTCGTCCTCGAAGAAGCGCGCGTTGTCCACCCGGGTCTGCTCGGTGAGCGTCTTGATCCGGGTGCGGGAGGCGAGCGAGGAGCAGGGCTCGTTGAAGCCGATGTGCCCGTCGGTGCCGATGCCGAGGATCTGGAGGTCCACGCCGCCCGCGTCGGCGAGCGCCTTGTCGTAGGCCTCGCAGGCGGCCTGCACGTCGTCGGCGGAGCCGTCGGGGCCCATGAAGGCGTCCTCGGAGAGGCCGAGCGGCTCCACGACCTGGCGCAGGACCGTGGAGCGGTACGACTCCGGGTGGCCCGCGGGCAGCCCGACGTACTCGTCGAGCTGGGCGATCCGCGCCCGGGAGGCGTCGACGGAGCCCTCCGTGACCCGCGCGATGAGGGCCTCGTAGATGGGCAGCGGAGTCGAGCCGGTGGCCACGCCGAGCAGCGCGTCGGGCTTGCGGCGCAGGAGGCCGGCGATGCCGTCCGCGATCAGCTCGCCGCCTGCCTTGGCGTCCGGGACGATGACAACTTCCACGCTGGTGCCTGCCGATCTGGAGAGGGGCCTGTGTGGTATAGACCAATCTTACCCACATGTGGCAGCGGAGGGGGCGTCGGCTCGGGTCCTGTCCGTCTGGTGGACCGGCCCTTCCCATGGTCGGCCGGGTCCCCTCCCCGGGCCAGTCGGCCGGGCGCGCCCCGGGCCGGGTAGGGGGCGGGGGTGGAGGAGGGGAAGAGGCGTTGGAGAAGGGGCGGTGCGGGGCGCCGGCGGCGCGGGGAGTGCGGCGGGCGGCGCGCGCGGCCGTCGGCGGCGCGAGGGCTCGGAAGGGCCCCGGGGGGAGGTGGCGGACGCGTCCCGGAAAGACCCGCGGGCCGCGGCGCCTGACGGGACCCTCAACCCGTCCGGCACCGCAGCCCGGAGTTGCCCGGCCGGGGGTGTGCGGTCCCTCGGCCGTATGGGAGGTTCCGACGCAGTCAGGGCAGAGAGCGTCGGCTACCTCGATCCACCCTCCTGTGCGGGGAGGGCGGAGGTCTTCCAGGATGCCGCCTGACCATTGTGGACTAGACCATTCTGTCTGTCCATCCATGTGCACGGCGTCCTTCCTGGCCCATCCTCCATCACGAACGCCCTGAGATCCAGGTACATCGCCCCCGAATTCCGCGGGTACGCTCGCACCTGTGCCCTCCATGAACGACCTCGTCCGCCAGCACACCGCTCTGAGTGAGTCCGACCTCGAGTGGCTCCACCTGCTGGTATCGGAGTGGCAACTGCTCTCCGACCTCTCCTTCGCCGACCTGGTGCTCTGGGTTCCGACCCTCGACGGCACCCGGTACGTCTCGGTCGCCCAGATGCGTCCCAACACCGGGCCGACCTCCTACCAGGACGACATGGTCGGTCACCTCGTCCCGCGCGGCCGCCGTCCGCTGCTCGACGCCGCCCTCGACGAGGGCCGGATCGTGCGGGAGGGCGACCCCGAGTGGCGCGAGGAGGTCCCGGTCCGGGTCGAGTCCATCCCCGTCCGCAGGGAGGGCCGTGTCCTCGGCGTGATCGCCCGGAACACCAACCTGCTGACGGTCCGGACCCCGAGCCGGCTGGAGCTCACCTACCTCCAGTCCGCCTCCGACCTGGCGCAGATGATCGCGGCGGGCTCCTTCCCCTTCCCCGGCGAGGCGGTCGACATGGACGCCTCGCCCCGCGCCGGTGACGGCCTCATCCGCCTCGACGCCGACGGCATCGTCCAGTACGCCTCGCCCAACGCCCTCTCCGCGTACCACCGGCTGGGTCTCGCCGCCGACCTCGTCGGCCAGCACCTCGGCCAGATCACGGCCGAACTCGCCCCGTCCCGCGGCCCCGTCGACGAGGCCCTCGTGAAGCTGGCCTCCGGCTACGCCCCCCGCGAGGCCGAGGTCGAGGGCAACGGCGGCGTGATCCAGCTGCGTGCCATCCCGCTCAAGCCCAAGGGCCCCCGCATCGGGTCCCTCGTCCTCCTGCGCGACGTCACCGAACTGCGACGCCGCGAGCGTGAGTTGATCACGAAGGACGCCACCATCCGGGAGATCCACCACCGGGTGAAGAACAACCTCCAGACGGTCGCCGCGCTGTTGCGCCTCCAGGCCCGCCGGATGGACTCCCCGCAGGGGCGTGAGGCCCTCAACGAAGCCGTCCGCAGGGTCGGTTCGATCGCCATCGTCCACGAGACGCTGTCCCAGAACCTGGACGAGCGGGTCGAGTTCGACGAGATCGCCGACCGCGTCATCGCGATGGTCGCCGAGATCTCCCCCGGCAAGGTCACCTGCCGGCGCAACGGCCGCTTCGGCATCCTGGACGCCGAGGTCGCCACACCGCTCTCCATGGTCCTCACCGAAGTGCTCCAGAACGCCCTGGAGCACGCCTTCGCGCCGGGGGAGCAGGGCACGGTCGAGGTCACGGCCGTCCGTGGCGAACCGCGCGCCGACGCCCGCCTGCTGATCACGGTCAAGGACGACGGGCGCGGTCTGCCCGAGGGCTTCGACCCGCAGCGCGCCGGGAACCTCGGCCTGCAGATCGTGCGGACTCTGGTGGAGGGGGAGTTGGGCGGCAGCTTCGACATGCAGCCCGGCGCCGAGCGAGGCACCCGGGTCGTCCTCGACATCCCGGTCCACCCGCAGAAGTGATCACCGTAGGGCCGCCGGTCTCCTGACCGGCCGTCACCTCGGGAGCCGGATGCCCGGGCCCACAGAGCAGCGAGCCCCGGACCGAGGAGATCGGTCCGGGGCTCGAATGCTGTGGGTTACTGCTGCGCGCTGCGGCTCGGGGGCGGTGATTGCGTACGCGATGTACGCGCCGCTTGCCTCAGGCTGACAGGGGGCTTCAGGCGCTGGCGTTGCGCGCCCGGTTGCGAGCGGCGCGGCGCTTCATCGCGCGGCGCTCGTCCTCGCTGAGGCCACCCCAGACGCCGGAGTCCTGGCCGGACTCGAGCGCCCACTGCAGGCACTGCTCCATGACGGGGCAGCGGCGGCAGACGGCCTTGGCTTCCTCGATCTGCAGCAGCGCAGGACCGGTGTTGCCGATGGGGAAGAACAGCTCGGGGTCTTCCTCACGACAAACGGCGTTGTGACGCCAGTCCATGGCTGCTACCTCTCTTGGTATGACGTGCAAGTTGCTTGTGAATGTGAACGCTTTCACGAATCCCCCCGCAAGTGAAGGGCCGACTGCCAGATGAACTGGTGTGGTCCTGGATTCGAGGAGGGGTTCTGACTCTCAGTGGAGGCCGGTGTTGCGGGCCGTCCCGATCGCCATGAAGAGATTCGCAAACCTCGGCTGCGGATACAACCCCTTCCGGAAAGTTTTTTTTGATTCCTCGGTGTCGGCTAGGTCACAGCCGTACTTCTAAGGGGTGGATGCCAGCCTAAACGTTCGAGTGAAAGGACTTTCGGCCCTTCCACTCACACAATCACACGCAGTGCACGGCGTACGCCTGTGAACGTCACGCTCGTACGCAGCCCCAGGTGGTCTCCGTCCATCTGGAGCGGGAGCGGAACCTTCGAATGCAAGGTGAAGTCGGTCAGGTCGTGCAGAGACAGGGCGTGCTTGCCGTGCGGGCCGCGCTCGGGGGTCGAAGTGAGCAGCTGGGTGGCGTAGCGGGCCACCGCGGGGGCCGAAAGACGGCTCAGGCCGAGGACGTCCAGGGCCGTCTCGAACGATGCCTCCGGGGACGCGTACACCGGGCGATTGCCCAGGTAGGTCCAGGGGGAGGTGTTGCAGATTATCGACAGGACCAAGTCCTCGACCGGCTCCTCGCCGGGGCGGTCCAGCGTGATCGTCCCGTGCCGGCGGTGCGGATCGTCCAGGAACTGGCGCACCACCTGACGGAGGTAGAGCGCGTGCGTCGATCTCTTCCCGCGCTCCCGCTGCTGTTCGACCCGGCCGACGACTCCGGCGTCGAAGCCGAAGCCCGCGCAGAAAGTGAACCAGCGGGCCGGAACCGCCTCGTCCTCGGTCCCCGGCGTGCCGGAGGCCAGCCCCAGGCTCACTGTGCGTGTACGGCGCTCACGCAGCGCGTCGAGCAGGGCGCCGGTCGCCTCCACGGCGTCGTTCGGCAGCCCGAGCGCCCGGGCGAAGACGTTGGTCGAGCCGCCGGGGACCACGGCGAGGCCCGGGAGGCGCTCCGGGTCGGGGCCGCCGTGCAGCAGCCCGTTGACGACCTCGTTGACGGTGCCGTCGCCGCCGAGGGCCACGACCAGATCGACGTCCTCGGCCTCCGCGGCCCGTCGCCCCAGGTCACGGGCGTGCCCGCGGTACTCGGTGGTGACGGCCTCCAGCTTCATCTCGCTGGCGAGTGCGTGGATGAGCACATCACGGGTGCGGGCACTGGTAGTGGTTGCTGCCGGATTGACCACGAGAAGTGCGCGCATGGCCGCCAGCGTACCTACCCGGCGGTACCGGGCCCAGAGGGGCAGGTCGGCCGGCCCCGGCTACCCTGCCAGGTATGAGCAGTACGGAGCAGACCGCCGAACGGCCCGGGGAACGGCCGTCCCGCCCCGCCCGCCTGACCGCGGCGGCCGCGGTGGCGGCGATCGAGGCACTGGCGCTGGTGGCCGGAGGGCTCTACGTCCTCGTGACCGGAATCACCGGCGACCCGGACAGCCTGACCCAGGCCGTCACCGGAGGTGCGACGCTGGTCGCGCTCGGTCTCATCCCGGGCTTGGCGGCGCGCGGCCTGCTGCTGCGCCGGGGATGGAGCCGGGGGCCGGCGATCATCACCCAGATCATGGCGCTGCCGGTCGCCTGGCAGCTCCTCCAGGCCGACAGTGCGATGATCCCGGCGGGCATCGCGCTGGCGGTCCTCGCGGTGACGGGCCTGGTGCTCCTGGTCAGCCCGGCGACGACCGAGGCCCTGGAGATCGGCCGCCGCGGCGAGGCGTGAGCGAGGCATGAGAAGGCGAGCGGCGGCGCCCCTCGAAGGGGCGCCGCCGCTCGCCGTGCGCTCCTACTCCTCCACGAGGAGCTTCTCCCGGAGCTGGGCCAGCGTGCGGGCGAGGAGCCGGGACACGTGCATCTGGGAGATGCCGACCTCCTGCGCGATCTGCGACTGGGTCATGTTCCCGAAGAACCGAAGCAGCAGGATCCGCTTCTCGCGCGGCGGCAGGTCCTCCAGGAGCGGCTTGAGGGACTCGCGGTACTCGACGCCCTCCAGGGCCTCGTCCTCCGCACCCAGGGTGTCCGCGACCGCCGGGGACTCGTCGTCCGTGTCCGGGACGTCCAGCGAGAGCGTCGAATAGGCGTTGGCCGACTCCAGGCCCTCCAGGACCTCCTCCTCCGAGATCCCGAGGCGCTCCGCCAGCTCGTGCACCGTCGGCGAGCGGCCGTGCTGCTGGGACAGCTCCGCCGTCGCCGTCGTCAGGGAGAGGCGCAGCTCCTGGAGGCGGCGCGGCACCCTGACCGCCCAGCCCTTGTCGCGGAAGTGCCGCTTGATCTCGCCGACGACCGTCGGGGTCGCGTACGTCGAGAACTCGACGCCCCGCTCCGGGTCGAAGCGGTCCACCGACTTGATCAGACCGATGGTCGCGACCTGGGTCAGGTCGTCCAGGGGCTCACCGCGGTTGCGGAACCGCCGGGCCAGGTGCTCCACCAGCGGCAGGTGCATCCGCACCAGCCGGTTGCGCAGCTCCGCCTTCTCCGCGGACCCCTCCGGCAGCGTGCGCAGCTCGATGAAGAGCGCCCGCGCGCCGCTCCGGTCGTGCGGGTCCGGAAGCCGCGGCGGCTCCGTCTCCGCCGTGACCGCGGACGACTCCGCCGCCTCGGGAACCCTGCTGTGCTGCTCGTGCTCGCTCATGTGGACCGCCTGCTCCGTAGCGACCTCGACCTCGACCTCCGGATGCGGCCGCGCCTGCTGCTCAGGGAAGCCGGCCGTCGCGTCCCCGCTCCTCACGCCGGGCCTGGCCCCGCGCCGCGCTGTTTGTACAGGCTGATGGAGACCGTCCGGTCCTCCGCCACGGACGACTCGACCTTGCCGGCCAGCGCGGACAGGACGGTCCACGCGAAGGTGTCCCGCTCCGGCGCCCGCCCGTCCGTCGTCGGGGCCGAGACCGTCACGTCGAGCGAGTCGTCCACCAGTCGGAAGACACAGCTGAGGACGGACCCCGGCACGGCCTGCTGGAGCAGGATGGCGCACGCCTCGTCGACCGCGATCCGCAAGTCCTCGATCTCGTCGAGGGTGAAGTCCAAGCGCGCCGCGAGGCCGGCCGTGGCCGTACGCAGCACGGACAGGTAGGCACCCGCAGCGGGCAGCCGGACTTCCACGAAGTCCTGGGTCCCGGGCTCGCCTGCGATCTGGGACACCCTCACCTCCAAGGTGGCACAAGCTCATTCGGGGCCCGGGGAGAAAGCCCCCCGAACCGGGCGGTACGCAGTCGGTTGCGCAGTCCGCCGTGACGCTATCGCGATCCGTGCCGCCGTGTCGCCGTGGGCCCCGCAAGGCCCCCCACCACGCCTGTCACTCATGGTAACGCCACGGGGACAGGGTGTGGCCAGGGGTCTGCGCGGCCCAATTGCGGACGGTCGGCGGCCCATTGGCCGCGGAGGGGTGACGTACCCAGCCGTCAGACGATCGAACCGTCCACGAAACACCACCGCCAGCGCTCGTTCGGCTCGAAGGTCCGCATCACCGGGTGGCCGGTCGCCGAGAAGTGCCCCGTGGCGTGCCGCCCCGCGGAGGAGTCGCAGCACCCGACGTGCCCGCAGCTCAGGCAGATCCGCAGCTGCACCGGGTGCGTCCCGTCCGACAGGCACTCCGGGCAGGTGTCGGTCAGCGGCACCGGCTCGGGGCGCGGCATTTCGGCTACGTGGGGACACTCGCTCATGATGGCCAGGTTACGTGCTGGACAGGGACGGGGACGGGACATGGACGCTCTGCAACTGGTGGGACTGGTCGCGGCGAGCGCGGCGGTGGCGGGCGTCGCCCGCAGGACGCCGGTGCCGGCTCCGCTGCTCCTGGTGGCGGCCGGTCTCGCCGCCTCGTACGTCCCGGGCGTACCCGACTACACCCTCGACCCGCACATCGTGCTGCCGCTGATCCTGCCGCCCCTCCTCTACACGGCCGCGGTGGAGTCCTCGTACCTCGACCTGCGGGCCAACATCCGGCCCGTCGCCCTGCTCTCCGTGGGGTACGTCCTCTTCGCGACGGTCGCGGTCGGCTGGCTCGCGTACGTCCTGGTACCCGATCTGCCGCTGACCGCCGCCCTGGTCCTCGGCGCGGTCATCGCGCCCCCGGACGCCGTCGCCGCGACCGCGATCGCCCGCAAGCTGGGGCTGCCGCACCGGATCACCACGATCCTCCAGGGCGAGTCCCTGGTGAACGACGCCACCGCCATCACGGCCTTCAAGGTCGCCCTCGCCGCCGCGGTGGGCGAGGGCGTGGGCTGGGCCGGCGGGATCGGCGAGTTCGGCCTCGCGGCGGTCGGCGGGATCGGGGTCGGGCTGGTGCTCATGGTCCCCATCCACTGGCTGCGCTGCCGCCTGGACGGCCAGGCCCTGCTCCAGAACACCCTCTCCCTGCTCATCCCCTTCGTCGCCTACGCGGCGGCGGAGGAGGTCGGCGCCTCCGGCGTCCTCGCCGTGGTCGTCGTCGGCCTCTTCCTCGGGCACCGCAACTGGCAGGTCGACTTCGCCACCCGCCTCCAGGAGGAGGCGGTGTGGAAGATGGTCGCCTTCATCCTGGAGTCCTCCGTCTTCGCGCTGATCGGCCTGCAGCTGCCGTACGTCGTCCAGGGCCTCGGGCGGTACGGGATCGGAGAGGCGGCCGGGTACGCCGTGGGCGTCTTCGTGGCCGTGGTGGTGGTCCGCTTCGTCTGGGTCTACCCGGCCACCTTCCTGCCGCGCTGGATGTCCGAGCGCATCCGCGAACGCGAGCCGGGAGTGGACTGGAGGGCGCCGTTGATCGTCGGCTGGGCCGGTATGCGGGGCGTGGTCTCGCTCGCCATCGCCTTCTCGATCCCGGTGATGACCGGCGGCGTCGAGTTCCCCGCCCGGAACCTGGTCCTCTTCCTCACCTTCACCACCGTGATCGGGACGCTCGTGGTGCAGGGCCTGACCCTGCCGCCGCTGATCCGGCTGCTGAAGCTGCCCGGGCGCGACACCCACGCCGAGACCCTCGCCGAGGCCCAGGCGCAGAGCGAGGCGTCGCGGGCCGCCGAGGAACGCCTCGACCAGCTCCTCGCCGACGAGGCCAACACCCTGCCCCAGCCGCTCGCCGACCGGCTCCGCACGGTCCTGGAACGCCGCCGCAACGCGGTGTGGGAGCGGCTCGGGGCGGTCAACGACGTCACCGGCGAGACGGCGGACGACACCTACCGGAGGCTGGCGGGCGAGATGATCGACGCCGAACGCGCGGTCTTCGTCCGGCTCCGCGACGAGCGCCGTATCGACGACGAGATGATGCGCACCCTGCTGCGCCGCCTGGACCTGGAGGAGGCGGCCGCCTACCGCGAGGAGACGACCTGAGGCGCCGCCGTCGGCGCGCCGGTGATCACCGCCGCGATCCGGGTCCCCGGGGCGAACGCGCCCTCCTCGGCCAGTGTCACGAGCCCGTGCAGCATTTTGGCTACATACAGTCGCTCGATGGCGAGTTCATGCCGCGCCTCGAAGTCCGCCGCGAACGCCTCCAGAGCGGGGCTCGTCCGGGCGTAGCCACCGCAGTGGAAACGGTCGTCGAGACTCCAGTCGCCCCGTGGGCCCCCGAACGCGGCCCGCTGCAGGGCGGCCACCTCCGCGCCCAGGAAACCGCCCTTGAGGACCGGCACACCGATCGCCCGCTGCCCGGGCGCGAGGCCGCCCGCCAGGCCCGCGAGGGTGCCTCCCGTGCCGCAGGCCACGGCCACGACGTCCGCCGTCCCCGTCAGCTCGCGGCCCAGTTCCGCGCAGCCCTGGGCGGCGAGGGCGTTGCTGCCGCCCTCCGGGATCACGTACGTCCCGGCGGGGGCGCCGGCGAGCAGCGTCGCCCGTACCCCGGGGTCGTTCTTCGCGCGGTACGTGGAGCGGTCCACGAAGACCAGTCGCATGCCGTCCGCCACGCAGCCGGCGAGCGAGGGATTCAGCGGCCGTCCGGCCAGCTCGTCCCCGCGGACGACACCGGTCGTGGCGAAGCCGAGCAGCCGGCCGGCGGCGGCCGTCGCGCGCAGGTGGTGGGAGTACGCGCCGCCGAAGGTGAGGACCGGGCGGCCGTCCGCCGCCCGCAGGTTGAGCGCGAGCTTGCGCCACTTGTTGCCCGGCAGGTCCGGGTGGATCAGGTCGTCCCGCTTGAGCAGCAGCCGCAGGCCGCGGCGGGCGAAACGCTCGTCCTCGACCGGCTCCAGCGGGGACGGGAGCCGCGGCCGCAACCGGGCGAGGGCGAGGTCGAACGCGTTCACCCGGTCATTGTCCACCGCGGCCGTCGTCGGTCGTCCGGCAGCGGGGGGGGGCGGGGGGGGGGGCGGGGCGGGGGGGGCCCGGGGGGGGGGGGGGGCCGGGGGGGGGCCGGCCCGCCGGCCGCGGGCC
>NZ_JBFASK010000069.1:0-9832 GCF_040677675.1 Streptomyces sp. NPDC053755 | reverse complement strand
ACACCCAGAAAACGGCACATGTCACACACCAGAACCCGCCAACAACCAAACCCCCTCATGGGCAGCCGTGTTGGCAGTCGCCGACGTGCGGGCGGCGCTCAAGACGCTTTTCCAGCAACCGCGTTGGGCCGCTGGCGCGCGGCGTGACGGGACGGATCTCACCTCGTCGGGCGCACCAGGCCGCGGGACTGCGCGAGGAGGAGGGCGGTGAGCGTCGACGCGTCCGCGCCAGTCCCCTGGGCGGCCTCGGCGACGAGCGCGTCCAGCGTGGTCTCGACCGTGCCCTCGCGCGGCGCGGCGACCTCGGCCCCGAGGGCGGCGTAGGCGTGGGTCACCTCGTTCGAGCTTCCGGGGCTGTTGAGGAACCGGCCGAGGAAGACGGCGCGCTCGCACCGCGCCCCGATCTCCTCGAACATCTCGCGCAAGGCCGCCTGTTCGGGCGTCTCGCCCTCGTCGATCCGGCCGCCGGGCACCTCGAGGACCACGCGGTCGAGAGCGATGCGGTACTCCGACGACACCAGGACGGTGCCGGCGGCGGTCACGGGTACGGCGATGGCACAACCCGGGTGGTCCTGGAAGTGCCATGTGGAGGTCTCGGTCCCCTCGTGGAGCACCGCCTCGACGACGTCGAACCACGGGGAGAGACGATGGCGTCGGCGCTCGCCGATCCGGCGGGGGACCGGCTGGTGATCCGGTGGCGTCATGGGTTCTCCCGTGCCTGGCCGAGGGCCGTTCGTCCGTGCGCGACGGCGCCATCGTCGCACGCTCTCCCCACGCCCCGGAGGTGCCTGTCACGATCACGGTGCTAGTTTTCGATGCGTTGCAGGGACTCGGGAGGCAAGCGAGCGAATGACACGGCACGGACACTGGACCAGCGGCGTGGGTGGTGTCGGCGGCCGGGCGCCGCTGCGGATATCCCTCGCGGGCGGCGGCACCGATCTCCCCGATTACTCGGCCGAGTTCGGGGGAGACGTCGTCGCGATGGCCATCGACGCCGAGATACGCATCCACTTGACCGAGGCGGCCGAGCGGTCCGAGACACGGTGGTCGGATCACACGGGAGACCTTCCCGGAGACCCCGTGCTCAACGACCTGGTCGCGTCCCTCCTGCGGGCCCATCCCCACTGGGGGCGGCGGCCCTGGAGGATGACGAGCACCTCCGGTGCCCGGGCGGGCGCGGGCCTCGGATCGTCGGGAGCCTTCCTCGTCGCCTTGGCGGGCCTGCTCCACCCCGGCGCCGGTCCCGCCGAACTGGCGCGCACGGCCTACGCCTGGGAGCACCGGCACGCCGGCCGGATGGTCGGACCGCAGGACTCCTACGCGTCCGCCCACGGCGGGCTCGGAGCGATCGAGATCGGGACCGGCGGAGCCGTCCACGTCTCCCCCCTGACGCCGCACCCCCACGCGGCCTCGTGGATCGACCACAACCTGCTGCTGTTCGACACGGGCGGCAGCCGCGACGCCTCTCGGATCGTGGCGTCGGCCAAGCGGGACGCCGACCGGACCGCCCGGTCGGACGGGCGCCCCGGAAGGCCCACGCGCCGGGTCGAGCAACTCCACGCGATCCGCACCCTGGTCGCCCCCTTCCGCAAGGCCCTGGAGGAGGGCGACGTCGAGCGGTTCGGCCCCCTCCTGACCGAGAACTGGACCCTCAAGTCGGCTCTGGGACGCGGCATCTCCACCCCCCGCGCCGAAGAGCTGCTCGCCGGCTGCCTCGCCGCCGGAGCCCAGGGAGGCAAGCTGGTGGGCGCCGGCGGCGGGGGATACGTCCTGGTCAGCGTCCCCGACCGGGCGCTGCCCGCCGTACGGGCGGCCATGGCCCGCGCGCACGCCCCCGAACTGCCGTTCCGCCTGTCTCCCCACGGCGTCCGCACCGACGACTCGGTCACCCTGCCGCCGGCGCCGCGTACCGCGGCAGAGAGCCCGCGCGTCGCCTCGACCACCACCGCGAACCCTGCGCCCCCGCCGGGGGAGAAGGAGCTGTCATGAGCCTGGAGAAGCCGACCAAGATCTGGTGGAACGGCGCGGTGAGCGACTGGCGGGACGCCGTGGTCCACGTGACCACCGAGACCGCCATGCGGGGCGTCAACGTCTTCGAGGGCGTGATGGCGTACAAGATCGCCGACCGCTCCGAGCACGCGGTGATCGCCCTCGACGAACACCTCCGGCGTCTCGCGCGCTCCGCCGCGCTGCTGCACCTTCCGCTGCCCCACTCGCTCGACGAGCTCCGGCAGGGCGTGCTCGACCTGATCCGGGCGGAACCGAGCGAGCTCGACCTCTACATACGCCCGACCCTGTACCTTGAGAGCGGCGCCTACACGGCGGACCCCGAGCGCATGCGCATGGGCGCGTACATCACGTCGTACACCCGCGAGCGCGCGCCCCTGCGGAGTGTGCGCCTCGTCAGCACCCCCTGGACGCGCGTCGACGACCCCGCCTTCCCCGCCCAGGCCAAGAGCGGCGCCGTGTACTCCGCCTTCCGGCTCGCCCGCATGGCCGCGTTCCGTGCCGGAGGCGACGAGCCGTTGCTCCTGAACGCGCGGGGCACCGTGGCGGAGACCGCCGGAGCGGCGGTCATGGCGGTGTTCCCCGACGGTGTCGTCAGTCCGCCGCCCGAGGACGGAGCGCTCGACAGCATCACCCGTGCCGTCCTGACCGACCTGCTGCGAGACGACTTCGGCCTCAAGGTCACCCAACGCTCCCTTCGTCCGCAGGAGTTGCACGAGGCACAGGAGGTGTTCCTCTGCGGCACGCTCGACGAGGTCGTCGAGGTCTCCGCCTTCGACGGCGTCCCCCTCGGGCACGGGGCGGACGGCCTCGCCCGCCGGCTGTTCGACAGGTATCGCGCCGTCTGCACCGCGGCCGACGCCACCGCGTCCCCCCTCCGCACTCGCGTAGCGTGGTGAGCGTTCCTGCGCCGCGCGGGGCCCGACCCGACAACCCCCTAGAGAAGGTGGCCTGATGCACGTCCCCACTCATGACGACGCGACCCGTCTCCTGCACCGCTGGACGGGCGGGGCGGAACCCCGGCTGCTCGGCCAGGGGATGGAAGGGCTCGTCTACGAGATCGACCAGGACCGGGTCGCCAAGATCTGGTTCGGCGAGTCGGAGGCTGCCCTGCGGCGGACCCGGGAGTTCTACGACGCGCTGGCCGGAAGCCCCTTCGCGTTCGCCGTCCCTGGGATCCAGGAGATCCAGGTCGTCGAGGGCCGGTGCGTCACGATCGAGCGGCGGCTCGCCGGCACCACCATGGCCGACCATCTGGAGGCCGGTCGCATGACCGGCGACGAGGCCAGGTCGGCCTTCGTCGACGTCCTCGCCCAGCTGGCCGCGAGCGGACCGCTGCCCGAAGGACGGGCCCTGTCCGTCATGGACGAGGAGGTCTCCCTCTACGACGCCGCGGAGGACTTCCCGCAGGCCCTCCACGCACTCGCCGAGCGTCGTGCGGAGCGCTTCCGCGACGTGCTCGCCCCCGCCGTCGAGGACCTCGACAAGAAGCTCGACGCGTTGCGGACCCGCCTGCGCGAGATCGACAGCGGACGGCGGTCCGTCATCCACGGCGACCTGATCCTGGGCAACATCCTCGTCGACGACGCCGGCACCCCCACCGCGGTCCTCGACTGGGGCTTCTTCTCGACCGAGGGCGACCCGGTCTTCGACGCCGCGGTGGCGGCCTCCATCTTCGACATGTACGGCGAGCACGCCCTGGAGACCGAACTCGACCTCTACGGGCGGATCGAGGAGCGCCTGGGCCATGAGCGCGAGGCGCTCCTCGTCTACCGCGCGGCGTACTCCCTCATCACCGCGAACGCGTACGACGCCGAGGGCAAGGACGGTCACTTCGCCTGGTGCGCCGCGGCCCTGAACCGGCCCGACGTCGTGCGCGCCCTCCTCGGCTGAGGAGGACCCCGCTCCGGGGGGTGTCGTGCCGATCAGGCCGGATCAGGGAGCGGCGCCGGCTGTTCGCGACCCTGCGGGACCGGCGCGACGCCCCCTACGGCCTGGCACCGGCGAGCGGACGACGGGCCCGCAGCACCGCCCGTTCGCTCGTCGGGGTCAGCGTCCGCCCGTGCTCGTCGTGCGCGGTCACCCGGTCGAAGCCCAGCCGTACGGCGAGCGACCGCAGCTCCGGGATGCCGTAGCGGCGGACGTGGTACGCGCGGCGGGTGGAGCGTCCGCCCACGACGACCTCCTGCTCGGTGACCTGCCGCCCCAGCAGGGGGTCGTAGTGGTGCCACTCGCGCAGGACGTCGTCGCCGTGGCTCTTCTCGGTGTAGCCGTCGAAGGTGCGCCCGAAGGCGTCCCAGTGGCGGCTCTCCACCAGCAGGCGGCCGCCGGGCTTCAGGGCTCTCAGGGCGGCGGACAACGTCGCCTCGTCGTCGGACTCCTCGTAATAGCCCAGGGAGGTCGACCACACCAGGACGACGTCGAACTCCCCGTCCACCCGGGGGTCTCGCATGTCGCCGTGCAGATACGTCGCTCCCTTGTGGCCCTCCTGGCGCGCGATCTCCAGAAGGTGCTCGCTGGAGTCGATTCCCACGACCTCGATGCCCCGCGCCGCGAGGCCGTTGGCTATGCGGCCGAAGCCGCAGGCGAGGTCGAGGACGCGCATCCCGGGACTCAGCTCGCCGAGGAGTCCGATGGTGTCGAGTTCCTGGACCTCGGCCTTCTCGGAGCGGTAGCGCCGCCAGAACCGGTCGTAGTCGGCCTCGAACGCAGGATGGGGCTGTGGTTGCTCGGGCACGTTCCTCCCACTCGCAGAATGGGGCCTCGCGAGAACGGGCCCCATGGTGGATGTCCGTCGAAACGACGTTACCAAGAGCCTCCCGGACCACCCACGAGCTGTGTGTACGATCCTGATCGACCGCCACCCGTACCGCGACACCTGGGCGTTGACGCGTGCCGCCGCGAAGACGGTCGTGCGATCCCGCACCATGAGCGCCGTCCGGGGCACACGGACCGGAGAGCCACCGCGGGCTCGGAACGGTGGGACGCCGACGCGTTCCGTGACGACATGGTTCGGCGATGCCGGCCCGCGCTGTGAGGCCGACCTGCGGGAGACGAGATGACCGAGCAACGTACGACGACGGCGGAGCCGACGCCGCGCCGGCGGCTGCCACGCGCCCTGACCCCCTTCCGGAACCCCGGATACCGACGCCTGGCCTTGGCGTTGGCCTTCTCCACCTTCGCCGCGGGCGTCTGGGCGGTCGCCCAGGTGTGGGAGGTCGTGCGGATCGGCGGCGGGCCGGCCCAGCTCTCGGTGGTGTCGACCTGCGCGGCCGTCGGCGTCCTGCTCCCCGCCCTGCTCGGGGGCGTCGTGGCCGACCGGGTACCGCAGAAGCTGATCCTGCTGGGCGTCGCCGGAGTCGAACTCGTCGGCATGGGAATCGTCGCGGTCCTCGCGCTCGGCGGCTCCACCCAGCTGTGGCATCTCGCCGCGGTCGCCCTGGTCACGGGGATGGCCCACGCCTTCTACTACCCGGCCTACAACGCCTGGCTGCCCGCCCTCGTCCCCGAGCGGGACCTGATGGCGGTCAACGGCTTCGAGGGCATGGTGAGGCCGACGATCGGCCAGGCGATCGGCCCCGGCGTGGCCGGCGTGGTCGTGGGGGCCGCCTCGCCGGCAGCGGCGCTCGGGATCGCGGCCGTGGCCTGCCTGGCGGGACTCGTCGCCCTGGCACTGGTGCCGCTGACGCCGGTGCGCCGCGAATCCGGCGACGAACCGGACCCCGCCGACCCGGTCCGCTCGGCCGTGGCCGACATGCGCGAGGGTTACGGCTACGTGGTCCGCACACCCTGGCTGCTCGCGACCCTGCTGTTCGCCTCGGTGATGATCCTGATGATGGCGGGACCGGTCGAGGTGCTCATCCCGTTCCTGATCAAGGACCGGCTGGGGGGCGGGGCGAGCGATCACGCCTGGGTGATGGCCGCGTACGGCATCGGCGGGGCGGCCGGCTCGCTCGTCATGGCATCCATCCGCATGCCACGGCGCTACCTCACCGTGATGAACCTGATGTGGGGCACCAGCTGCCTCCCCCTGATCGCGGTCGGGTACGCCCACCACATCGGCGTGGTGATAGCGGCCGCCTTCCTCCTCAGCGCGCTCTTCGCCGCGTCGTCCGTCATCTGGGGCACCCTGCTGCAGCGCCGGGTCCCCCCGCACATGCTCGGTCGCCTCGCCGCCCTCGACTCCTTCGTCTCCATCAGCCTGATGCCGGTGTCGATGGCGCTGGCGGGGCCGGTGGCCGACGCCATCGGCACGCGCACCACCTTCGTGATCGCCGCGGTCGTCCCGGGCGTCGCGGCCGTGCTGGCGACGGTGTGGGCCAGGCTCCCGGCCGACGAGGTCGCCCACCCGCTCAAGGACTGAAGGGGCGCCGCGGCGGGCCCGCCGGCGGGCCGCCGCGCCGAGGCGACGGCAGCCCGGCGGGCCGAGGACCTCCCTACGACCCGTCGCCGTGACAGTGCCCACCGCTGCCGCTGGGCGGCACGTCGAGGGTGGGGTTGCGGTCGAAGAAGCCGACCGGCTTCAGGGTGAAGCCGGAGCTGTCCACGGGCATGATCGGCCAGTCCTCGGGCCGCGGCCAGTGGGTGAGGCCGAAGGTGTGCCACAGGACGACGTCCTCGCCGTCGATGGAGCGGTCAGCGCTCGTCCAGGCCGGCAGCCCGGCGCCCCCGGCATGCTGGTTGACCAGGTGCCCCGCCGGGTAGCGCTCGTCGTCGGCGTGGCGGGTCACCCAGAGGTGGTGCCGGGCGAACGCGGCACGGGCGGCGATGGAGGACTGTTCGTCCGCGAGCAGCGTCGGCAGCCCCTCGGGAACGAGCGCGTAACCGACCTCCTGACCCAGGTGGTTGACGACCTCCGGGTTGACGACGTGCCACTCCCTGTTCAGCGCCGGGTTCGCGCTCCGCCGCGCTTCCCGCTCGGAGCGCAGCCGGGTCGCCCGGCGGCCGAAGGCGTTGCCGTGCGGGTTCTCATCGCTCATCGGGAACCGTACGACCTCGACCTCGTCGACGGCGTTGCGGTGTCCGTCCACCGCCATGTCGAGCCGCGCGCAGAAGAGGTGCTGGTGGAACGGGGCGCCCAGGCCGGGAGCGATCTCGCTGGTGTAGGCGCCGCGCTCCTCCTGGTAGCCGGACGGGAAGACGATCCCGGTCGCCTTCGCCTCGAAGCCGATCTTGCCGTCGAGGTACAGGTACCAGTAGAAGCCGTAGTCGTAGTTGCCCACGGTGGTGAAGAAGGAGATGACCAGGCGTCGCTGGCGGCGCGTCTCGTGCACTCCGACGAGGAGGTCGGTGTGCTTCCACAGCACGCCGAAGTCCTCCTCGTGCATGCAGATGGTGTGGGGGATGGTCAGCGGCTCGCCGGCCTCGTCGGCGATGACCGCGTCGATGTAGTGGATCTCGCCGAGGCAGTCGCACCCCAGCTCCAGGGGGTTGGCGTACCTGCCGAAGAGGTACTCGCCCTGATCGAAGTAGTTCTGCCAGAAGCGGGTGGGGGAGGGGTCGGCGTACGGGACGATCATCTCGGCGATCGAGGCGCGGTGGATCACGGAGCGGTCGCGGTCCTGCGCCGTGTCGAAGAACGAGATGTCGTGCAGGGTCAGCCCCTCGCGCATGTTGTAGCCGAGCCGGAGCGTCCAGTTCTCCCAGCGGACGAGGTTGTCCTCGACCGTGAAGCTGACGCCTTCGGGCTGGGTGATCTCGATGGGTTTCATCGACGTGCGGTGCGACCCGGTGTAGGCGGGGTCGTGGAAGTTCCCGGGATCCTGCGGCACCGGCACCACCGCGTGGTCGATGACCTCGCGCACCCGCTTCTCCGTCAGGTCGACATAGGCGACCAGGCCGTCGATCGGGCGGCCCCAGGGCAGGTCGTGCTTGTGGGGCTGGTCGAAGCCGAAGGCGCGGATGATGCGGTGTCCGGCCTCGCCCTCGATGTCGTAGTGGCCCGCGGACAGCGATGTCGCGAGCACGGTCTCCGTCGTGAGGCCGCGCCGGGCCAATGCCTCCCGCCACCGGGAATCGCCGTCCAGGATCTCCTGCACGGCCACGAACTCCTCGTTGAGGATGGGCAGCTGGGCATGGCGCGTGTCCAGTCGCTCGAAGGAGTCGACGGTGCCGCGGGTGAGGGAGACGAGCGCTTCGAACGACGCGCCGTCCGCCCGGTCCAGGAGCTGGACGCGCAGGATCCGGTCGACCGGAGAGCCGGGGACGAAGGCTCTCAGGCTCGCCTTGCCGGGCTCCTCCGGGATGACGGAGACGAAACGCACGGAGGGACCCAGCCGTCCGTCCGCCTCCAGGATCGCGCGGACCGCGTGCACCTCCTCCGCGGTGAGCATGGCGATCGGGTGGGTGGGCGGTGTCACGGTCGGAGCGCGGTGAGACACGAGAAGAAGCAGCACCTTTCAGCGAGGGGTCGGGGGTGGGGAGAGGCGCCCGAGGCGCCACTCGGCGGGGGCGGACCGGGTCCGGTCCCATCGAGGGCCGGGGGCGGCCGGTGAACCGGCACCCGGCCCAAATCTGCCATGCCCATGACACTACCCACCCGAAGCCGGTTCGAATGATCGTTCCGTGGGCACGAGTTCGGGGACCACGATAGACCGACGTGATCGGAAAGACTGATGCGAGCGACTGTGATGTTCGGTGCCGGCGACGTCCGTGTGGTGGATGTCGCCGACCCGCAGCTCAAGGAGCCCACTGATGCCGTCGTGCGTGTGCTGCGCTCGGCGATCTGCGGCACCGACCTGCTGCACTACGGCGCCATGCCCCCCGACGAACAGGGCATGCGCATCGGCCACGAGTTCCTCGGAATCGTCGAGGAGACCGGCTCGGAGGTCTCCGGGCTCACGGCCGGCGACCTGGTCGTCGCGCCGTTCATGTACGCCGACAACACCTGTTCGTTCTGCGGTGAGGGGCTGCACACCTCCTGCGCGCGCGGCGGCCTGTGGGGCCTGGACGGCGTGGACGGCGCGCAGGGCGAGGCGGTGCGCGTACCGTGCGCCGAGGGCACACTTGTCAGGCTGCCGGTCCCGGCCGACTCCGCCCTGCTGCCCTCACTGCTCACGCTGGCCGACGTGTTCGCCACGGGGCACCACGCCGCGGTGACCGCCGGGGTCGGGCCCCGGAAGACCGTGACGGTCATCGGCGACGGCGCCGTCGGCCTGTCGGCGGTGCTCGCCGCGAAGCGGCTCGGCGCCGAGGAGATCACCTTGATGGGCCGCCACACCGAACGCACCGACCTGGGGCGCGCGTTCGGCGCCACGGCGGTCATCGCCGAGCGCGGGGAGGAAGGCGTCGAGCGTCTGCGGGAGGCGACGGGTGGCCGGGGCACGCACGCCGTCCTGGAGTGCGTCGGCAGTCTGACCGCCCTGGAGACGGCGTTCGGCGTGGCCCGGGACGGCGGCACCGTGAGCAGGGTCGGCGTGCCGCAGTACCTGGAGGGCCCGGTCGGCTTCGACGTCTTCCACCGCAACGTCACCCTGACCGGGGGCGTGGCGCCCACCCGGGCGTACATCGAGGAGCTCCTGCCCGACGTCCTGGAGGGCAGGGTCGAGCCAGGCCGGGTCTTCGACCGGACCATCAGCCTGGAGGAGACGCCCGAGGGCTACCGCGCGATGGCCGAGCGGACCGCGCTCAAGGTGCTCGTGAAGCCCTGACACGACGGCGCGATCACGTCCCGGCTGTCGCATCCCGTAGGTACGGGCGCACAATTGCCGGTCCGGGCATACGGGTTGCGCCGTGTGTTGCCTGATGGCCCGCCAAATGCGCTGATGTAAAAGACATTTGCCCGTTGGCGGGTTCTGGTGTGTGACATGTGCCGTTTTCTGGGTGC
>NZ_JBFASK010000068.1:0-10753 GCF_040677675.1 Streptomyces sp. NPDC053755 | reverse complement strand
CGGTCGGTCAGAGCTTCGAGTGCCTCGAACATGTCGTTCATGCTGCCACCTCGGAACTCGCGTCCGATGAATTCGGGGAGGCAGAAACGCTCGTTTGCCCCCCGTGGCCGGCGACTGGAAGATCCAATCTGCGACCAGCGTCAAGTTCCGCATGGAGGACGCGGCCGGACTCGTCCGCGACGTCGCCGCGAGGGCAGGAAGGACGACCCTCGCTGGCGGGCCCAGGCCTTCCAGGCCCGCTCGATG
Organism: Streptomyces sp. NPDC053755; assembly: GCF_040677675.1. NCBI lineage: Bacteria > Bacillati > Actinomycetota > Actinomycetes > Kitasatosporales > Streptomycetaceae > Streptomyces > Streptomyces sp. NPDC053755. The sequence continues at coordinate 10,507 of NZ_JBFASK010000068.1, read as the reverse complement.
GCGTGGCTGGAGCTGGCCGCGCACGCGGAGGGCACCGAGTACCACGCTGCTTGCATGCTGACCTCGTTCCACGACCAGGAGACCGCCGCGCGGATCCGGTTCCAGCTTCCAGCACAGCATTCCTCGCTGTTCCCGAGGGCGATGGCGGCTCACGTCGGGCTGCAGTGCTGCGAGTGGTGCGGCCGTCTCTGGCAGGCTGTTCCGGAGGGCGCGTGCGAGCACTGCCCACGGCTGATGTGGGGGCCCACCCCCCGTAGCGCAGAGGAGGCCCGGACGGGACCGGCGCCCATGCCGGTCTCCCGCGAGCAGCTGTGCCCAGTGCCCGCGTACGACGACTGATCCGGCCTACGATGCGGTCGTGACCACCCGCCGCGCTCTGGGGACCGGCCCCGAGGAACCCTGGCTTTGTTCACGTTCAGCGGCAGCGTTTGTCCACCTGGTTGGGAGGCAGTGGGCGATCGAGACGCGCGTGATTGTTCACGGAAAATGACGTCAGGGATGTCGTGGACGGAAGCGGCAAGCGCGACTGAGGCGTATGGCAAGGGGGAGCAACGTGGGTGGACCGCCCGACTGGCTGAAGGCGTGGTTTTCGGAGCGGGAGAGCGAGTGCAGGGCCCGCGGTGTTGACGCGGTGCTGTGGATTCGTCCTGCTGACGGACCCCCTGACAGGCCGGGGCGTAAGGCGACTCCCGATGCCAAGGTAGACCTGGAGGTCGGGAGCCGGTGGAGCAACGTTGGCGTGTTCGGTGAGTCTGGGGTCAGTCTAATGGGGGTCGATTTCGTGACTGATACCGCGTGGCAGGCATATCTTCACCCGCAGTCTCCAGAAGATCTCGGCGCTGTCGTCGACCAGGCCCTGGCCTGGGTTGAAGCAACAGCGGAGATGCCCAGCTGGGCGAGCTGAGGCCCGGGCCCTGTGGCGGGATGGCGGTGCGATTCCTTAGCCGTCGATTCGACAAGAGTCCCGCACCTGCTGGTGCGGGACTCTTTCCGTTACTCAAGCCGGGCCGTCGCCCGTGCCCGTGTCAGCGCTGCGTCGGATTGCGGTTCGGCTGCTGCGGCTCGGCGCGGCCGCGGCGCAGGTGCTCGGCGGCGACGTCAGGCTTCTTCCCGGAGTCCTTCGGCTTCCTCAGGAGATCGGCGTCGCCGCCGACTCCGTCAGACGAAGCGAACGCTTCTGCTCCGACGGGTGCGGTCATTGGTGGCACAGACTGTCCGTCGCTGATTGATCCCTCCCTCGGTCGGCAGGGACCTCGACGCCCCCTGCCGCTTGTCCCCTTTTCGGCGACAGTGCGGAACCGACTGCGGCTGCTCAGTTCCGGCAGGTGCTACGCCGGCCTGATCGGGGTTTCCCTCCGCGAGCCACGTACCGCTGGTTCCGGGACGGCGCGTGCGACGCAGGCGACCGCACCTTCCCTGAACCGCGCCTTCCTCCAGGACGGGCCTGCCGCCGGCGCCCGTCCTGGAACACTGGGGCCACCGTGCCGACGATGAGGAGTGAGCAGATGACGGTTCTGCCTTCACCGGAAGAGATCGAGGCCGCCCGTGCGCCCGCCGGCGGCTGGAAGCGCGACCAGCTCGCCACCTAGGGTGTTCCCTGGCCCCCGCCCAAGGGCTGGAAGGACGAGCTCGTCGAGCGTTGGAGGGCCGCCGGGCAGGACGGCGCACCGCCGCCCCCGCCCCGTCCGGCCCCGGCGCCGGACGGCTTCGCGCAGGAGACGTTCGACTTCGGCTGATTGGCGACCGCGGCTGGGAATACCCTGCCCGGCCCCGTCGGCTACTCCCACAGCCCTTGCTCCTCCGTCAGGCGGGCCATGAGCGTCTTCGACGTGCCCTGGGCCGCGCCCTGGACGGTACCTCGGGCTATCACGGCGGGCACGTCGGCGCCGACGGCCGCCTGCTGGTCCGAACAGCGCGGTTCTCAGTACCGAGATGTCGACTACCGAGCAGGGCCCAGCCCGGCTGGTGTCGACTGTTAATACTCGTCCAGCTTCAGCCAGGGTTTGATCTTGAGCTCTTCGGCCTCTTGATCCATCGTCTTCTCGCTGAGACGCACATTTGTAAGAGCCAGGGTGGAGGTGCTTTCCGGGCTTCCTTCGAGGATCGCTGTCCGTGAAGTTACTACTGCTTCCGCCCAAGCCTCGGCAGCGTCCGCGAACTCCTGGGTCTCGGCAGGGGCACGGTTGGCGGCCTTGCGGAGGTTCTCCAGTTCGAGCTGCGAGGCAAGCTGCACGCTTTCGACCTCGGTCCGAGCGTCGCCCGCTTCTACGGCTGCAGACTCCAGCTTCATCTCGTCACGGATGCGGTCTACAGAGGTCCTTATGTCACTGATGGACTTGTCCACCTCGGCATCGCCGCTGCACGCTGTCAGCAGAGCGCAGCTGGTCAGTGCCAGACCGATGGCGATACGACGTATCCTGCTCAAGATCCCCCCGAGGCATTGAAGAGCCCAGTGTCCTCACAGTGGCGCTGGACTGTATGCCGGTGATCCTTTCGATGAGAAGATCGCGATGTCAAGGCGACGTGATCCGGTGGACTGGACCGCAGCGGGCACTGAAAGGCGCCCGATGGAAGCCGGTGCATCTATCGGCTCGCAGCTGCTTCATCGATGGCTGGTGACAGGCTGAGCGATGTGGCAACGGCGGACCTGGGCTGCTGAGCCGACATAGAAGGCGAGTGCCGCTGAGCGCCCTCTTCGCTATCTGGCTGACACTGGTGTGTCGCGCGAGGAAGATGCGTGCATGACGACGTTCACCGACCCGAGTGCTGGAAGAAGCAAAGCTTCCATAGCCGAGCTCCGTGACTGGGCGAAGATCTGGGACACCTACGACCCGGCAGTCCACGGCCACCAAGAGATGCCCAGCTTCTACACAGCCGGCAGCCGGCATGAGAACTGGTGGGGGAGCACGGTACCCCTGGACCAGCTCCTTCACCTGGCTCAGGACCACGGCATCCCGGTCGCCTGGCTTCCCGACCGAGAAATTCTTCAACGGCTCGCGACAGCAGGCCCGGCCCACGACGACAAACTGGCAGTTCTCGTCGCCGCCGAGGCTGAGATCCGGGCCCTGTGCAAGGTGCGCCTCGACGAGTGCACCGATGGGTGGCTCACCGCCGAAGTCGAAGCCGGGCGCAAGGCGCTGGCGGCTTGGGAGGACGGCCATCGAGAAGCTGCGGCGACCCTGGCCATCGCCGCGCTCGAACAGATCCTGTACACCTTGACCGAGACGGAGAAGCGTAAGCACTGGGCACTTGCCAAGATCGGCAGGCAGAAGCCCAACGGCTACCTGCCTGCCAGGCAGTACGTCTTCGCTCCCCTTGCCACCCTCTACACGAAGTACTACCCCGAAGAGAATGACCCGCTGCCTGACAACCTCTCCCGCCACGCTGTTCTGCATCACCTTCCCCTCGATCACCTCAGCCATGGCCACTGCATCATCGCCGTCATGCTGCTCGTCTCTGTCCTGCGCCAGTCTCAAGAACGTGCCCAGGACATCCGCGACGACCTCGTGATGGCCGCCGCGGACTGAGCTGTCGGTTCCTGGATCAGCGCATGGAGAGCCAGGTGCTGATGTAGATCACGATGCTTCCGCCGATGGCGGTTGCCGCGCCTCTGACGAGGTAGATGCCGGCCTCGTTGCGGATCCTGCGTGCCCTGCTCTTCCATCGGGTGATCCAGGGCTGTGGTTCTGGCGCGGGGGGTTTCCCGCTTGCGTTGATGACCGTACGCTCGGTCCTGGACATGAGGTTCTCCTTTGCTGGGGGACGGTCCTTTGCTGACGGCTCCCTGCCCACCAGGGGGCCGTCGCCTTTCTGGGCAACGGCCAGCGCCGTGTCGAACTTGCTCCGGGTAGAGACGAGTTCGGATGTACAACACGGTGGGACCAGAACCGGGGTTCGCCCCCTGCTCTGTTCCTGCCCGCGAGATCAGTTCACCGCAGTCCGGCCCCGGATCCCCTACTGCGTGGGGAAGTACGCAAATGGCTGTAGCGAGGCCTCTGCAACAGCACCCTTCACTGTTCTGCAGCCAACTTCGGAGTTCTCCAACATTCTCCAGTGGCATCGCTCTAGCCTGGACTTTCGGTAATCGGGGGAGGCTGATGATGCAACCAGTGGCGGGCACCTCACCGGCAGGACGCGGGGACTTTGAGGGAGAGCTGCGGGCAGCCGCTGCAGAACTGCGCAGATTGAAAGCCGAGCACGACTCCCCGACGGGGAAGGAGATCGCCGCGCGGGCTGCCCGCGGCGGCCAACGCCTGTCCGAGTCCGGGATCAGCGCAACCCTGAAAGGGAGGAACCTGCCGGGGTTCGACTACTACATGACCATCGTCAGAGTGCTGCTCACCTATGAGACCGGACAGATCGCCACACGCCAGCACAAGGATCTCGCTGCCTGGCGCGAGCGCTGGCAACACCTCCAGGCTCTAATACTCCAGCTGTAGATCGTGATCTTGATCGTGGTGCGGCCGCCGTACGTTATGCGGTCTCATGCCGGGATGGGCGTCTCGCGGGTCACTTGCTCGGGCCGGTGATGACGATGTCGATGGCGCTGGCGTCTGGCCCCGGTGTGTCCACGGCGACGCGCACGTTGAACTGCCCGCGGTCGCCCACTCGGTGCACGAAGCGGGTTAGTTGTTCGACATCGCCGACTGCAATGCGCCCGTCGGGCAGCAGGAGGGGGCCGTCGAAGACGGTGGTGAACTCCGCGTCGGGGTCTTCGGCCTGCGGGTCATCAGGCGGCGTGAAGAGACGCACCTTGATCAGCCCTCTCTGGGGTCGAACCCGGACGGCCACGTGGGTGTCGCAACTGGCGGCGGGGGCGGCGTCCAGGGCGAGGGAGAGTGGAACCCAGTCGGTTGCCCCGAGGTGCAGAACGGGGTGATTGAGGTAGATGTCGACGCCGGCGATCTGCATGGTGTTCCTCCTGCCCGGTATGGCTGCGGCCACCGTTGATCATCGGTGTGTGAAGACAAACGATCATGCGGTGGCCGTGGGTCACAGCGTAGACCCTGCCCGCTGGCAGGAGGCGTTCGAGGGCCTGATGGGACGGATAGCCGGACGGTTCGCACGGGTGGAGGCCCGGCGTCGGGCGGGACGGCTGGTGCTCGGGCTGCTGTCCGACCTGCCGCGCAAGAACTGCTGGACGATAGCCGAGTGGGCCGGGGAAGCGACGCCGCACGGCATGCAGCACCTGTTGTGCCGGGCGTCCTGGGACGCCGACGCGGTTCGCGACGACGTACGTGACTACGTCATGGAGCAACTGCACGATGAGCGGGCAGTCCTCGTCGTCGACGAGACCGGCGACCTGAAGAAGGGCACCCGCACGGTCGGCGTGCAGCGCCAGTACACCGGCACCGCGGGCCGGATCGAGAACTCTCAGGTCGCGGTCTACCTCGTCTATGCGGGAGCGCGCGGGCACGCGGCGGTGGACCGAGAGCTCTACCTCCCGCGCTCGTGGACGTGTGAGCCGGACCGTTGCCGGGCCGCCGGCCTGCCCGAAGACACAGCCTTTGCCACCAAGCCGGAGCTGGCCGGCCGCATGATCGGCCGGTTCCTCGACGCCGGGCACCACGTGGGCTGGGTCACGGGCGACGAGGTCTACGGCGGCAACCCGCGTCTGCGGGCCCTGCTGGAAGAGCGTGGGGTCGGCTTCGTGCTGGCCGTCGCCTCCTCGGCCGAGGTCATCACCGGTGCCGGCAAGTTCCGGGCCGACGCGCTGGCCGCGAAGGTGCCCAAGCGGGCCTGGCAGAAGCTGTCGGCCGGAGCCGGCGCCAAGGGGCACCGCTACTACGACTGGGCGGTCATCGACCTGGCCGACTCCGGACCGGGCCACCGCCAACTGCTGATCCGCCGCAACCGCACCACCGGCGAACGGGCCTACTACCGTTGCTTCTCGCCCGCCCTGAAGCCCCTCGCCACACTGGTCCGCGTCGCCGGGTCGAGGTGGCGAGTGGAGGAGACCTTCCAGTCGGGCAAGGGCCTAACCGGACTGGACGAGCACCAGGTCCGGCGCTTCACTTCCTGGTCGCGCTGGGTCACCCTGGCCATGCTCGCGCACGCCTTCCTGGCGGTCATCCGAGCCGCAGAACACGCCCGCCATCCCACCCCGGACGACTTGATCCCGCTCACCTGCAACGAAATCCAGCGACTGTTCACGGCGCTCGTCCGATCCACGCCCGATGCCGTCCACAAGCTGCGCTGGTCCCTCTGGCGACGCCGCCACCAAGCCCGATCCAGGACCAGCCACTACCACCGACAAGCCACCGATCAGACATGAAGATCACGATCTACAGCTGGAGTACTAACCGCCTCGGAAAAGGCCGCGGCCCTCGCGGGCGCGGGTCTGTCCGCGGCGCAGGTCGCGCAGGCGCAGTCCACCATGGGCAAGTCCCTGACCTCGGTGATCCTCGCCGTGGCCTGGGAGACCCTGAAGGACTTCATCGGCATCAACGACGCCATGGCCTGCTTCGGCGGTGACATGTGGTCCTGTGGCAGCCTGATCATCGGGGCCATCCCCTGGGCCAAACTCGGCAAAATTCCGTCAGTCCTTCGGGCCATCGACCGCACCATCAGCGCCATCCAAGCGTTCAGAGCAGCGAAGAAGGCAGCTGAAGCCGTCCTCAAGGCAGCGAAGGCGGCCGAAGCCGCAGCCTTGAGAGCCAAGAAGGCGGCGATCGAAAAGGCCAAGAAGGAAGCCGCCCAAAAGGCGAAGAAGGCCGCTGAACAAGCCAAGAGAATCGCCGACAAGGCACTAGCCCAGAAGAAGAAGACCGGCAACCCCGTCCAGAAGCAGGCCCAAGCCAAAGCCGCGCCGAAAGCATCCTCCACCAGCGGCAAGGGTGGAGGCGGAGGCAAGACCGGCGGAAACTCCGGTGCCTCCTCCCGCAATAAGGGCGGCAGCAGCGGCAGCGGCGACAGCGGCAAGGCCGACGGAGGTGGCGGTTCCTGCAACATCGCAGACAACAGCTTCACGCCGGGCACCAAGGTCCTGATGGCCGACGGCTCCACCAAGCCGATCGAGAGGGTCAAGACGGGCGACAAGGTCGTCGCGACCGACCCGAAGACCGGCGAGACCCGGATAGAGACGGTCACGGCCGAGATCAAGGGCCAGGGCCGCAAGCACCTGGTCAAGGTCAGGATCGATACGGATGGCCTGTCCGGCTCGAAGACGGCCGAGGTCACCGCGACGGAGGGCCACCCGTTCTGGGTAGCCGAGGTCGGCAAGTGGATCGACGCCACCGACCTAAAGTTGGGCCAGTGGCTCAAGACCAGCGCGGGCACGTACGCTCAGATCACCTCGATCGCACGCTGGGTCGCCCGGGACGTCAGCGTCCGCAACCTCACCGTATCCAACCTCCACACGTACTATGTGCTGGCCGGTGCCACCCCGGTCCTCGTCCACAACTGCGGTGGCGGTGCCGTCGATGAAGGTCATCTGCAAGGCCTGGTCGACGACATCACGGATGCCGCAGGGGGCGGGGCGGGATTCCGAACGATGGGTGGGCTGCATGTGGATAGCGCAGGGGGTGAGGGACTCGATTTCTTCGCCGTTGGCGCTCGCGCCGATATGACTCCCGCTCAATTCACGTCACTCCCTGGGCTCGGCGAAACCACCTTCGGCTTCCGAATTCCGCAGCCAGCCAGGTTGATCACGCGGGACAACCTGTGGCATGCCGAGGTGAAGCTATTCAACGAGGTCGTGGGCGGGCTCCAGTTGCAGCCCAAGTTGTTGATCGTGAGTCGCCCAATCTGTCCGCGATGCGAGAATTTCCTGGTGCAGCGTGGCGCGACGCTTACATCGGAAACTTCCGCAGCTTGGTGATTGCTGGAAGGGAAGGGATTGAAGGAGTATGGAAGTGGAAGGTTTGACCGCCGAGGCGGTAGGGGCTCTCTGCTGCGCGACGTCCCTGCGGGTCGGGGGCGCCCTCTACATTCTTGCGGAGGCCGCCGGTTTCGAGGACGTCTACTATCGTGTAGACGCTGGGCTGCGGGCGAGCATGAGGTCATACGAGGGGCGTGAATTGAATTCTGCTGCCCTCGAAGAGGCGTTGACGGCGCATCGAGAATTGTCTGAAACGTTTCCATCCGGGCGCCCTGAATCGGAGTTTTTTAGGGCAGGCCTTGATGTTATTGAAGTGGGGCTCAATGTGGTGTCGTCTGGAGTCAGTCCGGATCTCGTAGCCGAAATATTCCAGAAGGCTACGGACGCGACGTCGCTCTGGCAATCGGCAGCGGGCGCAGGACTTGAAGAATTCGAGCTCGCCTGCCAGGAGAAATCGGTTACCGCGGCACGTGCGCAAGGCGTCACGGCAGTGCGGAAGGTGGCAGGGGAAGGGGCTCTGCACTATCGGAGAGTTGCGCAGTCCGTCGTGTCAGACGGAGCCTGATCGGCGACTCGACGAGACACTGACGCATCGGCAACGGGCCCCGCCGGAACGAATCCGGTGGGGCCCGTTGCGGCGTCTGACGGCAGTAGGTGATGGCAACGCCAGCGGATGGGCACCGCACTGGGAGGAATCGCCCTTGCTATTCGCCAGAGTGCACCTGCCCCCAGCACACAATGAGGTTTGCTAGGCCGTGTGTCGAAAGTGGATCTTGGGTGATCACAGGTCATGGGGCGGGGAGATCTCACGGACGAGCAGTGGGCGGTCCTGGAGCCGTTGTTACCGAAGGGGAAAAAGTCGGGGCGACCGCCCGTCTGGCCCCGGCGGCTGCTGATCGACGGCATACGGTTCCGGGTCCGGACCGGTGTGCGTGGCGGGACATGCCCGTCGAGTACGGTCCGTGGGGCCGGGTCTACGACCTGTTCCGCCGGTGGCAGCGGGACGGCACCTGGCACCGGATCCTCAGTCGGCTCCAGGCCCTGCCGACGCGAAGGAGGCGCTCACGTGGGACGTGAGCGTCGATTCCACGGTCTGCCGCGCCCATCAACATGCGGCCGGGGCTCGCAAGCAGGGCGTTCTGCAAAAGGAACCACCGGGCGGTGTCTTCACCGAGCCACGTGATCACGGGCTGGGACGCTCGCGCGGCGGGTTCACCACCAAGCTGCACCTGGCCGTCGAACAGGGCCAGAAGCGCATGTCGATCGTGATCACGGCAGGGCAGCGCGGGGACTCGCCGCAGTTCGAACCGGTGCTGGAGAAGGTCCGCGTGCCCCGCCTCGGGCCGGGCCGACCACGCGTCCGCCCCGACCGGGTGCGGGCGGACAAGGCGTACGCCTCCCGCAGGAACCGTGCCTAGCTGCACCATCAACCCGACCGCCTCCGCCCACGTCTCCGTCTACGGCTCCATGTTCGCCGACTCCTGGCAGCACTCACACGTCATGTGGCGGCTGGCCAGACCGCATCCAACCTGGTCGTCGTACCGATGGGTGACGCTCTGCACTTCTACCCTCCGCCGGTACGCTCGACGTGCTCGCCGACGTCGTCGGCTACTACGCGGGCCCCTACGAAGGCCCCCTCTTCGAGCCCCTCGCGCCGTCCCGCGCCCTCAGCACCGTCAACCGCATCGGCGCCCCGAAGGCAAAGGTGGGTGCCGGCCGGACGGTGACGCTCCAGGTCGCCGGGCGCAACGGCGTGCCCGCCGATAGCGTCACCGCCGGTGGTCATGAACGTGACGGCCACCAATGCGACCCACAACACCTACGTCTCCGTCTACCCCTACGGCGCGAGCCGGCCGAACACGTCGAACCTGAACGTGACGGCCGGACGGCCGGTGGCCAACCTCGTCGTGCCCGTCAAGGACGGCAAGATCACCCTGTACAACCACGCCGGCAGCACCGACCTGATCGGCGACGTACAAGGGGTTCTACGCACCCTGAGCCCCCACCGCCTCTGCAACCAGCACCAGCACCAGCACCAGCTCCGCCGCCGCCGGCCCTCACGACCGTGAGGGCCGGCGCGGTCGGAGGACGGCACCCCATGCCCGCCTAACGGGCGATCAGGTCCTACACAGTGCACCGCCACTCCGTATGGTCGCTGACGGCACCCTTGACAGGACGGGTGCGCTCGCTGGCCGGTCTGCGTTCCGCACCTACCTGGACCGGCGTACGCCTACACCGCAGAACCTCGCCCGGCCGGCAGCCTTCACGCACACACGCTCCACCGGCGCCTCGCGCCTGGACGCCGCGACCCGCTCACCGGAGCCCAGCGCCGCGCCGCGTCCGAGCGCCGCGCCCAGGCCTCTCGCCCGCCACTGGCAAGACTCCCTGCTCTGCCTACGGCAGGACCGCATGCTCAACGAGGCGTTTGACACCGGGATCCCCTCAAGCTGATGCGGCTTTTCAGGATGACCGCGCAGACCGCCCTGCGCTATGTCAGCGCTGCCTGTCCGGAGCGCACTTCGAAACTGGCCACGTAGCGGGCCTGCGCCGCCGTAGCGGTGCGTCGGGGTTCGGAAGGCGGCGCGGGCGGGGCTGTCCTACTCGGTCGGCAGACGGAGCATCGGTTCGAAGGTCGCGTCCTCCTCGCCCTCGACCGAAGGGAGGAAGCCGTCCGGGACGGTGCGGGCG
>NZ_JBFASK010000067.1:0-12725 GCF_040677675.1 Streptomyces sp. NPDC053755 | reverse complement strand
TACGCCGCCCAGTTCGCCCAGGCGGTCGCCGAGGTCGACTGAGCCGCCGGCCGGTGAGGTGACCGTCCGGCCGGGTGCCCCGTACCGCGCGGGACGCGGCACGGGGCGCCCCGCGCAGGCCGCCGCGGGACGGCCTCAGTCGAGGTAGCCGCGCAGCTGATCGGCGAAGGCGTGGTCCCGCAGCTTGCCGAGGGTCTTGGACTCGATCTGGCGGATGCGTTCGCGGGTCACGCCGAAGAGGCGTCCGATCTCCTCCAGGGTGCGGGGCCGGCCGTCGTCGAGGCCGTAGCGGAGCTGGACGACCTTGCGTTCCCGCTCGCCGAGGGTGGAGAGGACCGCCTCCAGGTGTTCGCGCAGCAGGAGGAAGGCGGCGGACTCGACGGGGGACGCGGCGTCGCCGTCCTCGATCAGGTCGCCGAGGGCGACGTCGTCCTCCTCGCCCACCGGGGCGTGCAGGGAGACCGGTTCCTGGGCGAGCCGCAGGACCTCCCCGACCCGTTCGGGGGCCAGGTCGAGCTGGGCGGCGACCTCTTCGGGCGTGGGTTCGTAGCCGCGTTCCTGGAGCATCCGTCGCTGGACGCGGACGACCCGGTTGATGAGTTCCACGACGTGGACGGGGACGCGGATGGTCCGGGCCTGGTCGGCGAGGGCCCGGGACATCGCCTGGCGGATCCACCAGGTCGCGTACGTCGAGAACTTGTAGCCGCGGGCGTAGTCGAACTTCTCCACGGCCCTGATGAGGCCCAGATTGCCCTCCTGGACCAGGTCGAGCATGGTCAGGCCGCGCCCGACGTACCGCTTGGCGACGGAGACGACGAGCCGCAGATTGGCCTCGATGAGCCGGCGCTTGGCCATCCGCCCCATCACGACGAGCCGGTCCAGGTCGAGGGCGAGCTGGGAGTCCAGGTCGGCGGCTGAGGCGAGCCGCTCCTCGGCGAAGAGACCGGCCTCGACGCGGCGGGCGAGCTCGACCTCCTCGGCGGCCGAGAGCAGGGGTATGCGGCCTATCTCGCGCAGGTACTGGCGGAAGAGGTCGGAGGAGGGCCCGCTGCCGCCGGCGTCGGCCCGGCGGGGGGCTGTCTCCGGTTCGGGCGCCTCGTCCGCGAAGTCGGCGGGCTCGGCGGGCTCGGCGGGTTCCGCCGCCTCGGAGGGCTCCGGCGCCTCCGCGCGCGGGGCGGCCGGCCGTTCGGGCGCGACGTCCGTCGGGGACAGGGTCTGGGTCTGCACGGGGGCGACCTCCAGGTGATCGCTGCCGGTGCTCCGGGGGCTCAGGCACCGCCCCCAGTGTGGGGTACGACACATCGCCGCCACGAGGGGCGTGCGGTGACTTTTTGAGTTCGGCGGGTCACCGAACGTCAGAGCCGGCGGGGAGGCCCGCCGAAGCTCTCGCAGGAGGCGTCAGAGCGCCGCCGCCCCGTTGTTCCGCAGCGACTGGCCGTACTGGGTCAGGACCCACAGCTCGTTCTGCACGGCAGCCAGCCGCTCCGGGTCGCCGTTCGCGCCGAGGCGGGCGAGGGTGCCCTGCACGTCGCGGATGCGGCGGTCGACCGCGCGCAGCCGGACCGTGACGAGCTGGTCGCCGGCGTACGCCTCGTCGACGACCTTGGCGAAGATCGCCTCGACGGCGAGTTCGGTGACGAGCGCCCGGACGGTGTCGTTGGGCGCGGCCTCGCGGACGGTGGCCAGATAGTCGGAGGGGGCGCCGGTGGCGCCGCCCGCGTCCTGGATGCACTGGCGCACGGCGGCGTAGGGCGGGGCGGTGAACTCGTCGATGCCGTACGCGTCGAAGGCCGGGGAGACCAGTTCGGGGCGCTGGAGGGCCAGTTTCAGCAGCTCACGTTCGGTGCGGTGGGCGGGGCTGCGCAGATTGAGGGCCGGGCCGGACTGGGCGGCGGGCGCCTGGATCTGCGCGGGGGCCTGGCGGCCGCGCTCGGCGGAGGCCGGGCCCCGGCCGCCCCGGTCGCGTGACCAGCGGGCGATCTGGGCGACGCGCCTGACGACGAACGGGGTGTCGAGGATGCCGAGCATGCCGGCGAGCTGGACGGCGACCTCGTGCTGGGAGGCCACGTTCTTGATCCGGGCGACGACCGGGGCCGCCTCGTCCAGGGCGGCGGCCCGGCCGGCCGGGGTCTCCAGGTCGTAGCGGCCGACGATCTGGCGCAGGGCGAACTCGAAGAGCGGGGTGCGCGGCTCGACGAGGTCGGCGACGGCCTGGTCGCCCTTGGCGAGGCGCAGGTCGCAGGGGTCCATGCCGTCGGGGGCGATGGCGATGTACGTCTCGGCGGCGAACTTCTGGTCGTCCTCGAAGGCCCGCAGGGCGGCCTTCTGTCCGGCGGCGTCGCCGTCGAAGGTGAAGATCACGCGGGCCGAGCCGTTGTCCATCAGGAGCCGGCGCAGGATCTTGATGTGGTCGCCGCCGAAGGCGGTGCCGCAGGTGGCGATCGCGGTGGTGACGCCGGCGAGGTGGCAGGCCATGACGTCGGTGTAGCCCTCGACGACGACGGCCCTGCTGACCTTGGCGATGTCCTTCTTCGCCAGGTCGATGCCGTAGAGGACCTGGGACTTCTTGTAGATCGGCGTCTCGGGGGTGTTGAGGTACTTGGGGCCGTTGTCGTCGTCGCGCAGTTTGCGCGCGCCGAAGCCGACGACCTCGCCGCCGACGTCCCGGATCGGCCACATGAGGCGGCCGCGGAAGCGGTCGATGGGGCCGCGGCGGCCTTCCTGGGAGAGACCGGAGAGGATCAGCTCCTTGTCGGAGAAGCCCTTGCCGCGCAGGTAGCGGGTGAGGTGATCCCAGCCGGCCGGGGAGTAGCCGACGCCGAAGTGCTCCGCCGCCGCCTGGTCGAAGCCGCGCTCGGCGAGGAACTTGCGGCCGATCTCGGCCTCGGCACCGCCGAGTTGCTCGGCGTAGAACTGGGCCGCGGCCTTGTGTGCCTCCACCAGGCGGATCCGCTCGCCGCGCTGGTGGCCGGGGTTGTAACCGCCTTCCTCGTACCGCAGGGTGATGCCCGCCTTGGCGGCGAGGCGCTCGACCGTCTCCGAGAAGGAGAGGTGGTCGATCTTCATCACGAAGGCGATGGTGTCGCCGCCCTCCTGGCAGCCGAAGCAGTGGAACAGGCCCTTGGCGGGGCTGACCTGGAAGGAGGGGGACTTCTCGTCGTGGAAGGGGCACAGGCCCTTCAGATTGCCGCCGCCGGCGTTGCGCAGCTGGAGGTACTCGGACACGACGGCGTCGATCGGGACCGCGTCCCGTACCGCCTTCACGTCGTCATCGTTGATCCTGCCTGCCACGCGTGAAGTCTACGGCCGGTCCGGGCGGCCGCCCCCACGGGCGACGCCGCCGGCGGCGGGCGGCAGGCGGGTCAGGCGAGGCTCTCCAGGGGGACGGAGGGGTCGGCGAGGGCGTCCGGGTCCAGCCGCGCGCCGGATCGGATGAGGCGCTGGATCCGCTCTGTGACGTCCCACACATTCACGTTCATGCCGGCGAGCACCTTGCGGTCCTTCAGCCAGAAGGCGATGAACTGCCGCTTGCCGGCGTCGCCGCGCAGGACGACCTGGTCGTACGAGCCGGGCGGCGCCCAGCCGGAGTACTCCATGCCCAGGTCGTACTGGTCGGAGAAGAAGTAGGGGACGCGGTCGTAGGAGACCGTGCGGCCGAGCATGGCGCGGGCGGCGGCGGGGCCGCCGTTGAGGGCGTTGGCCCAGTGCTCGACGCGCAGTCGGGTGTGCAGCAGCGGGTGGTGGGCCGCGGCGACGTCGCCGGCCGCGAAGATCTCCGGGTCGGAGGTGCGCAGCGACTCGTCGACGGCGATGCCGCCGCCGTGAGCCCGGTCGACGAGGGCGAGCCCGGCGGCTTCGGCGAGGGCGGTGCGGGGGGCCGCTCCGATGGCGGCGAGGACGGCGTGGGCGGGGTGCTCCTCGCCGTCGTCGGTGCGGACGGCGAGGACCATGCCGTCCTGGCCGACGATCTCGGTGAGCCGGGCGCCGAAGTGGAAGCGGACGCCGTGCTCGGTGTGCAGGTCGGCGAAGAGCTGGCCCAGCTCGGGCCCGAGGACGTGGTGGAGGGGGGCGGGCTCGGACTCGACGACGGTGACCTCGGCGCCGTAGCCGCGGGCGGCGGCGGCGACCTCGAGGCCGATCCAGCCCGCGCCGGCGATCACCAGATGGCCGTTGTCGCGGCCGAGGCCCGCGAGGACCTGCCGGAGCCGGTCGGCGTGGGCGAGCCGGCGCAGGTGGTGGACGCCGGCGAGGGCGGTGCCGGGGATGTCGAGGCGGCGGGGCTCGGCGCCGGTCGCGAGGAGCAGCCGGTCGTAGCGGATGGCGGTGCCGTCGCCGAGCCGCACGGTGCGGGCCTCGCGGTCGACGGCGGTGACGGGCTGGCCGAGGTGCAGCTCGATGTCGTTCGCCGCGTACCAGGCGGGCTCGTGGACGAAGACGGTGTCCCGCTCCTCCTTGCCGCTGAGATACCCCTTGGACAGGGGCGGGCGTTCGTACGGATGGTCGCGCTCGTCGCCGATGAGGATGACCCGGCCGTTGTACCCCTCCGACCGGAGCGTCTGCGCCGCCTTGGCTCCGGCGAGCCCTCCGCCGACGATGACGAAGGTCTGATCTGCGTCGACCACGTTGATTCCTCCTCGTTGCGACCGGTTCCACGCTACGCCTCCGGGCGTTCGGCGAGCCGTACCGCCCCGGACCCCCGGACGAGCCTCCCGTACGCAGGGTGATGACGGAAGGGGGCGGGCCGGCGGTCGGGCCTCCCCCGGCCCGGCGGTGGGCCGCCCGTGGCGCGGCGGCGGGGCTACGCGTGGCGCGGGCGGAGGCGGGCGTGGAGGGCGCGGGCGGAGGCGTCGGTGAGGGAGGAGATCTGGTCTACGATCACCCGCTTGCGCGACCGGTCGTCGGCGGCGGCGTCGTACAGGGCGCGGAACTGCGGGTCGAGCCCTTCGGGAGCGCGTGCGGTGAGCCCCTCGGCGAGTTCGGCGAGGACGACGCGCTGGTCGGCGCGGAGGACCTCCTGCTCGGCGCGCTGCATGACGTACCGGTCGGCGACGGCCTTGAGGACGGCGCATTCGTTGCGGGTCTCGCGGGGGACGACCAGTTCGGCGGCGTACCGGGTGAGGCGGCCGGTGCCGTACCGCTCGCGGGTGGCGCCTTCGGCGGCGAGGCAGAAGCGGCCGATCAGCTGGCTGGTGGCGTCCTTGAGGCGGGCCTGGGCGACCGCCGATCCGTCGTAGCCGTGCGGCCACCAGTCCTGCTCGACGAGGCGGTCGAGGGCGGCGGCGAGTTCGGCCGGGTCGGTGTCCGACGGGACGTAGCGTCCGACGGCGACGGTCCAGATGTCGGCGCGCTCGGGTTCGGCGAAGAGCATGTTCGGGTCGATGTGGCCGGCGTGCAGTCCGTCCTCGAAGTCGTGGACGGAGTAGGCCACGTCGTCGGACCAGTCCATGACCTGGGCCTCGAAGCACTTGCGGTGCTCGGGGGCGCCCTGCCGGACCCAGTCGAAGACCGGGAGGTCGTCCTCGTACACCCCGAACTTCGGCGAGTGCGGGTCGTCGGGGTGACCGCCTCGCGCCCAGGGGTACTTGGTGGCCGCGTCGAGGGCGGCGCGGGTGAGGTTGAGGCCGACGCTGACGACGCCGCCGTCGGTCTCGACGAACCGCTTGGGCTCGATCCGGGTGAGGAGGCGGAGCGACTGGGCGTTGCCCTCGAAGCCGCCGCAGTCCTTGGCGAAGTCGTTGAGCGCCTGTTCGCCGTTGTGCCCGAAGGGCGGGTGGCCCATGTCGTGGGAGAGGCAGGCGGCTTCCACGAGGTCGGGGTCGCAGCCGAGGGCGGCGCCCAGCTCGCGTCCCACCTGGGCGCACTCCAGGGAGTGGGTGAGCCGGGTGCGGGGACTGGCGTCCCAGGCGTGGCTGCGGGTGCCGGGGGTGACGACCTGGGTCTTGCCGGCGAGGCGGCGCAGAGCGCTGGAGTGCAGCACGCGCGCACGGTCCCGCTGGAAGGCGGTGCGCCCGGGCCGTTTGTCGGGCTCCTGGGCCCAGCGCTCGGTCGCGGTGTCGTCATAGCCGGGGGTGTCCGTGATGCCTTCCATGCACCGAAGGTAACCGCCGGGACCGACAGGCATGCCCTCAGGCGGAGGCGAGTTCCCGCGGGCATGCCGGGAGGAGGGCGGCGAGGGCCCGGTCGTAGCGGTGCAGGACCAGGCGGGCGAGGGCGGGGTGGGCGCCGAGGGGGGCGGCGGCGATCCAGGGCGCCTCGGCGGCGGTGCGGGCGGCGAAGAGGCCGGGCGCGGTGAAGCAGGAGGCGACGGCGACGCGGTGCCGGCCGCGGGCGGCGAGGAGCCGTACCGCGTCCTGGACGGTGGGGGTGGCGGCGGAGGCGTAGGCGGGGACGACGGGAACCCCGCCGAGGCGTTCGCCGAGGAGCGCGGCGGTGCGGCGCATTCCGGCGAGGGACTCGGGGTCGCGGGAGCCGGCGGAGGCGAGGACGACGGCGGTGGCGCGCGAGGCGCTGTCGGCGGGGGTCCAGCCCGCTTCGGCGAGCCGGTCCGCGAGGGCCTCGACGAGCAGCGGGTGCGGGCCGAGGGGGGCGGCGATCCGGGTTCGTACGGCGGGCGCGGCGCCGGCGGCGGCGGGCAGGTCGTGCTTGACGTGGTAACCGCGTCCGAAGAGCAGCGGGACGAGTACGGCCTCGCGGTCGCCCGTCTCGCCGAGCGTGGCGAGCGTGTCGCCGAGGAGCGGGGCGTTCAACTCGACGTGGGCGAGCCGCACGTCGAGCGCGGGGCGCAGCTCCCTGACCCGGTCGAGCAGGAGGGCGAGGGCGGCGCGGGCCCGGGGGTCGCGGCTGCCGTGTCCCACGGCGATCAGGGTGGGGGCGGGGGTACGGGTGCCTCGGTCTTTCATGGGCGGGCGCGTTTCGTCGGGGGGCACGAGGGTCTCGACAGTGATTCGGCCGGGGCGCCCGGACGGATGCACCCGGCCGGGACCGGCGCCGAGTCGCGCCCTGATCCGGGCGAGCGGCTCGGCGGTGCTGTGGAACAGGGGGTGCGGCTCCGTCATGCACCGATCGTGACCCCGGCACGTTGCCTGCCCGTTGCGCGGACGTCACGAGTGTTTACGGCGCCCTCACCCGCCGCCGGGCCGGTGTGTCAGGCACCGGACCCGAACCGGCGCGCGGAAGCCCGGCCGTCGTGTCAGGCGCCGGTGTCGAGCCAGACGCGCAGGGGTCCGGTCTCCCGGAAGCCGAGGGAGAGGGCGGGGGGCAGGTCGTCCCCGGATTCGTAGCCGACGACGGGCCGGGTGGCGTCGGGCAGGGACAGGCAGCCGGCCCATGCCTCCGCCGGGTCGGTGCCCTCCGCGGCGAAGAGGTTGGAGACCCCGGTCACCGGCCCGCTGTCGCTGAGTACCGCGCCGCCGACGATCCGGTGGTCCGGGCCGTATCCGGCGACGATCGTCGTCGCGGGGTCGGCGAGCAGCGCGGGGCGGAAGAGGGCGGCCTCGTCGGGGTCGCCGCCGCTCCAGGCAGCCGCCCAGGCGGCGAGTTCCGCCGGGGTGCGGACCGGGCGCCACGCCGCCCGTACCGAGGGCACCGGGAGTCCCGCGGGACGGTGGATCCAGCGGGCCTCGAAGAGGATCCGGAAGCCGTCCGCCGCCAGGTCGAGGCGGGCGAAGGCGTCCTTGACCGACGCGCCGGGGGCGCCGCGGTCGATGCCGTCGAGCACGTCCCGGGCGGACGCCTCGGCGGTGAGCGTCACGGCGTCGGGGTAGTACGGCGGCGTCCGGCGGCTGTTGGTCCAGGCCTGCGGCGCGAAGGCGCCGGGGCGGCCGTGGGCACGGCACATCGCCTCGCACCACTCGGCGTTGTTGCGGACGGCATCCGTGATCATGCGCGGATCGTACAAGACCGCCTCTTCCCAACCTTCCACACTGCGGAATATATTTTCCACTATGAGAACCCCGTCGTCCGTTCCCCGGCTCCGCAGACGCGTCGCCGCCGAACTCGTGGGCACCGCCGCCCTGGTCGCCGTCATCATCGGGTCCGGCATCCGCGCCGACGCCCTCAGCGAGGACATCGCCGTACGGCTGCTGGCGAACTCGCTCGCCTCCGCCGTCGGGCTCGGCGTCCTCATCGCGCTCCTCGGGCCCCTCTCCGGGGCCCACTTCAACCCCGTCGTCACCCTCTCCGAGTGGTGGGCCCGCCGGGGCGAGGACCGGGCCCCCGACGTCCGCGAGGTCGGCCTCTACGTCGGTGCCCAGCTCGCCGGGGCCGTCGTGGGCGCCCTGCTCGCCGAGGCGATGTTCGGCCGGCCCCCGGGCGACTGGGCCACGCAGGTGCGCTCGGACACGCCCTTGCTGCTCGGTGAGACCGTGGCCACCGCCGGGCTCGTCCTGGTCGTCCAGGGCCTGCGCCGCATCGGCCGCCCCTCGCTCGCCCCGGTCGCCGTGGCCGCCTACATCGGGGCGGCCATCTGGTTCACCTCCTCCGGTTCCTTCGCCAACCCGGCGGCCACGGTCGGCCGCTCCCTCACCGACTCCTCCACCGGGATCGCCCCGGGCTCGCTGCCCGGCTTCATCGGGGCGCAGCTCCTCGGAGCCCTCCTCGGCATCGCCCTGGCCGCGGTTCTGTACGGGCACGACGAACCGAGAGGCCCCGTTCTGCGTCGAACGGGGTGACGGCGCGGGCGTGAACCGCGCAGACGGCATCCACGGAGGTTCGTCCATGCGACGCGTACGCCCACCCGCCCGGCCGAAGGGTCCCGGGCGGCCGAAGCGGTCCGTGGGGTGGCCGCTGCCCCGCACCACGCGGGCGCGCCGCCGCACGGCGCAGGCGCTGATGCTCGGGGCCGTCCTGGCGCTCGCCCCGGCGACCTGGATGCACGCCGCCGCCGACGGCCGGCTCCGCACCGCGGCCGACGTGCCCGCCCAGGACGTCGCCGTCGTCTTCGGCGCGGGCCTGTGGAAGGGCCGCCCCACGCCGTACCTCGCCCACCGGCTGGACACCGCCGCCGAGCTCTACCGCACGGGCAAGGTCAAGGTCGTCCTCGTCACCGGGGACAACAGCCGGGTCGCGTACGACGAGCCGGACGCCATGCGCGCCTACCTCACCGGGCAGGGGGTGCCGGACGGCCGGATCGTCAGCGACTACGCCGGCTTCGACACCTGGGACTCCTGCGTCCGCGCCAGGAAGATATTCGGCGTCGACCGGGCGGTCCTGGTGACCCAGGACTTCCACATCGAGAGGGCCGTCGCACTGTGCGGGGCGGCCGGCGTCGAGTCGTACGGTGTCGGGGTCGCCGAACCCCACGACGCCACCTGGTACTACGGCGGCACCCGGGAGCTGTTCGCGGCCGGCAAGGCGGCCCTGGACGCCGCCCTCCGCCCCGACCCGCACTTCCTCGGCGACCGCGAGCAGGGCGTGACGGAGGCCCTGGCCTCGGCGCGCTAGACGATCCGCGCCGACCGCACCCGAAGAAAGAGCCAGGCGGTCCGCGCCCACCTCTCCGTCACAGCGCCGGGCCGCCCACGCCGAGCGGTCCCGCGAGAAGCGCCGAGCGGTGTGCGCCGACCGTCGCTCCCGTCAGGCCGGCGGGCACCGGCCGGGGTCCGCCGGGGCCGCCGCGGCCTCACCTCCGGTCGCCCGCGCGGCTGAGCACGATGCACCGCTCCCGTAATCCGGCGCGTCCCCGGACGTAACACGACCGTCGCACGCTTCCGTACATGTCCGAGGTCCTCACCACCCCCACGCACTGCCCCTACTGCGCCCTCCAGTGCGGTATGTCGCTCCGCCCCACCGGTGAGCGCTCCGGCGAGCGGTCCGTCGAGGTGGTCGAGCGCACCGACTTCCCCGTCAACCGGGGCGCGCTGTGCGGCAAGGGCCGCACCGCCCCGGCCGTACTCTCCTCCCGGGTCAGGCTGACCGAGCCCCTGGTCCGATGCCCTGACACAGGCGCACTGCGTCCGGCCACCTGGGAGGAGGCACTCGTCGCGGTGGCGGACGGGTTGCGCCGGACCCGTGCCGCGCACGGGCCGGACGCGGTGGGCGTCTTCGGCGGCGGCGGCCTCACCAACGAGAAGGCGTACACGCTCGGCAAGTTCGCCCGGCTCGTCCTCGGCACCTCGCAGATCGACTACAACGGCCGCTTCTGCATGTCGTCGGCCGCGGCCGCCCACGGCAAGGCGTTCGGGCTCGACCGGGGGCTCCCCTTCCCCCTGGAGGACATCCCGCGCACCGGCTGCGTCATCCTCGTCGGCTCCAACCTCGCCGAGACCATGCCGCCGGCCCTGCGCTACCTCACCGAACTCAAGGAGAACGGCGGCAAGCTGATCGTCGTCGATCCGCGCCGCACCAGGACCGCCGAGCAGGCCGACCTCCACCTCGCGCCCCGCCCCGGCACCGACCTCGCGCTCGCGCTCGGGCTCCTCCACCTGGTGGTGTCCGAGGGCCGCACCGACGAGGAGTTCATCCGGGAGCGTACGGAGGGCTGGGAGGCCGCGCGGGCCGGGGCGATGTCCCACTGGCCGGAGCTGGTCGAGCGGATCACCGGAGTGCCGGTGCCGCTGCTGCGGGACGCCATGCGGATGTTCTGCGACGCGGAGAGCGGGATGGTGCTCACCGCGCGGGGCCCCGAGCAGCAGGCCAAGGGCACCGACACGGTCGGCGCGTGGATCAATCTGTGCCTGGCGACGGGACGGGCGGGACGGCCGCTGAGCGGTTACGGCTGCCTCACCGGCCAGGGCAACGGACAGGGTGGCCGCGAGCACGGCCAGAAGGCCGACCAGCTCCCCGGCTACCGCAAGCTGACCGACCCCGCCGCGCGGGAGCACGTCGCGCGCGTGTGGGGGGTGGCGCCGGAGTCGCTGCCGGGCCCGGGACGCAGTGCGTACGAACTCCTCGACGCGCTCGGCGGGGACGTGAAGTCCCTTCTCGTCATGGCCTCCAACCCCGTGGTCTCCGCCCCGCGCGCCGCCCATGTCGAGGAACGCCTGCGCTCGCTGGACTTCCTGGTCGTCGCGGACGTCGTCCTGTCGGAGACCGCCGCGCTGGCCGACGTGGTGCTGCCCGTGACCCAGTGGGCGGAGGAGACCGGCACCATGACCAACCTGGAGGGCAGGGTGATCCTGCGGCAGCGGGCGATCACGCCGCCGCCCGGGGTCCGCAGCGACCTGGAGGTGCTGCACTCCCTCGCCGGGCTGCTCGGCTGGGAGAAGGGCTTCCCGACGGACCCCGAGGAGGTCTTCGACGAGCTCCGCCGCGCCTCGGCGGGCGGGCCCGCGGACTACTCGGGCATCAGCTACCGCCGCATCCGGGAGGAGAACGGCGTCTTCTGGCCCTGCCCGGACGTCACCGACGCGACGTCCGGTTCCGACGGGGCGGCCGAGGCGGAGGAGGCGGGCACGAGCCCCGTGGGCGTCCATCCGGGCACCCCGCGGCTGTTCCTCGACCGCTTCGCCACGCCCGACGGGCGGGCACGGTTCGTGGCCGTCGTCCACCGGGAGGCCGCCGAGGAGACGGACGCCGACTACCCCGTCGTGCTGACGACCGGGCGGGTCGTCTCCCACTACCAGTCCGGCGCGCAGACCCGGCGCGTCGACGAGCTGAACGCCGCCGCGCCCGGCTCCTTCGTGGAGCTCCATCCGCGGCTCGCCGACCGGCTGGGGGTGGCCGAGGGCGAGCGGGTCGCGGTGGTCTCGCGGCGCGGCCGGTCGGTGGCCCCCGCGCGGATCACCGCGGCCATCCGCCCGGACACCGTCTTCATGCCCTTCCACTGGCCGGGCGAGGGGCGCGCCAACACGCTGACGAATCCGGCGCTCGACCCCGACTCGCGGATGCCGGAGTTCAAGGTGTGCGCGGTCCGCCTCGAACGGGAGCGGCCGTCCGCCTGACCCAGTCGCCGCCGGGTATCACCGGCCCGGGCAGCGCGCCCGGCGCGGCGAGGTAGACCCAGGCCGGGACGGACACCCCGTCCCGGAGCCGGACCACCGTCCGTTCCACCCGCTCGTAGAGGTTGCGGGGATGGCCGGGGCCCCGGTACTCCTCCAGGCGGTCGAGCACGCCGAGCAGTTCGCCGTACGCGCCGGGGGCGGCCGTCACCAGGTCGCCTGCGATTCCGGGTACGGCCACGGGACCGTCACCGGTGCGGCCGTCGCCCCCGCCGTCGCCCCCCTCGGCGGTCCCGGCCGCGACGGCGTAGGGGTAGCCCGGACCGTCGTACAGCCGCGCACCCGGCAGCAGGGCGGGCTCCTCGCCGGCCGTGCGGCCCCGCAGGAACAGGCCGTGGTTGTACTGCCCCGGGCGCAGCGTCCCGTACACGAAGAACGGCAGCTCCCGCGCGGCCGTCACGGCGCGACCGTCTCCGCCGCGAGCCAGGCGAGATAGCCGGCAGAGCCCCTGACCACGGGTGTGGCGATGATCTCCGGCGTCTCGTAGTCGTGCGCCGCCAGGAGATGAGCTTCGAGGGCGGCATAGCAGGCGTCCGTCGTCTTGAAGAGCACCTGCCACTCCTCGCTCGTCTCGATCGCCCGCTGCCAGTGGTAGACGGAGGTCACGGGCCCGGAGATCTGGGCGCAGGCGGCGAGCCGCGCCTCCACGACGCCCCGGGCCAGCGCCTCGGCCTTGTCGGCGCTGTCGGTGGTGGTGAGTACGGTGAGTGCGAGGGTCACGCCCTCACCGTACCGAGGCGCCCGCCGGGCGCGCCCCCTTCAGGCCGCGGGCGCGAACTGGGCGGCGTG
>NZ_JBFASK010000066.1:0-15330 GCF_040677675.1 Streptomyces sp. NPDC053755 | reverse complement strand
ATCGTGCGCCCCGTCACCCGGAGCGCTGTTTCCGATGAGAGAAACGCTACGTTGCGTTCAAGAATGTGGCAACAAGCTTGTTGCCTACAGTTCCAGTAATTGCAGATAGAGGCGTGTATTTCATTGCAATGGCTCCTCGTCTAACGCAACAATCCCTCCTCTTCTCATTGCAATGGAGTAGCGGTGAACGCTATGGTGAGGGCATCAGGCAGCACCAACGACCGCAGAGGGGACCGCGATGCCGGGAGGCAGACTCACTCAGCAGGAACGTCAGCAGATCGCTCTCGGGCTGGCCGACGGCCTCGCCTACGCCGAGATCGCCCGACGCCTCGACCGCCCCACCTCGACGATCACCCGCGAGGTGATGCGCAACGGCGGCCCCACCGCCTACCGCGCCGACCTCGCCCACCGCGCCACCGAGCACCGCGCCCGCCGCCGCGCCCAGACCGCGACGCGCGATCCCAGGACGCCCCCGCGGTCCGACGGGCGCGACGCCGAGGCCCTGCGCGCTTACGAGGAGGTGTTCACCACCGTCCTCATGGGATCGGGCCTGCCCAAGATGATGTCCCGGGTGCTGACCTGCTTCTACACCAGCGACACCGGCAGCCTCACCGCGTCCGAACTCGTCCAGCGCCTCCAGGTCAGCCCGGCGTCCGTCTCCAAGGCGATCGCGTTCCTCGAAGGCCAGAACCTCGTCCGCCGGGAGCGCGACGAACGCCGTCGCGAGCGCTACATCGTCGACGACGACGTCTGGTACCAGTCGATGATGACGAGCGCCCGGTCCACCGCCGAGCTGGTCGAGACGGCACGGCAGGGCGTCGGCGTCCTCGGCGCCGACAGCCCCGCGGCCGCCCGCCTGGAGAACATCGCCCGCTTCCTCGACTTCGTCTCGGAGAGCATCGCCCGCGCCGCTGAGCAGGCACGGGAGATCCTCCACACGAAGGTGGAGCCGGCTTCGGAGGAGGCCGCCGAGCCGCCCGCCGATCGCCGAGAGGCCGCCGTTCGGGGGACATGAGGCCGCCTCCCGGGCGGATCGCGCTCCCCGGGGCCTTCGCCGGGGCATTCCTCGTCGGAACGAAAGGGACGCGTGATGCCGCTCTATCTGTCGAGGTTCAGCTACACCCCGGAGACCTGGGCGAGGCTGACCGGCCACCCCGAGGACCGGGCCGCGGCCGCCCGGACGTACATCGAGTCCGTCGGCGGGAAGCTCCACGGCTTCTGGTACGCCTTCGGGACGTATGACGGCTACAACCTCTGGGAGGCGCCGGACAACGTCTCCATGGCCGGGGTCGCGCTCGCGATCAGCGGAGGGGGCGCGCTCAGCTCGTTCGAGACGACCGTCCTCCTGACCGTCGACGAGACGCTCGAAGCCCTGCGTACGGCGAGTCGGGTCGGATACCGGGCCCCCGGCTCGTAGCGGAGGCAGGGGGAGCGGCACGCCACCGGCGCCACGACGGCAGCCGTGCGCCGGAAACTCCGTCGACGGCGCCGGTCGGGCGCCGAACACTGCGCGCGTGACGATCGTGAAGCCCCCCCCCGCGCCGCTCACCACCGAGCGGCTCCTGCTGCATCCCCTCACCGTCGAGGAGGGCGAGCGCGTCGTGGCCCGGGTGCCGCGGCCCGAGGACCGCTGGGCGCCGGGGACGTCGCCGTGGTCGGCGGGTTCCTGCGCTGCCATGCCGAGCGCGGGGATCCGGGGGTCTTCCGGTCGTACGGGATACGGTGCCGGGACGACGGCGTCACCGTCGGCGGGATCGGGTTCCACGGGCCGCCGGACGAGCAGCGGTTCGTGACCGTGGGGTACGGCCTCGTACCGGGCGCCCGGGGCCGCGGGTACGCCCGCGAGGCGTTGCGGGCCGTGCTTGACCTCGCCCGCGAGGCGGGCGCCGCCGGGGTGAAGGGCGACGCCGACCTCGGGAACGTGGCCTCTCAGCGGGTGATGGAGGCGGTGGGGATGCCGTGCGTGGGGGAGGACGAGCGGTTGCGTCTCCACCGGGTGGAGTTCTCCGCCTGAGGCATCGCCTCGCCTCCGGCCGTCCCCTCGGCCTCCTCAGCGCTCCGACAGGTCCGACGGAGCCTCCTGCACCACCCAGCCGTTGCCGTCCGGGTCCTCGAACGACATGAACGAGTTCCACGTCTCGCCCTTGCCGTCCTCCCAGCCCCGCTCGCCGACATGGCGGATGGGGGTGACCTCGACGCCACGGCCGACCAGCTCCTCGCGGGCCGCCTCGATGTCGGTCACGCAGAGCTGGAGGCCGTGCAGCGAGCCCGGGGTCATCTGCCGGGTGCCCGGCATCGTCGGCATGCCGCTCAGCATCGCGATGGAACAGCGCGAGCCGGGCGGGGTCGCCTGGATGATGCGCATCCCCGGCGCGACCTCGTCATCGAGATCGATCTTGAAACCGCACTTGTCGCCGTAGAACTCCTTCGCCCGGTCCATGTCGGTCACGGGCACGGGGACGACTTCGAGCGTCCAGTTCATGGAGAGTCTCCTCAGAAACACCAGCGGGTGTGGCCGAACGGCCCGCCCCGGGCGCAGCCGTAGGCCGTACGGGCGTGGCGGCGGGGACCGGGGCGGGTCCACCGTGACCCACGGACGGGTCCTCCCGCACGTCGAATCGCCCAACAGGTCCCGCATGTGTGGGCGAAGGGCGTGGGCCGGGGGGCGTGACCGGTCCTCGCGCGCACCGCCGCCGGCAGCACGGACCCGGCCGTCCGGGCCGCCCGGGCCGGGACCCGGCGAACCCGCGCCGAGGGCCCCCGCCGGGCCGGCCTGCCGGGGCCGACAGGCGTCGGCCGAGTACGCCCGCCGGGCCTGCCTCCCGAGGCCCTGAGGCGTCGGCCGAGGGCCCCGCCGGGCCGGGACCCCGCCAGCCAGCGGACCCGCGCCGAGCGCCGGGCCGAGGGCCCCGCAGCTCAAGGACCCCTCGCCCGCCCGTCCCCGGGGCGACCCCGAACCCCGCTGCGGATAGGCTCGAATCCGTGGACGGTGGAGGGAGCGGCGGAATGACGGTGCCGGGACGCAGGAGCAGTATCTTCACGCGGCTGCTGCGGCACGGGTTCACCGATCCGTCCGGCGCCGAGCGTCTGCTCGACGTCCCCGAACTGGCCGCCGTGCGCGGCGACTCCGTGCTCCTCGACGCCCTCGGGGCCACGGCCGACCCCGACCTGGCCCTGCGCGGCCTGGTCCGGCTGGCCGAGGCCCAGCCCGAGGAGGAGCGCCAGACCCTCACCTCCACGCTGCTCTCCGCCAAACCGTTCCGCGACCGGCTCCTCGGCGTGCTCGGCGCGTCCGAGGCGCTCGGCGACCACCTGGCCCGCCACCCCCGCGACTGGAAGGCCCTCGTCACGTACGAGGCGGCCGATCTGAACCCCGGCGTCGCCGAGTTCGAGCGCTGCCTGGCCGACGCCGGCGACCCCGTCGCCCTGCGCGTCTCCTACCGCCGCTGCCTCCTCGCCATCGCCGCCCGCGACGTCTGCGGCACCGCCGACGTCGCCCAGACCGCCGCCGAGCTGGCCGACCTCGCCACCGCGACCCTGCGCGCCGCCCTCGCCCTCGCCCGGGCCGCCGCTCCCGAGGACGCGGCCCTCTGCCGACTGGCCGTCATCGCGATGGGCAAGTGCGGCGGTCACGAGCTCAACTACGTCTCCGACGTCGACGTGATCTTCGTCGGGGAGCCGGTCGAGGGCGTGCCCGGC
This sequence comes from Streptomyces sp. NPDC053755, assembly GCF_040677675.1. NCBI lineage: Bacteria > Bacillati > Actinomycetota > Actinomycetes > Kitasatosporales > Streptomycetaceae > Streptomyces > Streptomyces sp. NPDC053755. Next base: position 11,631 of record NZ_JBFASK010000066.1, on the reverse strand, counting down.
GCGGAGGAGGGCAAGGCGGTGCAGGCGGCCACCCGGCTCGCCTCGCACCTCATGCGGATCTGCTCGGAGACGACCGTCGAGGGCACCATCTGGCCGGTGGACGCCAACCTGCGGCCGGAAGGGCGCAACGGCCCCCTCGTCCGCACCCTCTCCTCCCATCTGGCCTACTACCAGCGCTGGGCCAAGACCTGGGAGTTCCAGGCGCTGCTGAAGGCCCGCCCCGTGGCGGGCGACCTCCAGCTGGGCGCCGACTACATCGACGCCGTCGCACCCCTGGTCTGGCAGGCCGCCGAACGCGAGAACTTCGTCCCCGACGTGCAGAAGATGCGCCGCAGGGTCGTCGACAACATCCCCGTCGCCCATGTCGAGCGCGAGCTGAAGCTCGGGCCCGGTGGCCTGCGCGACGTCGAGTTCGCCGTCCAGCTCCTGCAGCTGGTGCACGGCCGCAGCGACGCCACCCTGCACAGCGGCTCCACCCTGGACGCCCTGAAAGCGCTCGCCGCGGGCGGGTATGTGGGCCGCGCGGACGCGGCCCAGCTCGACGAGGCGTACCGCTTCCTGCGCGCCATGGAGCACCGCATCCAGCTCTACCGGCTGCGCCGCACGCACCTGGTCCCCGAGGACGACGCGGACCTGCGGCGCCTGGGCCGCTCCCTCGGGCTGCGCACCGACCCGGTCGCGGAGCTGAACAAGGAGTGGAAGCGGCATGCCGCCGTCGTCCGCCGGCTGCACGAGAAGATCTTCTACCGGCCGCTGCTCGACGCCGTCGCCCAGCTCACCCCCGGCGAGACGCGGCTCAGCCCGAAGGCCGCCGGCCAGCGGCTGGAAGCGCTCGGGTACGCCGACCCGGTCGCGGCCCTGCGGCACCTGGAGGCGCTCGCCTCGGGCGTCACGCGCAAGGCGGCGATCCAGCGCACGCTCCTGCCGGTCCTGCTCGGCTGGTTCGCTGACTCCGCCGACCCCGACGCCGGACTGCTCGGCTTCCGCAAGGTGTCCGACGCGCTCGGCAAGACGCCCTGGTACCTCCGGCTGCTGAGGGACGAGGGCGCGGCGGCGGAGAACCTCGCCCGGGTGCTCTCCGCCGGGCGCCTCGCCCCCGACCTGCTGCTGCGGGCGCCGGAGGCGGTGGCGATCCTCGGAGATCCGGAAGGGCTGAAGCCGCGCGGCCGCGACCACCTGGAGCAGGAGGTCCTGGCGGCGGTGGGCCGCGCCGACGGCGCCGAGCAGGGGGTCGCGGCGGCCCGTGGCGTACGCCGCCGAGAGCTGTTCCGTACGGCGGCGGCCGATCTCATCGGCTCGTACGGGACGGAGGACAGCCCGCGCGAGCCGGACCCGGCGCTGGTCGACCGGGTCGGCCAGGCGGTGACCGACCTGAACGCCGCCACGATCGCCGGGGCCCTGCGGGCCGCCGTGCGCGCCGAGTGGGGAGACCGGCTGCCGACCCGCTTCGCGGTCATCGGCATGGGCCGGTTCGGCGGGCACGAACTGGGCTACGGATCCGACGCCGATGTCCTGTTCGTGCACGAGCCGCGCGAGGGTGTACCCGAGCACGAGGCGGCCCGGGCCGCGAACCGGGTCGTCACCGAGATCCGCAGGCTCCTGCAGGTCCCCACCGCCGATCCGCCGTTGCTCATCGACGCGGACCTGCGGCCGGAGGGCAAGAGCGGCCCCCTGGCCCGCACGCTGAAGTCGTACGAGGCGTACTACCGCCGCTGGTCGCTGGTCTGGGAGAGCCAGGCCCTGCTGCGCGCCGAGCCCATGGCGGGGGACCTGGAGCTGGGCGAGCGGTTCATCGAGCTGGTCGACCCGCTGCGCTATCCGGTGGAGGGCCTCGGCGAGGACGCGGTCCGCGAGATCCGCCGCCTCAAGGCCCGGATGGAGACCGAGCGCATGCCGCGCGGCGCCGACCCGACGCTCCACGCCAAGCTGGGCCGGGGCGGGCTGAGCGACGTCGAGTGGACGGTCCAGCTGCTCCAGATGCGCCACGGCTGGGCCGAACCCGGCCTGCGCACGACCCGTACCCGTGAGGCGCTGGCCGCCGCGCGGGCGGCGGGGCTGATCCCGGGGGACGAGGCACGGATCCTGGACGAGGCCTGGGTCCTGGCCACCCGCGTCCGCAACGCCGTGATGCTGGTCCGCGGCAGGCCGGGGGACACCTTCCCTTCCGACGGCCGCGAGCTGGCCGCGGTGGGGCGCTACCTCGGATACGGCCCCGGTCGCATCGGCGAGATGGTCGACGACTACCGCCGGATCACGCGCCGGGCCAGGGCCGTGGTCGAGGAGCTGTTCTACGGCGGCTGACCCGCGCCCCCGAGGTCGGTCGCCCTCCGCCGTCGGCTCCGGCCGACGAGGCCGGGCAGGCGCCCCTGCGGCCGTCGGTGGCCGCAGGCGTCACCCGCGGGAGCCGACCCGTGGCTGCTCGGCGTCGCGATCGGTGTCCCGCGCGGCGCCCTGCCGTTCGTCCTCAGCTGCGGCGTCCGTGCGGGCGGAGTCCTCAGGCGCCGCGGAGTCCGGGCGCGCGGAGTCCGGTGCGGCACCTGGCCGCGCGGGCTCCGGAACGACCACCTCGCGGGGCAGCCGGTGGGGCATCGCGCCGTACAGGACGAACGAGACGCCGAAGCCGAAGGCCAGGCAGATCATCCCGCCCACGGCGTCCAGCCAGAAGTGGTTGGCCGTGGCCACGATGACGACCAGCGTCGCCGCCGGGTAGAGCAGGCCCAGGACACGCGCCCACGGCGCCTTGGCCAGGAGGAAGATGGTCAGACCGCACCAGAGCGACCAGCCGATGTGCATCGACGGCATGGCCGCGTACTGGTTCGACATGTTCTTGAGGTTGCCCGAGGCCATCGAGCCCCAGGTGTGGTGCACCAGGACGGTGTCGATGAACGCCTGGCCGTTCATCAGCCGGGGGGGCGCGAGCGGGTACAGGTAGTAACCGACCAGCGCCACACCGGTGGTGGAGAACAGAACCGTGCGGAACCCGGCGTAGCGGCCCGGTTGCCGGCGGTACAGCCACACCAGCACACCGATGGTCACGATGAAGTGCAGCGTGGCGTAGTAGTAGTTCATCGACACGATCAGCCACGTCACCGAGTTCACGGCGTGGTTGACGGTCTGCTCGAAGGCCAGGCCGACGGACTCCTCCGCCCGCCAGATCCAGTCGGCGTTCCGCAGCGCCTGCGCCTTCTGCTCCGGCACCGCGTTGCGGATGAGCGAGTACGTCCAGTAGCTGACCGCGATGAGCAGGATCTCGAACCAGATCCGCGGGCGCCGGGGTACGCGCGTCCGCCGTCGCGCCCACCTGCCGCCGGCCACGATGGGTGACGGGGTGGCCGCCGTCCGGCCTTCCAAACTCTTCACGGTCGTTTCACCCATAGGGAGAGAGTCTGCCAGATCCACGCCCCCCGACCGATCATCCTCCGGTCGGGCCCGGGCCGCATGTGCTCCGCCTGAGGAACGAGGCGGAGGCCGCTGGGATCAGGGGTTTCTCGGGGTAGGGGCGGAAGCGGTCGAACCGCGCACCACCAGCTCGGGCATGAACACGAACTCGCTGTGCGGAGCCGGGGTGCCCCCGACCTCCTCGAGCAGCGCGCGGACCGCGGCCTGCCCCATCGCCTGCACGGGCTGGCGGATGGTGGTGAGCGGCGGATCCGTGAAAGCTATGAGCGGCGAGTCGTCGAAGCCGACCACCGAGACGTCCTTGGGGACGTGCAGGCCCTGCTGCCGGGCGGCGCGGATGGCGCCCAGCGCCATCATGTCGCTGGCGCAGACGACGGCGGTGCAGCCGCCGGAGATCAGCGCGCCCGCGGCGGCCTGCCCGCCCTCCAGGGTGTAGAGGGAGTGCTGGATCAGCTTCTCGGACTCCTCGGGCGAGAGCCCGAGCCGGTCCCGCATGCCGAGCTGGAAGCCCTCGATCTTGCGCAGCACCGGCACGAACCGCTTGGGCCCGACCGCGAGCCCGATCCGGGTGTGCCCGAGGGCGGCCAGGTGCGTCACGGCCAGCTGCATCGCGGCCCGGTCGTCGGGCGAGACGAAGGGGGCCTGGACCTTGGGCGAGAAGCCGTTGATCAGGACGTACGGGACGCCCTTGCCGCGCAGCTGGTCGTAGCGCGTCATGTCGGCGGTGGTGTCGGCGTGCAGGCCCGAGACGAAGATGATGCCGGAGACCCCGCGCTCGACGAGCATGTCGGTCAGCTCGTCCTCGGTGGACCCGCCGGGGGTCTGCGTCGCGAGGACGGGGGTGTAGCCCTGCCGGGTCAGGGCCTGCCCGATGACCTGCGCGAGCGCGGGAAAGATCGGGTTGTCCAGCTCGGGGGTTATCAGTCCGACGAGCCCGGCACTGCGCTGGCGCAGCCGCACGGGACGTTCGTAGCCGAGGACGTCGAGCGCGGCAAGCACGGACTCACGGGTGGCCGAGGCCACACCGGGCTTGCCGTTGAGCACGCGGCTGACTGTGGCTTCACTGACCCCCGCCTGGGTTGCGATGTCGGCAAGCCGCGCGGTCATGGAGTTGGACTGTACCGGTCGCACGTCAGATTGCCCACCAGACGCAGGACTCGGCGGGCACCAGGACGTGGGCGGTGTCCTGCGCCGGGACGGTGAGCGGGGCCGGCTCGCGCGCGGGGGAGGGGACGAGGGGATCGCCCTCGCCGCCTCCCGCGCCGACGGCGATGCCGCCTCCCCTGCCGATCCCCTCGCCGCCTCCCGCGTCTTCCGCGGCCCCGCCGGCGACGCCGCCCGCGCCCTCCGTACCGGGCGCCTCGCCGCCCGCGCTGCCCAGCAGGCGCGTCACCGGACCCGGTGGCTCGATCGCCGCGTCCCGGTCCGTGGTGTTCAGGACGACCAGCACGTCACCGTCGGACGAGCGGCGCCGGAAGGCGAGGACACCGGCGGGGGCGTCCAGCCACTCCACCGCCTCCCCCGCGCCGAGGGCGGGGTGCTCCCGGCGCAGCCGCAGGGCACTGCGGTACAGCTCCAGGGTGGAGCCGGGGTCGCCGCTCTGGGCGGCGACGCTCAGAGCGGCCCACTCCGGCGGCTGGGGGAGCCAGGCGCCGGCCGGGCCGAAGCCGAGCGAGGGTCCCTCGGCCGTCCACGGCAGCGGGACCCGGCAGCCGTCGCGCAGTCCGTCCTGTCCCTCGCCGCGCAGGAACGCCGGGTCCTGGCGGACCGCGTCCGGAAGGTCGGTGACCTCCGGCAGGCCCAGCTCCTCGCCCTGGTAGAGGTAGACCGAGCCGGGCAGCGCCAGCATCATCAGCGCCGCCGCACGGCCCCGCCGCAGGCCCGTGACCGGGTCGCCCGCGCCGTACCGCGTGGTGTGACGCACGACGTCGTGGTTGGAGAGCACCCACGTCGTGGCGGCCCCCACCGAGGCGGTGGCCCGCAGTGACTCCTCGACGACCGAGCGCAGCGCCGCCGCGTCCCAGGGGCAGTTGAGGAACTGGAAGTTGAACGCCTGGTGCATCTCGTCGGGGCGTACGTAGAGGGCCAGACGCTCCGGGGTCGGTGCCCAGGCCTCGGCCACCCCGATGCGGTCCGGGCCGTACGACTCCAGGAGGCGCCGCCACTCGCGGTGGATCTCGTGGACCCCGTCCTGGTCGAAGAACGGCAGCCGCTGGGTGCCGATCAGCTTCGCCTGGTGGCCGTGGCCGATGTCGGGGAGGCCGTCCGCCTTGACCATGCCGTGGGCGACGTCGATCCGGAAGCCGTCCACGCCCCGGTCGAGCCAGAACCGGAACACGGAGTCGAACTCCGCCCTGACCTCGGCGTTCTCCCAGTCGAGGTCGGGCTGCTCGGGGGCGAAGAGATGGAGGTACCAGGAGCCGTCGGCCACCCTCGTCCAGGCCGGGCCGCCGAAGACGGACTCCCAGTCGTTGGGCGGCAGGGAGCCGTCGGGTCCCCGCCCCGGCCGGAAGACGTAGCGGTCCCGCTCCGGACCGGCCGCCGCCCGGGCCGCCGTGAACCAGGGGTGCCGCTCCGAGGTGTGGTTGGGGACGATGTCCACGATGACCTTCAGGCCGAGCCCGTGGGCCGTCCGCACCAGGGCGTCGGCGTCCGCAAGGTCCCCGAAGACCGGGTCGACCGCGCGGTAGTCGGCCACGTCGTAGCCGCCGTCGGCCTGGGGGGAGGCGTAGAAGGGCGTCAGCCAGACCGCGTCCGCGCCCAGCCGGGCCAGGTGGGGCAGCCGTTCGCGGGCCCCTCGCAGGTCGCCGATCCCGTCGCCGTCGCCGTCCGCGAAGGAGCGGACGTACACCTGGTAGATGACCGCGTCCCGCCACCACCCCACGCGGCGCTCGCAAGGGTTTGCAAGGTCCGGCAGCGGCGACGGGTCGGTGAGCTCGTGGGCCATGTGCGGTGTCCCTCTCGCGTGTTCCAGGGCCGAGGATCTGCGGTCTTCCGTCCTGACAACGAGGTCAGGCCGGTCGTGAAACGCTCCTGCAAGGAATCACGCAAAGGCTTGCAGGCCGGGGCGGGCTCCGCAAGAACCCCTCCCACCGCACTGTCAAGCGACTCGATGGCAACCTTCGGGACACGCGCATGTAACGATCCCCGGTCCTTGCAGAAATTTCTCGCAAGCTCTTTCGGCTCGTTTTCATCCCTGTTACGTTCCTGGCAACCCGGCGCGCCGCGAGGGAGCGGTCGCATGAGGAAGGTCTTAGCCCCTCGTTCACCCGGGATCGTTTGAAGGAGTTCACATGCGGCGTGGCATAGCGGCCACCGCGCTGGTCGCGGCCCTGGGAGTGACCCTGGCGGCATGCGGTAGCGACGGCGGCGACACCGGTGCCTCGAAGGGCTCGGGCGAGCTTTCCGGCACCGTGACCTGGTGGGACACGTCCAACGTCGGCAGCGAGGACAAGGTCTTCAAGAAGCTGGCCGAGGGCTTCATGAAGAAGCACCCCAAGGTCACCGTCAAGTACGTGAACGTGCCGTTCGGTGAGGCGCAGAACAAGTTCAAGAACGCCGCCCAGTCCGGTTCCGGCGCTCCCGACGTCATCCGCTCCGAGGTCGCCTGGACCCCGGACTTCGCCAACCTGGGCTACCTCGCCCCGCTGGACGGCACCGCGGCTCTGAAGAACCAGGACGACTTCCTGGAGCAGGCCGCCGCCTCCACCAAGTACAACGGCAAGACCTACGCCGTCCCGCAGGTCATCGACTCCATGGGCATCTTCTACAACAAGAAGATCTTCAAGGAGGCCGGTGTCGAGGCACCGAAGACCATCGACGAGCTGAAGAGCGTCGCCACCAAGATCAAGCAGAAGACCGGCAAGACCGGCCTCTACCTGCGCGGCGACGACGCCTACTGGTTCCTCTCCTTCCTCTACGGCGAGGGCGGTGACATGGTCAGCGCCGAGCAGAAGAAGATCACCATCGACAACCCCGCCGGCGTGAAGGCCTTCACCACCGTCAAGGAGCTGGTCGACTCCAAGGCCGCGATCACGGACGCCACCAACGGCTGGGACAACATGCAGTCCGCGTTCAAGGACGGCAAGGTCGCGATGATGATCAACGGCCCGTGGGCCGTCACCGACACCTACGCCGGCAAGGAGTTCGCCGACAAGGCGAACCTCGGCATCGCGCCGGTCCCGGCCGGCTCCGCCGGCCAGGGCGCTCCGCAGGGCGGTCACAACCTCGCCGTGTACGCGGGCTCCAAGAACCTGGAGGCGTCCTACGCCTTCACCGAGTACATGACCTCCGTCGAGGCGCAGACCACCGCGGCCACCGAGCTGAGCCTGCTCCCCACCCGCGAGTCCGTCTACATCAAGCCCGACGTCGCGAGCAACCAGATGATCAGCTTCTTCAAGCCGGTCGTCGAGAAGGCCGTCGAGCGCCCGTGGGTCCCCGAGGGCGGCAGCCTCTTCGCCCCCCTGCAGGTCGAGTACACCAAGGTCCTCACCGGCCAGACCAGCCCGGAGCAGGGCGCCAAGGCGACGGGTGACGCCTACCGCAAGCTCCTGAAGGACTGGAAGTAACAAGGAAGGCAGGCCGGCTGATGGCTGTGGACACCACCAGCCAGTCGGTGGCGAAGGCCGCGGGCGACGACGTCGCCCGCGGCCGGAGCCGCGGTACTGGCACCCCCGGGCGGAAGCTCGGGCGCTCGTTCTCGACCCACTGGTACGCCTGGGCGATGATCGCCCCGGCGACCGTGGTGATCGGCGTGATCATCGGCTATCCGCTGGTCCGCGGGATCTACCTCTCGCTCACCGACGCCAACGAGCGGAACGTCGCACGCAGCATCGGCGTCAACCAGATCCCGGCGACCTACGAGTTCGTCGGCCTGGACAACTACGTCGACGCGCTCACCGGAACCCAGTTCCTCGGCACCCTCGGCTGGACGCTGGTGTGGACGGTCGCCTGCGTCTCGGTGACCTTCGTCCTCGGCCTCGCCCTGGCCAACATCCTCAACCGCAGGATCGCCGGCCGCTCCGTCTACCGGATGCTGCTCATCCTGCCCTGGGCCGTCCCCGGCTTCGTCTCCGTCTTCGCCTGGCGCTTCCTCTACGACGAGCGCCGCGGCATGCTCAACCAGATCCTGGCCGGCGGCGGCATCGACGCCGTGCCGTGGCTCAACGACCCCACCTGGGCCAAGTTCTCGGTCATCGCCGTCAACGTCTGGCTCGGCATCCCCTTCATGATGGTGGCCCTGCTCGGTGGCCTGCAGTCCATCCCCGGCGAGCTGTACGAGGCCGCCGAGATGGACGGCGCGAGCGCCTGGCAGCGCTTCCGCCACATCACCCTGCCCGGCCTGCGCTCGGTGTCCACCACCGTGATCCTGCTGAGCACCATCTGGACCTTCAACATGTTCCCGGTGATCTTCCTGCTCACCCGGGGCGGGCCCGGCGAGGCCACCCAGATCCTCGTCACCCAGGCGTACAAGTTCTCCTTCGAGATCAGCCCGCGTGACTACGCCCAGTCGTCCACCTGGGGCGTCCTCATCCTGGTCCTCCTGATGATCTTCGCCGCGGTCTACCGGCGAGTCCTCCGCAAGCAGGGAGAAGTCTGGTGACCACCGCCACCAACGCGCCGCTCCGCGGTCGCCGTTCGCCGCTCGCCTCGATCGCGCTGCACACCACCCTCGCGGTGGCCTCCGTGATCGCCGTCTTCCCGGTGCTGTGGGTCTTCCTGACCTCCATCAAGCCGGCGCAGTACGCCAACACCACCGACTTCTTCAAGGAGACGACGTTCGCGAACTACACCGACCTGCTGGAGAACACCGAGTTCGTCAGCTGGTTCGGCAATTCGCTGCTCGTCGCCGGCCTGACCACCCTGCTCGGCGTCTTCATCTCCTCCACCACCGGATACGCCGTCAGCCGCTTCCGTTTCCCCGGCAAGCGCGGGCTGATGTGGACGCTGCTGATCACCCAGATGTTCCCGGTGGCCGTCCTCATCGTGCCGATCTACAACATCATGTCGTCGATGGGGCTGCTCAACCAGCCGGCCGGTCTGGTCATCACCTACCTGACCATCGCCGTGCCGTTCTGCGCCTGGATGATGAAGGGCTTCTTCGACACCATCCCGCGCGAGATCGACGAGTCGGGCCAGGTCGACGGGCTCACCCCGTTCGGCACCTTCTGGCGGCTGATCCTGCCCCTGGCCAAGCCGGGCATCGCGGTGACCGCGTTCTACTCCTTCATCACCGCCTGGGGCGAGGTCGCCTACGCCTCCGCCTTCATGGTCGGGGACGAGAACCTCACCCTGGCCGGCGGCCTGCAGAAGTTCGTCAACCAGTACGGCGCCCAGTGGGGCCCGATGACCGCGGCCTCCGTGCTCATCGCCGTCCCGGCCGCGCTGGTGTTCCTCGTCGCCCAACGGCACCTGGTGACCGGCATGTCCGCCGGCGCCGTCAAGGGCTGAACACCCTTGGCGGCCCAACCGCCCGTACGTGTACGCCCCTCCTTACCTCCCAGGGAAGTCATGACCCAGCACCTCGCTGCCCCCGCCGCCGCCCCGACCACCGGCACGCACACGGGCTGGTGGAGAGACGCGGTGATCTACCAGGTCTATCCGCGCAGCTTCGCCGACGGAAACGGCGACGGCATGGGCGACCTGGAGGGCATCCGCAGCCGGCTGCCGTACCTGAAGGAGCTGGGCGTCGACGCCGTCTGGCTCTCCCCCTTCTACGCCTCCCCGCAGGCCGACGCCGGTTACGACGTCGCCGACTACCGGGCCATCGACCCGATGTTCGGCAGCCTCCTCGACGCCGACGCGGTCATCCGCGACGCGCACGAGCTGGGCCTGCGCATCATCGTCGACCTGGTCCCCAACCACTCCTCCGACCAGCACGAGTGGTTCCAGCGCGCACTGCGCGAGGGCCCCGGATCCCCGCTGCGCGAGCGCTACCACTTCCGCCCCGGCAAGGGCGAGGACGGCGGACTGCCGCCCAACGACTGGGAGTCCATCTTCGGCGGCCCCGCCTGGACGCGGGTCACCGAGCCGGACGGCACCCCCGGCGAGTGGTACCTCCACCTCTTCGCGCCCGAACAGCCGGACTTCAACTGGGAGCACCCGGCCGTACGCGACGAGTTCCGCTCCATCCTGCGCTTCTGGCTCGACATGGGCGTCGACGGCTTCCGCGTGGACGTCGCCCACGGCCTGGTCAAGGCCGAGGGCCTGCCCGACATCGGCGCGCACGACCAGCTCAAGCTGCTCGGCAACGACGTCATGCCCTTCTTCGACCAGGACGGCGTCCACGAGATCTACCGTTCCTGGCGCCAGGTGCTGAGCGAGTACGACGGTGAGCGCGTCCTCGTCGCCGAGGCGTGGACCCCGACCGTCGAGCGCACCGCGAACTACGTGCGCCCCGACGAGATGCACCAGGCGTTCAACTTCCAGTACCTGGGCACCCACTGGGACGCCGCCGAGCTGCGCCGGGTCATCGACGCCTCGCTCTCGGCGATGCGCCCGGTCGGCGCCCCCACCACCTGGGTGCTGTCCAACCACGACGTCACCCGGCACGCCACCCGGTTCGCCAACCCGGCGGGCCTCGGCACCCAGCTGCGGGAGGCCGGCGACCGCGAACTCGGCCTGCGCCGGGCTCGCGCCGCGACCCTGCTGATGCTGGCGCTGCCCGGCTCCGCCTACGTCTACCAGGGCGAGGAGCTGGGCCTGCCGGACGTCACCGACCTGCCCGACGAGGTGCGCCAGGACCCGTCCTTCTTCCGGGCCACCGGCCAGGACGGCTTCCGCGACGGCTGCCGGGTGCCCATCCCGTGGACCGTCGAGGGCTCGTCGTACGGCTTCGGCGACGGTGGCAGCTGGCTCCCGCAGCCGGCGACCTGGGGCGGGCTCAGCGTCGAGGCGCAGGCCGGGGACCCCGGTTCCACCCTGGAGCTGTACCGCAGTGCGCTCGCCGTGCGCCGCGAACAGCCCGGGCTCGGTGCGGGCGAGGACATCGCGTGGATGGAGGCGCCCGAGGGCGTCCTCGCCTTCCGCCGCGACGGCTTCGTGTGCACCGCCAACACCACCGGCCGGGCCATCTCCGTCCCGCTGCCCGGCCGGTTCCTCCTCTCCAACGAGCCCGTCTCCCACGGGGAGGGCGTCGTGGAGCTGCCCGCCGACACCACCGTCTGGTGGGCGGTGTTCACAGCACCGCCCGCAGCTCGGTCCCGCGCATCGCGTCCGTGTCGCCCGCCGTCT
>NZ_JBFASK010000065.1:0-19051 GCF_040677675.1 Streptomyces sp. NPDC053755 | reverse complement strand
CGGCTGGCCGGGCGGCTCGACGACGCCACCGCCGACCGCCACCGCGCCGTCCTGGAATCGGTCGGCCTGCCGCTGACCTACCGCGGGGACCAGTGGCCCAAGCTGCTCGACACCATGAAGGTCGACAAGAAGTCCCGCGGCGACCTGCTGCGCTTCATCGTCCTCGACGGACTCGGCAAGCCGACCGTCCTGGAGGGACCCGACCCCGCGGTGCTCGTCGCGGCCTACGGCGAGGTGTCCGCGTGAGCGAGCTGCGTCCCGTGCTGGTCCTCAACGGCCCGAACCTCGGCCGGCTCGGCTCCCGCGAGCCCGACATCTACGGCGCCACCTCCTACAAGGGCCTCGCGGAGTCCTGCCGGGCCCTCGGCGCCGAGCTGGGCTTCGACGTGGAGGTCCGGGAGACCAACGACGAGGGGGAGATGATCCGCTGGCTGCACGAGGCGGCCGACGGCTCGATTCCGGTCGTTCTCAACCCCGGCGCCTTCACGCACTACTCGTACGGAATGCGCGACGCGGCCGCCCAGCGGACCGCCCCGCTCATCGAGGTGCACATCTCGAACCCGTACACCAGGGAGGAATTCCGCCACACCTCGGTCGTCGCCGCGGTGGCGAGCGGGACCATCGCCGGATTCGGCATCGGCTCCTACCGGCTCGCCCTGCGCGCCCTCGCCGAGGAATCGACCGGCTGACAGGGCACTGCCGACCGCCCCCGGCCGTTCCCCCTGCGGGGACCGGGGGCGGTAACGTTCCCGGAAGTATCGGCCGTACGAGACGGAGTGGCACCGGATGCAGCACGCAGTGGGGGCTCCGTTGCCACCGCACGAGCAGTCGGGGTGGACGGCGGCCCAGGGCGGCCAGCAGCCGCCGCCCCCGGCACTGGCCCATGGCGGGCCGCAGGCACCACCCCCGCACCCGGCCCGCCCGCAGGGCGCACCTGCGCAGCCCGCGCCGCAGGGCCATCACCCCGTGCCGCAGGGACCGCCCCCGGGCCGGCCCGCACCCGGCTGGGGCGGCGGCATGCCCCAGGCGTCCGGCGCGCAGCACTCCGGCCCGCAGCACCCCGCCGCGCAGCACCCCGGCCCGCCGCATCCGGGCGCGCCCCACCCGGCCTCCGCCCCCGTCGGCCCGCCCCGGGACACCACCGCGCACGTCCAGCTGCCGCCGGTCCCGCTGCCCGCGGCGCCGCACGCCGAGCCCGGCACCGGCACGGCGACCCTCGCCGTCCTGCTGATCGGTCCCGCCGGAGCGGGCAAGACGACCGTCGCGCGCCACTGGGCCCAGCGACGCCGCGTCCCCACCGCGCACATCAGCCTCGACGACGTCCGGGAATGGGTCTGCTCCGGCTTCGCCGACCCCCAGTCGGGCTGGAACGAGCACTCCGAGGCGCAGTACCGGCTCGCCCGCCGCACCTGCGGCTTCGCCGCCCGCAACTTTCTCGCCAACGGCATCTCCTGCATCCTCGACGACGCCGTCTTCCCCGACCGGCCCGTCGTCGGCCTCGGCGGCTGGAAGCGCCACGTCGGCCCGGGCCTGCTTCCCGTGGTCCTCCTGCCCGGCCTGGAGATCGTCCTGGAGCGCAACGCCGAGCGCAGCGGCAACCGGCGCCTGTCCGACGAGGAGGTCGCCTCCATCCACGGCAGGATGGCCGGCTGGTACGGCTCCGGCCTGCCGATCATCGACAACTCCAAGTACGACGTGGAGACCACGGCGCGGGTCCTCGACGAGGTCCTCGCCCGCTCCATAGCCAGCCCGCCCGCCTGGTAGCCGGGCGGGCGAGCGGAGGCGATGGCCCGAAGGGCACGCCGTTGCTCCGGTCGGCGGCGCTGAGCAGGCCAGGACGCGCCGCCCCTCGTAGGCTCGGAACATGTCACAGGTGTATGCGGACCGCCGCGTGCGGCTGCGCGACCGGTGCGCGGCGGCGGGCAGCCCGGCGGCCCTGGTCTCCCGCCCCGCCAACGTCCGCTATCTCGCGGGCGGCTCGCCTCCCGGAGCCGTCCTGCTGGTCGGTCCGGACGAGGACGTGCTGCTCTGCCCCGCACCGCCCGGCGGCGATCCGGCCGACGGGCGGCTGGACGAGTCGCTCCGGCAGAAGGTCCTGCCCACCGGCGGCGGTGATCCGGCCGTCACGGCCGTCGGCCTCGCCGGCCAGGCCGGCGCCGACGCCCTCGCCGTCGAGGAACACCACCTGACCGTGGCCCGCCACCGGGCCATGGGCTCGGTGGCGCCCCGGCTGCGGCTGGCGGACCTGCGCGGGGCGGTGGAGCAGTTGCGGATCGTCAAGGACGAGGACGAGATCACCTGTCTGCGGATCGCCGCCGAGATCGCCGACCAGGCACTCGGAGAGCTCCTCGAGTCCATCCTGGTCGGCAGGACCGAGCGCCATCTCGCCCTGGAGCTGGAGCGGCGGCTGGTCGACCATGGCGCGGACGGCGCGGCCTTCCCGACCTCCGTGGCCACCGGTCCCAACTCCGGCCGGAGCGGGCACCGGCCCACCGACCGCCGGGTCGAGGAGGGCGATTTCCTGTCGGTCTGCCTCGGCGCCAACTACCGCGGCTACCGGTGCGAGATCGGGCGCACGTTCGTCATCGGGACGACACCGGCGGACTGGCAGATCGAGCTCTACGACCTCGTCTTCGCCGCTCAGCGGGCCGGACGGGAGTCGCTCGCGCCCGGCGCCGAATACCGCGACGTGGACCGCGCGGCCCGTCAGATCCTGGACGGGGCGGGCCTCGCGGAGGCCGTTCCCGCGCTCACCGGGCACGGTGTCGGCCTGGAAATCGACGAGGACCCGCAGATCGCACCCGCGGCCATGGGTAAACTGGACGCTTGTGTGCCGGTCACCGTCGAACCGGGGGTCCACCTCCCGGGCCGGGGCGGAGTCCGGATCGATGACACGCTCGTCGTGCGCCAGGAGGCGGACGGCGGACCCGAGCTACTCACCATCACGACCAAGGAGCTGCTCGCGCTCTAGGGCGCGTACGCCTCCGTGGTCCCACGTCAGTCCAGGAGATTCCGCAACCGTGGCTTCCACGAACGACCTCAAGAACGGCATGGTGCTCAAGCTCGACGGGGACCAGCTCTGGTCCGTCGTCGAGTTCCAGCACGTCAAGCCCGGCAAGGGCCCGGCCTTCGTGCGCACCAAGCTCAAGAACGTGCTCTCCGGCAAGGTCGTCGACAAGACCTTCAACGCCGGTGTGAAGGTCGAGACGGCCACCATCGACCGCCGTGACATGCAGTTCTCGTACATGGACGGCGACTACTTCGTCTTCATGGACATGCAGACGTACGACCAGCTGATGGTCGAGCGCAAGGCCGTCGGCGACGCCGCCAACTTCCTGATCGAGGGCTTCACCGCCTCGGTCGCGCAGCACGAGGGCGCGGTGCTCTACGTCGAGCTGCCCGCCGCCGTCGAGCTGACCATCCAGCACACCGACCCGGGCGTCCAGGGCGACCGCTCCACCGGCGGCACCAAGCCGGCCACGCTGGAGACCGGCCACGAGATCCAGGTCCCGCTCTTCATCACCACCGGTGAGAAGATCAAGGTCGACACCCGCACGAGCGACTACCTCGGCCGGGTGAACAGCTAACCGTGGCTGCCCGCAGCAACGCCCGTAAGCGCGCCTTCCAGATCCTCTTCGAGGCCGACCAGCGCGGGGCCTCCGTGCAGCAGGTCCTCGCGGACTGGGTCCGGCACGCCCGGTCCGACGACCGCCAGGCGGCGGTCAGCGAGTTCACGATGCAGCTGGTCGAGGGGTACGCGGACCACGTGGCCCGCATCGACGAGCTCATCGCGACCTACGCGGTGGACTGGGACCTGGACCGGATGCCGGTCGCCGACCGGAACATCGTGCGCCTCGGTGCGTACGAGCTGATCTGGCTCGACGAGACTCCGGACGCCGTGGCGATCGACGAGGCGGTGCAGCTCGCCAAGGAGTTCTCCACCGACGAGTCGCCGACGTTCGTCAACGGCCTGCTGGCCCGCTTCAAGGACCTGAAGCCGCGCCTGCGCCGGGACGCCTGAACGAGGCGCCCTCCCGGCAGTCGAAGGGGTCCGTGGCACGTGCTGCCGCGGGCCCCTTCGGCGTCCGCGCCCTCCGTGCCCTGTCGCCGTCCGTGACGTCCTCCCGCCGACGACCCACGTGAGCGCGCTTCGAGCCGTACGACCGTGCCGGCGCGCCCCAGGGGGCCGTGCACCGCGCGCGGGGAAGCGGGGCGCACACCACGGCGCCCGAGGCTCCCCGGAACCCCACACGGGGCAGCGGGCCGCGCGCGACCGCCCGAGGCTCCCCGGAACCCCACACGGAGCCGCAGGCCGCGCGCGACCGCGCCCGAGGCCCGTGACGGCGCACGCCGCCGTGCGACGGCGCTCAGGGGCGTACGCGGGCGCCCGGAGACGACGAAGCCGCCGGGGTGGCGGAAGACCCGAAGGTCTTCCGCCACCCCGGCGGCAACGTTTCTGCTGAGTCGTTCAGCGGGTGAGGATCAGCTGTCCTCGTGAGCGACCGCACGGCGCGCGTCCGCGTCCAGGACGCCCCAGCTGATCAGCTGCTCGGTCAGCACCGAGGGCGACTGGTCGTAGATCACGGCGAGGGTGCGCAGGTCGTCCTGGCGGATCGACAGCACCTTGCCGTTGTAGTCCCCGCGCTGGGACTGGATCGTCGCCGCGTAGCGCTGGAGCGGGCCGGCCTTCTCCTGCGGTACGTGGGCCAGGCGCTCCAGGTCCAGGACCAGCTTCGGCGGCGGCTCGGCGGCCCCGCCGGGGGTCGTGCCGGGCAGGAGCTCCTGCACCGGGACGCCGTAGAAGTCCGCCAGCTCGGCGAGGCGCTGAACCGTCACCGCGCGGTCGCCGCGCTCGTACGAGCCGACCACGACGGCCTTCCAGCGGCCCTGGGACTTCTCTTCCACACCGTGGAGGGAAAGGCCCTGCTGGGTGCGGATGGCACGGAGCTTGGCCCCGAGCTGCTTTGCGTATTCGCTGGACATATAGCTCCCCGGACGCTGTGACAACGTGCGGCTCCGCCGCGTGGCTGGTGACTCACTGTGAGGTTACGCAGCGTTACTTGTCTCCGTCAAGCCGAATGGTCCGTACCGGCCCCTCCCGGGCGACGGCGCCCGGAGCGGCGGCGGGGGTGTGAGCAGGGCCGTCGCCCGCCCCTGCTACAGTCGAAGGCGCAATTCCGACGTCCTTTAAGAACCGTCCCGTGAGGCGGAGAAGGAGGTCCGTTTCATATGGACGCACAGCAGCAGACCGATGCGGCACGCCCTGTTCTCGAGGGCCCCGACATCGCGCGGGTACTGACCCGCATCGCCCACGAGATCGTCGAGCGCGCCAAGGGCGCCGACGACGTGGTGCTCCTCGGCATCCCCACGCGCGGCGTCTTCCTCGCCCGCCGGCTGGCCGACAAGCTCGCGGAGATCACCGGACGGAAGATCCCGGTCGGCTCCCTCGACATCACCATGTACCGCGACGACCTGCGGATGAAGCCCGCCCGGGCCATCGGGCGCACCGAGATCCCCGCCGACGGCATCGACGACCGCCTGGTCGTCCTGGTCGACGACGTGCTCTTCTCCGGCCGCACCATCCGCGCCGCGCTCGACGCGCTCGGCGACCTCGGCCGCCCCCGCGCCGTCCAGCTCGCGGTCCTCGTCGACCGCGGCCACCGCGAACTCCCGATCCGTGCCGACTACGTCGGCAAGAACCTCCCCACGTCGCTGCGGGAGACGGTCAAGGTGCAGCTCGCCGAGGAGGACGGTCGCGACACCGTCCTGCTCGGTGGCAAGCCCGCCTCCTAGCCGTACCGGCACCCCGACGGGTCCAGGGCACACCCCTGCGTGCCCGCACGCCCTCACACTCGCCACCACACGGAGCGAACCCCCGATGATGCGTCACCTCATCTCGGCCGCCGACCTCACCCGCGACGACGCCGTCCTCATCCTCGACACCGCCGAGGAGATGGCCCGGGTGGCCGACCGGCCGATCAAGAAGCTGCCCGCGCTGCGCGGCCGTACGATCTGCAACCTCTTCTTCGAGGACTCCACCCGCACCCGGATCTCGTTCGAGGCCGCCGAGAAGCGGCTCTCCGCGGACGTCATCAACTTCGCCGCCAAGGGCTCCAGCGTCTCCAAGGGGGAGTCCCTCAAGGACACCGCCCAGACCCTGGAGGCCATGGGCGTCGACGCGGTCGTCATCCGGCACAGCGCCTCCGGCGCCCCTTACCGTCTGGCCACCTCCGGCTGGATCGACGCCCCTGTCATCAACGCCGGGGACGGCACCCACCAGCACCCCACCCAGGCCCTGCTGGACGCCTTCACCCTGCGCCGCCGCCTCGTCGGCCGCGACGCCGGCCTCGGCCAGGACCTCGCGGGCAAGCGGGTGACGCTCGTCGGCGACATCCTGCACAGCCGGGTCGCCCGCTCCAACGTCGACCTGCTGCACACCCTCGGCGCCGAGGTCACCCTGGTCGCCCCGCCCACCCTCGTCCCCGTCGGCGTCGAGGCATGGCCCTGCGACATCAGCTACGACCTCGACAGCGTGCTGCCGAAGTCCGACGCGGTGATGATGCTCCGTGTGCAGCGCGAGCGGATGAACGCCGCCTTCTTCCCGACCGAGCGCGAGTACTCGCGCCGGTACGGACTCGACGGCGACCGGATGGCGAGGATGCCCGAGCACGCCGTCGTCATGCACCCCGGCCCGATGGTCCGGGGCATGGAGATCACCGCGGAGGTCGCCGACTCCGACCGCTGCACGGTCATCGAGCAGGTCGCCAACGGCGTCTCCATCCGGATGGCGGTCCTCTACCTGCTCCTGGGCGGCAACGAGCCCGCCGTCACCCACCACCGTACCGAGGAGACCAAGTAACCATGAGCAAGATCCTTATCCGCGGTGCGCAGGTGCTCGGCGGCGAGGCCCAGGACGTCCTCATCGAGGGCGAGACCATCGCCGCGGTCGGCACCGGTCTGTCCGCCGAGGGCGCCACGGTCGTCGAGGCCGAGGGCCACGTCCTGCTGCCCGGCCTGGTCGACCTCCACACCCACCTGCGCGAGCCCGGCCGCGAGGACTCCGAGACCGTCCTCACCGGCACCCGGGCCGCCGCCTCCGGCGGCTACACCGCCGTCTTCGCCATGGCCAACACCTTCCCCGTCGCCGACACCGCCGGCGTCGTCGAGCAGGTCTACCGCCTCGGCAAGGAGTCCGGCTACTGCGACGTGCAGCCCATCGGCGCCGTCACCGTCGGCCTCGAGGGCAAGAAGCTCGCCGAGCTGGGCGCCATGCACGACTCCGCCGCCGGCGTCACGGTCTTCTCCGACGACGGCAAGTGCGTCGACGACGCCGTGATCATGCGCCGCGCGCTGGAGTACGTGAAGGCCTTCGGCGGCGTCGTCGCGCAGCACGCCCAGGAGCCCCGCCTCACCGAGGGCGCCCAGATGAACGAGGGCGTCGTCTCCGCCGAGCTGGGCCTCGGCGGCTGGCCGGCCGTGGCCGAGGAGTCGATCATCGCCCGCGACGTCCTCCTCGCCGAGCACGTCGGCTCCCGCGTCCACATCTGCCACCTCTCCACCGCCGGCTCGGTCGAGATCGTCCGCTGGGCCAAGTCCCGCGGCATCGACGTCACCGCCGAGGTCACCCCGCACCACCTGCTGCTGACCGACGAGCTGGTCCGCACCTACAACCCCGTGTACAAGGTCAACCCGCCGCTGCGCACCGAGCGTGACGTGATGGCGCTGCGCGAGGCCCTGGCCGACGGCACCATCGACATCGTCGCCACCGACCACGCCCCGCACCCGCACGAGGACAAGGACTGCGAGTGGGCCGCGGCCGCCATGGGCATGGTCGGCCTAGAGACCGCGCTCTCCGTCGTCCAGCAGACGATGGTGGAGACCGGGCTGCTCGACTGGGCCGGCGTGGCCGACCGCATGTCCGTCACGCCCGCGCGGATCGGCCGGGCCGAGGGGCACGGACGCCCCGTCTCGGCAGGTGAGCCCGCCAACCTGACGCTGGTCGATCCGGCATACCGTGGAGCCGTGGACCCCGCGGGCTTCGCCTCCCGCAGCCGCAACACCCCCTACGAGGGCCGCGAGCTGCCGGGACGCGTCACCCACACCTTCCTGCGGGGCCGGGCGACGCTCGTGGACGGGAAGCTGGCGTGACATCTCTGATCATCCTGGCCGCCGGGGAGAAATCGGCGGAGGTCACCAACTGGGCCGGACGCATCGGCTGGCTGGTCGGCCTGGCGCTGTTCGTCGCCTTCGTCTACTGGCTGATGCGCCAGGGATGGAAGTGGCGCGGCAGCCTCCAGTCGGACCTGCCGGAGCTGCCGGGAATGCCCCGGACGCCGGGTGAGGCGAAACTGAGCATGACCGGCCGCTACCACGGCTCGACGACCGCCGGGCAGTGGCTCGACCGGATCGTCGCGCACGGCCTGGGCACCCGCAGCAGGGTCGAGCTCACGCTGACCGACGCGGGCCTGGAAGTCGTACGCCCCGGGGCGACCGACTTCTTCGTCCCCGCCGAGCAGCTGCGCGAGGCCCGGCTCGACAAGGGCATCGCCGGCAAGGTCCTCGCCGAGGGAGGGCTGCTGATCGTGACCTGGGCGCACGGCGATCAGCTCCTGGACTCGGGCTTCCGGTCCGACCGCGCGGCGGAGCACACCGCCTGGGTCGAGGCCGTCAATTCCATGCACGCGAAGAACAGCACCACTCCGACGGAAGGCACCGCACGATGACAACCTCCAATCCGGGGACGGCCTCGCAGCGGAAGGGGTCGCTTCCCGCCGTACTCGTCCTGGAGGACGGCCGCGTCTTCCGCGGCCGCGCCTACGGGGCCGTGGGGGAGACCTTCGGCGAGGCCGTGTTCTCCACCGGCATGACCGGCTACCAGGAGACGCTCACCGACCCGTCGTACCACCGTCAGGTCGTCGTGATGACCGCCCCCCACGTCGGCAACACCGGCGTCAACGACGAGGACCCCGAGTCCTCGAAGATCTGGGTCGCCGGCTACGTCGTCCGTGATCCCGCCCGCGTCTCCTCCAACTGGCGGGCCCGGCGCTCGCTCGACGAGGAGCTCGCGGCCCAGGGCGTCGTCGGCATCTCCGGCATCGACACCCGCGCCCTCACCCGCCACCTGCGCGAGCGCGGCGCCATGCGCGTCGGCATCTTCTCCGGCGACGCCTGGACGGGCGTCCGCGACGAGGCCCTGCTGGCCCGCGTCAAGGAAGCCCCGCAGATGAAGGGCGCGAACCTCTCCGCGGAGGTCGCCACCAAGGAGACGTACGTCGTCCCCGCCATCGGCGAGAAGAAGTTCACCGTCGCCGCCGTCGACCTCGGCATCAAGGGCATGACCCCGCACCGGATGGCGGAGCGCGGCATCGAGGTCCACGTGCTGCCCGCCACCGCCACCGTCGAGGACGTCTACGCGGTTCAGCCGGACGGCGTGTTCTTCTCCAACGGCCCCGGCGACCCGGCCACCGCGGACGGCCCCGTCTCCGTCATGCAGGGCGTCCTGGAGCGCAGGACCCCGCTCTTCGGCATCTGCTTCGGCAACCAGATCCTGGGCCGCGCGCTCGGCTTCGGCACCTACAAGCTGAAGTACGGCCACCGCGGCATCAACCAGCCGGTGCAGGACCGTACGACCGGCAAGGTCGAGGTCACCGCGCACAACCACGGCTTCGCCGTCGACGCCCCCCTCGACAAGGTCTCGGACACGCCCTACGGCCGCGCCGAGGTCTCCCACGTCTGTCTGAACGACCAGGTCGTCGAAGGACTCCGGCTGCTCGACCGGCCGGCCTTCAGCGTCCAGTACCACCCCGAGGCGGCCGCGGGCCCGCACGACGCCGCGTACCTCTTCGACCGTTTCGTATCCCTGATGGAGGCCGAGCGTGCCTAAGCGCACCGATATCCAGTCCGTCCTGGTCATCGGCTCCGGCCCGATCGTCATCGGCCAGGCCGCCGAGTTCGACTACTCCGGCACCCAGGCCTGCCGCATCCTCAAGGCCGAGGGCCTGCGGGTGATCCTGGTCAACTCCAACCCGGCCACGATCATGACCGACCCGGAGATCGCCGACGCCACCTACGTCGAGCCGATCACCCCCGAGTTCGTCGAGAAGATCATCGCCAAGGAGCGCCCCGACGCCCTCCTGCCGACCCTCGGCGGCCAGACCGCGCTCAACACCGCGATCTCCATGCACGAGCAGGGCGTCCTGGAGAAGTACGGCGTCGAGCTCATCGGCGCCAACGTCGAGGCCATCAACAAGGGCGAGGACCGCGACCTCTTCAAGGGCGTCGTCGAGGCCGTCAAGGCCAAGATCGGCTACGGCGAGTCCGCCCGCTCGGTCATCTGCCACTCCATGGACGACGTGCTCCAGGGCGTCGAGACGCTCGGCGGCTACCCCGTCGTCGTCCGCCCCTCCTTCACGATGGGCGGCGCCGGCTCCGGCTTCGCCCACGACGAGGACGAGCTGCGCCGCATCGCCGGCCAGGGCCTGACGCTCTCCCCGACCACCGAGGTCCTCCTGGAGGAGTCCATCCTCGGCTGGAAGGAGTACGAGCTGGAGCTGATGCGCGACAAGAACGACAACGTCGTGGTCGTCTGCTCCATCGAGAACTTCGACCCGATGGGCGTCCACACCGGCGACTCGATCACCGTCGCCCCGGCGATGACCCTCACCGACCGCGAGTACCAGCGGCTGCGGGACATCGGCATCGCGATCATCCGCGAGGTCGGCGTCGACACCGGCGGCTGCAACATCCAGTTCGCGGTCAACCCGGACGACGGCCGGATCATCGTCATCGAGATGAACCCCCGCGTCTCGCGCTCCTCCGCCCTCGCCTCCAAGGCGACCGGCTTCCCGATCGCGAAGATCGCCGCGCGTCTCGCCGTCGGCTACACGCTGGACGAGATCCCCAACGACATCACGGAGAAGACCCCGGCGTCCTTCGAGCCCACGCTCGACTACGTCGTCGTCAAGGCTCCTCGCTTCGCCTTCGAGAAGTTCCCGCAGGCCGACTCCACGCTGACCACGACCATGAAGTCGGTCGGCGAGGCCATGGCCATCGGCCGCAACTTCACCGAGGCCCTCCAGAAGGCGCTGCGCTCCCTGGAGAAGAAGGGCTCGCAGTTCACCTTCGTCGGCGAGCCCGGCGACAAGGCCGAGCTGCTGCGCGAGGCGGTCCGGCCCACCGACGGCCGCATCAACACCGTCATGCAGGCCATCCGCGCCGGCGCCACCCCGGAGGAGGTCTTCGACGCCACGAAGATCGACCCCTGGTTCGTCGACCAGCTCTTCCTCGTCAAGGAGATCGCCGACGAGCTGACCGCCGCGGAGAAGCTCCACCCCGAGCTCCTCGCCGAGGCCAAGCGCCACGGCTTCTCCGACGCCCAGATCGCCGAGATCCGCGGTCTGCGCGAGGACGTCGTCCGCGAGGTCCGGCACGCCCTCGGCGTCCGCCCCGTCTACAAGACGGTCGACACCTGCGCCGCCGAGTTCGCCGCCAAGACGCCCTACTTCTACTCCTCGTACGACGAGGAGTGCGAGGTCGCGCCGCGCGAGAAGCCCGCCGTGATCATCCTGGGCTCCGGCCCGAACCGCATCGGCCAGGGCATCGAGTTCGACTACTCCTGCGTCCACGCCTCCTTCGCGCTCAGCGACGCGGGGTACGAGACCGTGATGGTCAACTGCAACCCCGAGACCGTCTCCACCGACTACGACACCTCCGACCGGCTCTACTTCGAGCCGCTCACCCTGGAGGACGTCCTGGAGATCGTCCACGCCGAGACGCTCGCCGGACCCGTCGCCGGCGTCGTCGTCCAGCTCGGCGGCCAGACCCCGCTGGGCCTCTCCCAGGCGCTCAAGGACAACGGCGTGCCGGTCGTCGGCACCTCCCCGGAGGCCATCCACGCCGCCGAGGACCGCGGCGCCTTCGGCCGGGTCCTCGCCGAGGCCGGACTCCCCGCCCCGAAGCACGGCACCGCGACCACCTTCGCCGGCGCCAAGGCCATCGCCGACGAGATCGGCTACCCCGTCCTCGTACGCCCGTCGTACGTCCTCGGCGGCCGCGGCATGGAGATCGTCTACGACGAGGCCCGCCTGGAGGCGTACATCGCCGAGTCCACCGAGATCAGCCCCACCCGGCCGGTCCTGGTCGACCGCTTCCTCGACGACGCCATCGAGATCGACGTCGACGCCCTCTACGACGGCACCGAGCTCTACCTCGGCGGCGTCATGGAGCACATCGAGGAGGCCGGCATCCACTCCGGCGACTCGGCCTGCGCCCTGCCCCCGATCACGCTCGGCGGCTTCGACATCAAGCGCCTGCGCGCCTCCACCGAGGCGATCGCCAAGGGCGTCGGCGTGCGCGGACTGATCAACATCCAGTTCGCCATGGCCGGCGACATCCTGTACGTGCTCGAGGCCAACCCCCGCGCCTCGCGGACCGTCCCCTTCACCTCGAAGGCGACCGCCGTGCCGCTGGCCAAGGCCGCCGCCCGCATCTCGCTCGGCGCCACCATCGCCGAGCTGCGCGCGGAGGGCCTGCTGCCGAAGAGCGGCGACGGCGGCACCCTTCCGCTCGACGCGCCGATCTCCGTCAAGGAGGCCGTGATGCCGTGGTCGCGCTTCCGCGACATCCAGGGCCGCGGCGTGGACACCATCCTCGGCCCGGAGATGCGCTCCACCGGCGAGGTCATGGGCATCGACTCCGTCTTCGGCACGGCCTACGCCAAGTCGCAGGCCGGCGCCTACGGCCCGCTGCCCACCAAGGGCCGCGCGTTCATCTCCGTCGCCAACCGCGACAAGCGCTCGATGATCTTCCCGGCGCGCGAGCTGGTCGCCCACGGCTTCGAACTGCTCGCCACCTCCGGCACGGCCGAGGTCCTCAAGCGCAACGGCATCAACGCCACCGTCGTGCGCAAGCTCAGCGAGGGCGAGGGCCCCGGCGGTGAGAAGACGATCGTCCAGCTGATCCACGACGGTCAGGTCGACCTCATCGTCAACACCCCCTACGGCACCGGCGGCCGCCTCGACGGCTACGAGATCCGTACGGCGGCGGTCGCGCGCAGCGTGCCGTGCCTCACCACCGTCCAGGCGCTCGCCGCGGCGGTCCAGGGCATCGAGGCGCTCGGCCACGGCGACGTGGGCGTCCGCTCACTCCAGGAACACGCGGCGCATCTGACCGCGGCCCGCGACTAGCAGCCACGAGGGGGACACCGGAAACGGTGTCCCCCTCTTGGTGAGGACACCTCCATGTACAAGTTCTTCTTCCACCTCGTCTTCAAGCGGATGGACCCGGAGGAGGCCCACTACCTGGCCTTCCGCTGGATCCGCCTCGCCGCCCGCGTCCCGGTCCTGCGCACCTTCCTCGCCGCGGCCCTCGCGCCCCGCCACAAGGAGCTGCGCACCGAGGCCCTCGGACTGCGCATGCACGGCCCCTTCGGCCTCGCCGCCGGCTTCGACAAGAACGCCGTCGCGATCGACGGCATGGCGATGCTCGGCTTCGACCACGTCGAGATCGGCACCGTGACCGGCGAACCCCAGCCCGGGAACCCCAAGAAGCGCCTCTTCCGGCTGGTCCAGGACCGCGCCCTGATCAACCGCATGGGTTTCAACAACGAAGGCTCCGCCGCCGTCGCCGCCCGCCTCCGCGCGCGCGTGCCGGTCTTCAGGACCGTCGTCGGCGTCAACATCGGCAAGACCAAGGTCGTCCCCGAGGCCGAGGCCGCCGCCGACTACGTGAAGTCGACCGAGCGCCTCGCCGCGCACGCCGACTACCTCGTCGTGAACGTCTCCTCGCCCAACACCCCCGGGCTGCGCAACCTCCAGGCCACCGAGTCCCTGCGCCCCCTGCTCACGGCCGTACGGGAGGCCGCCGACCGCACGGTCACCGACCGCCGGGTCCCCCTCCTGGTCAAGATCGCCCCCGACCTCGCCGACGACGACATCGACGCCGTCGCCGACCTGGCCCTGGAGCTCGGCCTCGACGGCATCATCGCCACCAACACGACCATCGCCCGCGAGGGGCTCGGTCTGCGGTCGGAGCCCGCCCTGGTCAAGGAGACGGGCGGACTCTCCGGCGCCCCCGTCAAGGAGCGCTCCCTGGCCGTCCTGCGCCGCCTCCACGCGCGCGTGGGCGACCGGATCGTCCTCGTCGGCGTCGGCGGCATCGAGAACGCCGAGGACGCCTGGCAGCGGATCCTGGCCGGGGCCACGCTGATCCAGGGGTACAGCGCCTTCGTCTACGAAGGGCCGTTCTACGCCCGAGCGATCCACAAGGGCCTCGCCGCGCGCCTCGCCGCCAGCCCGTACGCCACTCTCGCCGAGGCCGTCGGCGCCGACACCCGAAAGGCCACGTCGTGACCCTCTCCTTCGGTACCCGCCTGCGCGCCGCGATGGACGAGCGCGGACCGCTCTGCGTCGGCATCGACCCGCACGCCTCCCTGCTGGCCTCCTGGGGCCTCGGCGACGACGTCACGGGCCTGGAGACCTTCACCCGCACCGTCGTCGAGGCGCTCGCCGGACAGGTCGCGGTCTTCAAGCCCCAGGCCGCCTTCTTCGAGCGCTTCGGCTCGCGCGGCATCGCCGTCCTGGAGCGCGCCGTCGCCGACCTGCGGGCGGCCGGCGCCCTGGTCGTCATGGACGCCAAGCGCGGCGACATCGGCTCCACGATGGCCGCCTACGCGGAGACCTTCCTGCACAAGGACTCCCCGCTCTTCTCCGACGCCCTGACCGTCTCCCCGTACCTGGGATACGGCTCCCTGCGCCCCGCCGTCGACCTGGCCCGCGAGAACGGCGCCGGCCTCTTCGTCCTGGCCCTCACCTCCAACCCCGAGGGCGCCGAGGTCCAGCGGGCCGTCCGCGAGGACGGCCGGACCATCGGGGCGACCATGCTGGCCCACCTCGCCGAGGAGAACGCGGGGGAGACCCCCATGGGCTCCTTCGGCGCGGTCGTCGGCGCCACCCTCGGCGACCTCTCCTCCTTCGACCTCGACATCAACGGCCCCCTCCTGGCCCCCGGCATCGGAGCCCAGGGCGCGACCCCGGCCGACCTTCCGGCCGTCTTCGGCGCGGCGGTCCGCAACGTCGTCCCGAACGTCAGCCGGGGCGTCCTCAAGGAGGGCCCGGACGCCACCGCCCTGCGGGCCTCGGCGGAGCGTTACGCGGACGAAATCCGCGAGGCGGTGGCCGCGAAACCGCACATCTGACCAATCCGCAGGTCGGAGCCGTCTCACCCTTTGACAAAAACTTGGCCGAAAAGCCGGTCGTTATGCCGGGAAAGTCCTGGTCAGTCGATGCTGACCAGGACTTTTCCGCTGTTCTCGCTGACTGGAGAGGCATAGGCCGCTAGTCTCCGGGGCAGAGTCAGCGTTCAACGGAGACTACGTTGATCGTTGCTCCACTGGTGTGGGGCGACTAGGTTCCTCACCGGTCCGTATCCGACAGTTCGACATCCGAGGTGACGTAGGCGTGGCTCTTCCGCCCCTTACCCCTGAACAGCGCGCAGCCGCGCTCGAAAAGGCCGCCGCGGCTCGCCGGGAGCGGGCCGAGGTCAAGAATCGACTCAAGCACTCCGGCGCCTCCCTCCACGAGGTCATCAAGAGTGGCCAGGAGAACGACGTCATCGGCAAGATGAAGGTCTCCGCGCTGCTCGAGTCCCTGCCGGGCGTGGGCAAGGTCCGCGCCAAGCAGATCATGGAGCGACTCGGCATCTCCGAAAGCCGTCGCGTGCGCGGTCTCGGCTCCAACCAGATCGCTTCGCTGGAGCGAGAGTTCGGCAGCACCGGGGCCTGATCTTTCGGGACATATCCGGCATGCAGCCTCCTCCCTGCGCAAGCGGGGGTGAACCACTGGAATAATCGCTGCATGGCAGCAGAGGTTCGTCCGCGACTGACCGTGCTCTCCGGCCCCTCAGGGGTCGGCAAGAGCACGGTCGTCGCTCATATGCGCAAGGTCCACCCCGAGGTCTGGCTCTCGGTGTCGGCCACGACACGAAAGCCGCGGCCCGGCGAGAAGCACGGCGTCCAGTACTTCTTCGTCTCGGACGACGAGTTCGACAAGCTGGTCGCCAACGGTGAGCTCCTCGAATGGGCCGAGTTCGCGGGCAACCGCTACGGCACGCCCCGGCGGGCGGTCCTGGAGCGCCTGGAGGCGGGCGAGCCGGTGCTCCTGGAGATCGACCTCCAGGGCGCCCGCCAGGTCAAGGAGTCGATGACCGACTCCCAGCTGGTCTTCCTGGCCCCGCCGAGCTGGGACGAACTCGTCCGCAGGCTCACCGGCCGCGGTACCGAGTCGCCCGAGGTCATCGAGCGCCGGCTCCAGGTCGCGAAGGTCGAGCTGGCCGCCGAGACCGAGTTCGACACCACCCTGGTCAACACCTCCGTCGAGGACGTGGCGCGTGAGCTGCTAGCCTTGATGAACGTTGTCTGATCTATCACTGATCACCTGGATCTGATCGTCCCGATCAGCTCACCCAGAAGTTTCTTCGGAAGGCTAGAGCGTGTCCTCTTCCATCACCGCGCCCGAGGGCATCATCAACCCGCCGATCGACGAGCTGCTCGAGGCCACCGACTCGAAGTACAGCCTCGTGATCTACGCGGCCAAGCGCGCGCGTCAGATCAACGCGTACTACTCGCAGCTCGGCGAGGGCCTGCTCGAGTACGTCGGTCCGCTGGTGGACACCCACGTCCACGAGAAGCCGCTCTCGATCGCCCTGCGTGAGATCAACGCGGGTCTGCTGACCTCCGAGGCCATCGAGGGCCCGGCGCAGTAAGCACGGACACGAGCGGGTGACGCTCGTCACCACAGGCCCGGCGGAACATCCGCCGGGCCTGTGGTGTCTCATGGAGACGTACGCATCCGAGTGCGGGGAGCAGCAGTGGTGGCAAAGCCGAAGGTCGTCCTGGGGGTGAGCGGCGGCATCGCCGCGTACAAGGCGTGCGAGCTGCTCCGGCGGCTGACCGAGTCCGGCCACGACGTCCGCGTCGTCCCGACCGGCTCCGCCCTGCACTTCGTGGGCGCCGCCACCTGGTCCGCGCTCTCCGGCAACCCCGTCTCCACCGAGGTCTGGGAGAGCGTCCACGAAGTCCCGCACGTGCGGATCGGGCAGGCCGCCGACCTCGTCGTCGTGGCCCCCGCCACCGCCGACATGCTCGCCAAGGCCGCCCACGGCCTCGCCGACGACCTGCTGACGAACACGCTGCTCACCGCCCGCTGTCCGGTCGTCTTCGCCCCGGCGATGCACACCGAGATGTGGGAGCACCCCGCCACCCAGGAGAACGTGGCCACCCTGCGCCGCCGCGGCGCGGTCGTCATCGAGCCCGCCGTCGGCCGCCTGACCGGCGTCGACACCGGCAAGGGGCGGCTGCCCGAGGCCGCCGAGATCTTCGAGGTCTGCCGGCGGATCCTGGCCCGCGGCGCCGCCGCCCCCGACCTCGTCGGCCGCCATGTCGTGGTCAGCGCCGGCGGCACGCGCGAGCCCCTCGACCCGGTCCGCTACCTGGGCAACCGTTCCTCCGGCAAGCAGGGCTACGCCCTCGCCAAGGCCGCCGCCGCCCGCGGTGCCCGGGTCACCCTGGTCGAGGCCAACACCGGGATCCCCGACCCGGCCGGCGTCGACGTGGTGCACGTCGGCACGGCCGTGCAGCTGCGCGAGGCCGTCCTCAAGGCGGCCGCCGACGCCGACGCTGTGGTCATGGCCGCGGCGGTCGCCGACTTCCGGCCGGCGGTCTACGCCCCCGGCAAGATCAAGAAGCGGGACGACGTCGAGGCTCCGGTCGTCGAGCTGGTCCGCAACCCCGACGTCCTCGCCGAGATCTCCGCCGACCGTGCCCTGCCCGGCCAGGTGGTGGTCGGCTTCGCCGCCGAGACCGACGACGTCCTCGCCAATGGCCGCGCGAAGCTCCGCCGCAAGGGGTGCGACCTGCTGGTGGTCAACGAGGTGGGGGAGCGCAAGACCTTCGGCTCCGAGGAGAACGAGGCCGTGGTCCTGGCGGCCGACGGCGCCGAGACGCCCGTACCGTACGGACCGAAGGAAACGCTCGCGGAGACGGTCTGGGACCTCGTGGCACCCCGCCTCCGGTCGCTGCCCGCCTGACCGACCGGGAGCGGCCGCTCCGAGAGGGCCGTGAGCGCGCACAAGGGACAGGCCGGGCGGAATCGGTGCATCCTGTCCGTTGTACTCCCGCGTCGCGACCACCACCGCCATGGCGGACCCAAACGTGGCGAAATCGCCCGTCTCGGGCGGTCTTGCCGGATATTCCCCCTGTCCGAGGGGGCCTTTTCACGCCCGTTCGGACTCCCACCTTGCGAGACACCCGGTCCCATACGCGACCATGACCGATAGACTGGCCTCGGAACGTCGAGGGGCGCAGCCCCCTGCCGGTCCGCACCATGCATTGAGCCAGCAGCCGCTGCAACCCCAGGGAGCGTTGTGTCCCGTCGTCTGTTCACCTCGGAGTCCGTGACCGAGGGTCACCCCGACAAGATCGCTGACCAGATCAGCGACACCATTCTCGACGCGCTTCTCCGCGAGGACCCCACCTCCCGCGTCGCCGTCGAGACGCTGATCACCACCGGCCTCGTGCACGTCGCGGGCGAGGTGACCACCAAGGCATGGGCCGACATCCCTACCCTGGTGCGGAACAAGATCCTCGAGATCGGGTACGACTCCTCGAAGAAGGGCTTCGACGGCGCCTCCTGTGGCGTGTCGGTGTCCATCGGGTCGCAGTCCCCGGACATCGCGCAGGGCGTCGACACGGCGTACGAGAAGCGCGTCGAGGGTGACGAGGACGAGCTGGACAAGCAGGGCGCCGGCGACCAGGGCCTGATGTTCGGCTACGCCTCGGACGAGACCCCCGAGCTGATGCCGCTGCCCATCCACGTCGCGCACCGCCTCTCCAAGCGGCTGACCGAGGTCCGGAAGAACGGGACCATCCCGTACCTCCGCCCCGACGGCAAGACCCAGGTCACCATCGAGTACGACGGCGACAAGGCCGTCCGTCTCGACACCGTCGTGGTGTCCTCGCAGCACGCCTCCGACATCGACCTCGAGTCGCTGCTCGCGC
>NZ_JBFASK010000064.1:0-21330 GCF_040677675.1 Streptomyces sp. NPDC053755 | reverse complement strand
ACCGGACGCCGCGGGGCCCGCCCTTCGGGCGGACGGCGCTCCTTTCGAAACACGCTCCAGTCCGTACACCTGTACGGCCTCCTACCGGCGGCCGGAGCCCACTGTGCGGGGGCTCCGGCCGTCCTCTCGTGTTTCCTCACGCTGCGAAATCGGGTACTACGGACGGGTAGCCACAAGCCCCACGAACCCCCGATGAGCGGCGAGGTGAGCTCCGCATGTCCGCACCCACCCAGCGGCCCAAGGTCACGGAACGAGAAGCGCGTCAGGTCGCCGAGGCCGCGCGCGAGCAGGACTGGCGCAAGCCCAGCTTCGCCAAGGAACTCTTCCTCGGCCGCTTCCGGCTGGACCTCATCCACCCCCACCCCCTGCCCGCGCAGGAGGACGTCCGGCGCGGCGAGGCCTTCCTCGCCAAGCTGCGGGACTTCTGCGAGACCCGGATCGACGGCAGGCTGATCGAACGCGAGGCCCGCATTCCCGACGAGGTCGTCACGGGCCTCAAGGAGCTCGGCGCGCTCGGCATGAAGATCGACCCGAAGTACGGCGGGCTGGGCCTCACCCAGGTGTACTACAACCGAGCCCTCGCTCTCGTCGGCTCCGCGAGCCCCGCGATCGGAGCGCTGCTCTCCGCCCATCAGTCGATCGGCGTACCGCAGCCCCTGAAGATCTTCGGCACCCAGGAGCAGAAGGACACCTTCCTCCCGCGCCTCGCCCGCACCGACATCTCCGCCTTCCTGCTGACCGAGCCCGACGTCGGCTCCGACCCGGCCCGGCTCGCCACCACGGCGGTGCCGGACGGCGACGACACCTACGTCCTGGACGGGGTGAAGCTCTGGACCACCAACGGCGTCGTCGCCGACCTCCTCGTCGTCATGGCCCGCGTCCCGAGGTCCGAGGGCCACAAGGGCGGCATCACCGCCTTCGTCGTCGAGGCCGACTCGCCCGGCGTCACCGTCGAGCACCGCAACGCCTTCATGGGCCTGCGCGGCCTGGAGAACGGCGTCACCCGCTTCCACGGCGTGCGGGTGCCGGCCGCGAACCGCATCGGCCCCGAGGGCGCCGGACTCAAGATCGCCCTGACGACCCTGAACACCGGGCGCCTCTCGCTCCCCGCGATGTGCGTCGGCGCGGGCAAGTGGTCGCTGAAGATCGCCCGCGAGTGGGCGTCCGTACGGGAGCAGTGGGGCAAGCCCGTCGCCCGCCACGAGGCCGTGGGCACGAAGATCTCGTTCATCGCGGCGACGACGTTCGCCCTGGAGGCGGTCGTCGACCTCGCCTCGCAGATGGCCGACGAGGACCGCAACGACATCCGCATCGAGGCGGCGCTCGCCAAGCTGTACGGCTCCGAGATGGGCTGCCTGATGGCCGACGAGCTGGTCCAGATCCGGGGTGGACGCGGCTACGAGACGGCGGACTCGCTGGCGGCGCGCGGAGAGCGGGCCGTCCCGGCCGAGCAGCTCCTGCGCGACCTGCGGATCAACCGGATCTTCGAGGGCTCGACCGAGATCATGCACCTGCTCATCGCCCGTGAGGCGGTGGACGCCCACCTCGCCGTCGCCGGCGACATCATCGACCCGGAGAAGTCCCTCTCCGACAAGGCGCGGGCGGGCGCGCGGGCGGGCGGCTTCTACGCCCGCTGGCTGCCGAAGCTCGTCACCGGACAGGGCCAGGTGCCCGGCGCCTACCGGGAGTTCGGCGAGCTGGCCACCCACCTGCGGTACGTCGAACGGACCTCCCGCAAACTGGCCAGGTCGACGTTCTACGCGATGTCGCGGTGGCAGGGCCGGATGGAGCTGAAGCAGGCGTTCCTCGGCCGGATCGTCGACATCGGCGCGGAACTCTTCGCCATGAGCGCGGCGTGCGTGAGGGCCGAGTCGCTGCGGGCGACGGGGGACCACGGCCGCGAGGCGCACCAGCTCGCCGACGTGTTCTGCCGCCAGTCCCGCCTGAGGGTGGAGGAGCTGTTCGGCCGCCTGTGGTCCAACACGGACGACGTGGACCGCAAGGTGGTGGAGAGCGTCCTGGCGGGCGCGTACACATGGCTGGAGGACGGGATCGTCGACCCCAGCGGCGACGCCCCCTGGATCGCGGACACGCCGCCGGGCCCGTCGACGAAGGAGAACGTGCACCGCAGGATCCGCTGAGGTCTCTGCGAGGTCCGCCGGACCTCGCCGACCCCCCGAGGACCGGGCCGCCGTGGTGGGCGGACGTCCCGCCATGCGGAACGCCCGCCCGCCATCCGGCACCCGCCCGGCACCATGGCCCCGTGACCGTCATCGACATCCCCGGCTCCAAGTCCGTCACCGCGCGGGCCCTCTTCCTCGCCGCCGCCGCGCGCGGGACGACCACCCTCCTCAGGCCGCTCGTCTCGGACGACACCGAGGGCTTCGCCCAGGGGCTGAAGGCCCTCGGCTACGAGGTGCGGCAGGAGCCCGGGGCCTGGCACATCGAGGGACGGCCCGAGGGGCCGGCCCGGCGGAGCGCCGACGTGTACTGCCGCGACGGCGCCACCACCGCCCGCTTCCTGCCCACCCTCGCCGCCGCCGGCCACGGCACCTTCCGCTTCGACGCCTCCCCCCAGATGCGCCGCCGCCCGCTCGGCCCCCTCAGCACGGCCCTGCGCGCCCTCGGAGTCGACCTGCGGCACGAGGAGAACGAGGGCCACCACCCGCTCACCGTCACCGCCCGCGGCGTCAAGGGCGGGGCGCTCACCCTCGACGCCGGCCAGTCCTCCCAGTACCTCACCGCGCTGCTGATGCTCGGCCCGCTCACCGCCGAGGGCCTCTCCGTCACCGTCACCGACCTGGTCTCGGAGCCGTACGTCGAGATCACCCTCGCGATGATGCGGGCGTTCGGCGCGCGGGTCACCCGGGAGGGCCGTACCTACACCGTGGCCCCCACCGGCTACACGGGCGCGCGCTACCCCGTCGAGCCCGACGCCTCCACCGCCGGCTACTTCTTCGCCGCCGCCGCCCTCGAACCCGGCCGGACCGTCACCGTGCCCGGTCTCGGCACCGGCGCCCTCCAGGGCGACCTCGCCTTCGTCGACGTCCTGCGCCGGATGGGCGCCGACGTCGAGATCACCGAGGCCGCCACCACCGTCCGCGGCACCGGCACCCTGCGCGGCCTCACCGTCAACATGCGGGACATCTCCGACACCATGCCGACGCTCGCCGCGCTGGCCCCCTTCGCCGACGGGCCGGTCCGCATCGAGGACGTCGCCAACACCCGGGTCAAGGAGTGCGACCGGCTCGACGCCTGCGCCGAGAACCTGCGCCGCCTCGGCATCACCGTCACCACCGGGCCCGACTGGATCGAGATCCGGCCCGGCACCCCGGCCGGAACCGGCGTCGAGATCGCCACCCACGGCGACCACCGCATCGTCATGTCCTTCGCCGTCACCGGCCTGCGGACCCCCGGGATCACCTTCGACGACCCCGGCTGCGTGCGGAAGACGTTCCCCGACTTCCACCGCGCGTTCCGCGTCTTCGACGCGTTCCACCCCACCCCGTGAAGTCCGGCCGCTCTTTGCGGCAAGAATGGGGGGCATGAGCGACCGCCCCTCTCCTCTCGCCGATCCGCACATCGCCTTCGATCCAGCCGGGGGCCGCCGGGACATCGTCGTCCTCGGCTCCACCGGATCCATCGGCACCCAGGCCATCGACCTGGTCCTGCGCAACCCCGAACGCTTCCGGGTCACCGCCCTCGCCGCGTCCGGCGGCCGGGTCGGGCTGCTCGCCGAGCAGGCGTACCGGCTGCAGGCCGCGACGGTCGCCGTCGCCCGCGAGGACGTGGTCCCCGAGCTCCGGGACGCGCTGAAGCAGTGGTACGGCTCCGAGCCCCTGCCCCTGATCCTCGCGGGCCCGGACGCCGCCACCACGCTGGCGGCCTCCCCGTGCCACACCGTGCTCAACGGCATCACCGGCTCCATCGGCCTGGCTCCCACGCTCGCCGCCCTCGAAGCCGGCCGCACCCTCGCCCTGGCCAACAAGGAATCGCTGATCGTCGGCGGCCCGCTGGTCAAGGAGCGCGCGAAGCCCGGCCAGATCATCCCGGTCGACTCCGAGCACGCGGCCCTCTTCCAGGCGCTGGCCGCCGGCACCCGTGCCGACGTCCGCAAGCTGGTCGTCACCGCCTCCGGCGGCCCCTTCCGCGGCCGTACGCGCGAGGAGCTGGCCCACGTCACCCGAGAGGACGCGCTCGCCCACCCCACCTGGGCCATGGGCCCGGTGATCACGGTGAACAGCGCCACCCTGGTGAACAAGGGATTGGAGGTCATCGAGGCGCACCTCCTCTACGACATCCCCTTCGACCGCATCGAGGTCGTCGTCCACCCCCAGTCCTACGTCCACTCGATGGTCGAGTTCTCCGACGGCTCCACCCTCGCCCAGGCCACTCCGCCGGACATGCGCGGCCCGATCGCCATCGGCATCGGCTGGCCCGAACGGGTCCCGGACGCCGCCCCCGCCTTCGACTGGTCCACGGCCTCCACCTGGGAGTTCTTCCCGCTCGACACCGTGGCCTTCCCGTCCGTCGGCCTCGCCCGGCACGTCGGCGAACTCGGCGGCACCGCCCCCGCCGTCTTCAACGCCGCGAACGAGGAGTGCGTCGAGGCTTTCCTCGACGGAAGGCTGCCGTTCAACGGAATCATCGATACGGTCACCGCAGTCGTCACCGAACACGGGACCCCCGCCCGGGGAACCTCCCTCACGGTGCCGGACGTCCTGGAAGCGGAGGCCTGGGCCCGCGCCCGGGCCCGGGAACTGGCGGCGAAGGCAACCGCGGAGGCACGCGCATGACCGCTCTTCTGTACGTCCTCGGGATCGTGCTGTTCGCACTGGGACTGCTCGTCTCCATCGCCTGGCACGAGCTCGGGCACCTCTCCACCGCCAAGATGTTCGGCATCCGGGTGCCCCAGTACATGGTCGGCTTCGGGCCCACGCTCTGGTCGAGGCGGAAGGGCGAGACCGAGTACGGCATCAAGGCCATCCCGGCCGGCGGCTACATCCGCATGATCGGCATGTTCCCGCCCGGCAAGGACGGCCGCATCGAGGCCCGCTCCACCTCACCGTGGCGGTCCATGATCGAGGACGCCCGCGAGGCGTCCTTCGAGGAGCTCCAGCCCGGCGACGAGGACCGGCTCTTCTACACGCGCAGGCCGTGGAAGCGCGTGATCGTGATGTTCGCCGGACCGTTCATGAACCTCGTCCTGGCCGTCGTGCTCTTCTTCGGCAGCATGATGGTGCTCGGCATCGAGGGCCAGACCACCAAGGTCGCCGGCGTCCAGAAGTGCGTCATCGAGCAGAGCGAGAAGCGCGACACCTGTGGCGCGGGCGACCCGGAGTCCCCGGCCCACGCGGCCGGCCTCCGGGAGGGCGACAAGATCATCGCCTTCAACGGCGCGCCCGTCGGCGACTGGAACACCCTCTCCGACCACATCCGCGACACCATCGGCCCCGCCACGCTGACCGTCGAGCGGGCCGGAGAGCGCCTCGACCTGCATCCCACGCTGGTCGCCAACGAGGTGCTGAAGAAGGACGAGGACGGCCGGGTCGTCAACCCGCCCGCCTACGTCAAGGCCGGATACCTCGGCTTCGCCTCGAAGTCCGAGGTCATGCCGCTCTCCTTCGGCGAGACCACCGACCGGATGAGCGAGCTGCTGCAGAACGGCGCCGAGTCGGTGATCGCCCTGCCCAGCAAGATCCCCGCCCTGTGGGACGCCACCTTCGGCGACGGCGAGCGCGCCGCCGACTCCCCGGTCGGCGTCGTCGGCGCCGCCCGGCTCACCGGCGAACTCATGACCGTCGAGGCCCCGCCCGAGCGGATCCTCGTGATGTTCATGAACGTCCTGGTGATGTTCAACGTCTCGCTGTTCCTGTTCAACATGCTGCCGCTGCTTCCGCTCGACGGCGGGCACATCGCGGGCGCCCTCTGGGAGTCCGTACGCCGCCACACCGCGCGGATCTTCAAGCGGCCCGACCCGGGCCCGTTCGACGTGGCCAAGCTCATGCCGGCCGCCTACGTGGTCGCGGGCGTCTTCGTCTGCTTCACGCTGCTCGTCCTCGCCGCCGACATCGTCAACCCGGTGAAGCTGACGTGACGTACGGGTGGCCGGACCCCGGGGGTGTCCGGCCGCCCGCCGCCGGGGCGGTAACCTCGAAGACCTGAGCCCGCCGACGTACGGGACCTCGATCCGCATCTTGGCCACACCTTGGGGTTGCACAGCTGATGACCGCGATTTCTCTCGGTATCCCGTCCGTTCCGACCAGGCTCGCCGAGCGGCGCAAGAGCCGCCAGATCCAGGTCGGTTCCGTGGCCGTCGGCGGCGACGCGCCCGTCTCGGTGCAGTCGATGACGACGACCCGTACCTCCGACATCGGCGCCACGCTGCAGCAGATCGCCGAGCTGACCGCCTCCGGCTGTCAGATCGTGCGGGTGGCCTGCCCCACGCAGGACGACGCCGACGCCCTCGCCGTCATCGCGAAGAAGTCGCAGATCCCGGTCATCGCCGACATCCACTTCCAGCCGAAGTACGTCTTCGCGGCCATCGACGCCGGCTGCGCCGCCGTCCGCGTCAACCCCGGCAACATCAAGCAGTTCGACGACAAGGTCAAGGAGATCGCGCACGCCGCCAAGGCCGCGGGCACCCCGATCCGGATCGGCGTCAACGCGGGGTCGCTCGACGCGCGCCTCCTGAAGAAGTACGGCAAGGCCACCCCCGAGGCGCTGGTCGAGTCCGCGCTGTGGGAGGCATCCCTCTTCGAGGAGCACGGCTTCGGCGACATCAAGATCTCGGTCAAGCACAACGACCCGGTCGTGATGGTCAACGCCTACCGTCAGCTGGCCGCCGCCTGTGACTACCCGCTGCACCTCGGCGTCACCGAGGCCGGCCCCGCCTTCCAGGGCACCATCAAGTCCGCCGTCGCCTTCGGCGCGCTGCTGTCCGAGGGCATCGGCGACACCATCCGCGTCTCGCTCTCCGCGCCGCCGGTCGAGGAGGTCAAGGTCGGCAACCAGATCCTGGAGTCGCTGAACCTCAAGCCCCGCCGCCTGGAGATCGTCTCCTGCCCGTCCTGCGGGCGCGCCCAGGTGGACGTCTACAAGCTGGCCGAGGAGGTCACCGCGGGCCTGGAGGGGATGGAGGTCCCGCTGCGCGTCGCCGTCATGGGCTGCGTCGTCAACGGCCCCGGCGAGGCCCGCGAGGCCGACCTCGGCGTCGCCTCGGGCAACGGCAAGGGCCAGATCTTCGTCAAGGGCGAGGTCATCAAGACCGTCCCCGAGTCGAAGATCGTCGAGACCCTCATCGAGGAGGCGATGAAGATCGCCGAGCAGATGGAGAAGGACGGCGTGACCTCGGGCGAGCCGACGGTGGCCATCGGCGTCTGACGGCCCGCACGGAGGGCCGGCCGGCGCCTCGGAGACCGCGCCCGTCGCGCCGGGCCGGCGGCCCCGCCCCCGCCGCACCGGCCCCCGAACCCGCCGCACCGGCGTCCGCACACGTCGGAAGCCCCGCCGCACCCCGTGCGGCGGGGCTCCGTGGCCTCCGTCCGTCCGCTCACCCGACACCTCCCCGACGCGCCAGGTACAGTGCGGAGATCAGCAGACCGCATGGTGAGGCCCCCTCGTGTTGACGCAGACCACCACCCGGGTCCTCGAGCCCGCCGACCTCGGCGCCGCGCTCGCCGTCCTGGAGAGCGCCCCCGTCGAGAACGCCTTCGTCACCGCCCGCGTCCAAGCGGCCGGACTCGACCCCTGGCGCCTCGGGGGCGAGATGTGGGGCTGGTACACCGACGGACGCCTGCGTTCCCTGTGCTACTCCGGCGCCAACCTCGTCCCCATCTGCGCCACCCCCGAGGCCGTCCGCGCCTTCGCCGACCGCGCCCGCAGGGCGGGACGCCGCTGCTCCTCGATCGTCGGCCCCGCCGAACCCACCGCGCAGCTCTGGCGGCTGCTCCAGCCCGGCTGGGGCCCCGCCCGCGACGTCCGCTCGCACCAGCCCCTGATGGTCACCGACCAGCCCTCCACGACCGTCCGGCCCGACCCCCTCGTCCGCCGCGTCCGCAAGGACGAGATGGAAGTGATCATGCCCGCGTGCGTGGCCATGTTCACCGAGGAGGTCGGCATCTCGCCCATGGCCGGCGACGGCGGACTGCTCTACCAGGCCCGCGTCGCCGAACTCGTCGGCTCCGGACGCTCCTTCGCCCGCGTCGAGGACGGCAAGGTCGTCTTCAAGGCGGAGATCGGCGCCGCCACCCCCCAGGCGTGCCAGATCCAGGGCGTCTGGGTCGCCCCGGAGCACCGCGGCAAGGGCCTCTCCGAGACCGGCATGGCCGCCGTCCTGCGCTACGCCCTCGCCGACGTCGCCCCGGTCGCCAGCCTCTACGTCAACGACTACAACACCCCCGCCAGGGCCGCCTACCGACGGGTCGGCTTCCGCGAGGTCGGGGCCTTCATGAGCGTGCTGTTCTAGATTGTTTGTAGGGTGCGCGCATGGATGACGCCCCCGTCACGATCGGACCGGTCGACCTCGCCGCGCGCGTGGACGACGCCCTCGCCGTACAGGCGCTCGCCTTCGGGCTGAGCGAGGACGAGATCGTCGTACGACGCCATATCGTCCTGCGCCATCTGCTCGATCCCGGCGCCCGCGCCTACGGCGCCACCACCCCCGACGGCCGCCTCGTCGGCTTCGTGTACGGAATGCCGAACGACCGCACCCACTGGTGGTCGAGCGTCGTGGAGCCGTACCTGCGCGCCACCGGCACCGTGGAGTGGCTCGACGACTCCTTCGTCATCACCGAACTCCACGTCCACCCGGCCCACCAGGGGCGCGGCGTGGGCCGGACGCTGATCACCACCATCACCGACCAGGCCGAACAGCCCCGCTCGATCCTCTCCGCCATCGACACCGAGAGCCCGGCCCGCGCCCTGTACCGGGCCCTCGGCTACACCGACCTGGCCCGGCGGGTCCACTTCCCCAGCGCCCCCCGCCCGTACGCCGTGATGGGCGCCCCGCTGCCCCTGCTGCGGAAGGGCGCCGGGCGGAACTGATTTCCGCCCGCGAGGGCCACGGGGCTAACCTCCTAGCCATCACACTTTTCACCGCAGGAGAGTTCCTCATGGCAGCCCAGGTCCAGCGCATGTCCCGGTTGATGGTCAAGACACTGCGCGACGACCCGGCGGACGCCGAGACGCTCAGCCACAAACTGCTCGTCCGCGCCGGCTACGTCCGCCGCAACGCCGCGGGCATCTGGTCCTGGCTGCCGCTCGGCATGAAGGTCCTGGAGAACGTCTCCCGCGTGGTGCGCGAGGAGATGGACGGGATCGGCGCGCAGGAGGTCCTGCTGCCCGCGCTGCTGCCCAAGGAGCCCTACGAGGCCTCGGGCCGGTGGGAGGAGTACGGCGCCGAGCTGTTCCGCCTCCAGGACCGCAAGGGCGGCGACTACCTCCTCGGCCCGACGCACGAGGAGATCTTCACCCAGCTGGTCAAGGACCAGTGCACGTCCTACAAGGACCTGCCGGTGATCCTGTACCAGATCCAGACGAAGTACCGCGACGAGGCGCGTCCCCGCTCGGGCATCCTGCGCGGCCGTGAGTTCCAGATGAAGGACTCGTACTCCTTCGACACCACGGACGAGGGCCTGGCCGAGTCGTACGCGCTGCACCGCGCCGCGTACATCCGGATCTTCGACCGCCTCGGCCTGAACCACAAGATCGTCTCGGCGATCTCCGGCGCGATGGGCGGATCGGCCTCGGAGGAGTTCCTGGCCCCGGCCGCGGCGGGCGAGGACACCTTCGTCTACTGCCCGAACTGCGCGTACGCGGCCAACACCGAGGCCGTCACCTTCCGCGCCGAGCCCGGCGACGCGAGCGCGCACGGGCCGGCCGAGGAGATCGACACCCCCGACACCCCGACCATCGAGTCCCTCGCCGCGCACCTGGACGTCCCGGCCTCCAGCACGCTGAAGAACCTGCTGGTCAAGGTGGACGGCGAGATCGTCGGCGTCGGCGTCCCCGGCGACCGCGAGGTCGACCTCGGCAAGCTGGAGGACCACCTGGCCCCGGCCGTCGTCGAGCTGGTCACGGCCGAGGACTTCGAGGGCCGCCCCGACCTGGTCAAGGGCTATGTCGGCCCGCAGGGGCTGGAGAAGGTCCGCTTCATCGCCGACCCGCGCGTCGCCCCCGGCACCGCATGGATCACCGGCGCGAACAAGCCCGGCACGCACGCGAGGAACGTCGTCGCGGGCCGTGACTTCCAGGTCGACGACTACCTCGACGTGGTCGTCGTCCAGGACGGCGACCCGTGCCCGAACTGCGGCACCGGCCTGAAGATGGACCGCGCGATCGAGATCGGCCACATCTTCCAGCTCGGCCGCAAGTACGCCGACGCCTTCCAGCTCGACGTCCTCGGCCAGAACGGCAAGCCGGTCCGCGTGACCATGGGCTCGTACGGCATCGGCGTCTCCCGCGCGGTCGCTGCCCTCGCCGAGCAGCACGCCGACGACAAGGGCCTGTGCTGGCCGGCCGAGGTCGCCCCGGCCGACGTCCACGTCGTCGCCGCCGGCAAGGCGCTCCAGACCGAGCTGGCGCTCGAGGTGTCCGAGAAGCTCAAGGACGCCGGCCTGCGGGTCCTCGTCGACGACCGCGCGGGCGTCTCCCCGGGCGTGAAGTTCACCGACGCCGAGCTGATCGGCGTCCCGAAGATCCTGGTCGCGGGCCGCCGCTCGGCCGAGGGCGTCCTGGAGCTGAAGGACCGCCGCACGGGCGAGCGCGAGGAGCTGACCGTCGACGAGGCGATCGCCCGCCTCGGCGCCTGACACCACCGGCCGGGCCCGTCCCGGCACCGCCGTCCGTCACGACCGCCCGCCCCCGCGGGACGGCCGTGGCGGACGTCGTCCGTTCCGGGGGCGTGGGGCGCTGCGGGAAGGAGGCCGGACCTCCGTCCCGTTTCCGGGGTGCCGAGCGGCGCGGGAGAGGCCTCCGTCCCGTCCCGGGGGCGCCGGGCAGCGCGGGAGAGGGCTCAGGCCGCCGTCCCGTCCCGGGGCTCAGGGTCGACCGGGGGACCGGTCAGGGTCTCGTCCACGACGTCCGGCAGCGGGGGATCCGGGGACATCAGGAAGCCCGGTTCGCCCGGGAGCCCGGGCAGCGGGTCCTCGAAACTCTCGGTGGGAGCCACGGGCGGAGCCGCAGGCGGTGCGGGCTCGCCCGCCGGGGCACCGGGCTGGTTCTGGGACGCCCGCTCCAGGAACCGCAGCAGCTCCACCGGGAAGGGCAGCACCAGCGTCGAGTTCTTCTCCGCCGCCACCGCCACCACCGTCTGCAGCAGCCGCAGCTGCAACGCGGCCGGCTGGCCGGACATCACCCCGGCCGCCTCGGCCAGCTTCTTCGACGCCTGGAGCTCCGCGTCCGCGTTGATCACCCGCGCCCGCCGCTCGCGGTCCGCCTCCGCCTGCCGGGCCATCGACCGCTTCATCGTCTCGGGCAGCGACACGTCCTTGATCTCGACCCGGTCGATCTGCACCCCCCAGCCGATCGCGGGGGAGTCCAGCATCAGTTCGAGCCCCTGGTTGAGCTTCTCCCGGTTCGACAGCAGATCGTCCAGATCGCTCTTGCCGATGATCGACCGCAGCGAGGTCTGCGCCATCTGCGAGACGGCGAAGCGGTAGTCCTCCACCCGCACCAGCGCCTCGGCCGCGTCGATCACCTTGAAGTACACGACCGCGTCCACCCGCACGGTCACGTTGTCCCGGGTGATGCCCTCCTGGGCCGGCACCGGCATCGTCACGATCTGCAGGTTCACCTTGTGCAGCCGGTCGATCACCGGAACGATCATCGTGAACCCGGGCCCGCGCACCCCTTCGCGGAGCCGCCCGAAGCGGAAGACCACACCCCGCTCGTACTGCTTCACCACGCGCGCGGCGGCCGCGCTGTAGACGGCGACGGCCACACCCACTCCGGCGGCCGCCGAAAGCAGCTCTTCGATCATGACGGCCCCCTGCGGTTCGAGCCGGTCAGAACACTACGAAACAGGGTATTCCCCCGCAGAGCCCCTACAACCAGTCCGCGAACTCGAGCAGCAGCTCCGCGTCCTGCCGCCGCCCCGCCGCCAGCGCGCGCGTGCCCGACTCCACGGCACGGAACAGCGTCCAGCCCCGCAGCCGCTCCCGGTCGACCTCCAGGGAGTCGGCCAGCTTGTTCACCCGTCGGCGGGCGGTCGAGGCCCCCGCCGAGGAGGCGACCAGGTCCTCGACGCGGTCCCTGACCAGCCGCGCCAGGTCGTATGCGCGCTCGCCGACCAGGGGCTCGGGGCCCACGGCCAGCCACGGCGCCCGGTCACCGCCGAGGACCTTGCCCTGGCGGAAGCAGCCGTGCAGCAGCAGCGTCTCCGCCGGGTCCGCGACCAGCCCCTCACGGGCGTCCAGCGCCGCCGCGGTCAGCTCGCCCGCCAGCGCGTCGCTCCGGTAGGGGGCCATGGCGGCGGCCTGCCGGGCGCTGCGCCCGGCGACGGACTCGAAGCCGTGCCCCGCGGGGGGCTCCACCCAGAGCCGCCGCACCGTCCCGGCCGCTTCGAGCAGTGCCTTCGCCTCGGGCAGCGAGCGCAGCGACACCTCGGGGTGCAGCCGCTCCAGGAGCAGCCCGCCGCCCCCTGTCTCCCCGAGCAGCCGCACCGCGCCCCAGCCGTCCCAGTGCGCCAGAGCGTCCCGCTCCAGGTCGGGGCGGGCGGCCTCCGGGGCGATCTTCAGCGCCGCCGGGGAGCCGTCCGGCCGGCGTACGAGGGCGACCAGGCTGCTCCGTCCGCCCGGCGCCATCACGCGTTCGGCGTCCAGGGACGTTTGGTCCAGCGCGTCGCGGGTCAGCACGGGGAGCCGGTCGAGCCACTCGGCCGCGACCGCGTCCCCGTACGTCTCGCCGAGCGCCCGCACCAGTCGCTGCGGCGGTTCGAAACCCATGCGTGCGTTGTTCCTTCTGCAGTTCGGAGCCTCGTCAGGGCCGGGCGGGTGCCCGCTCGGCGAGCCCAGGAAAGGTTAC
Organism: Streptomyces sp. NPDC053755; assembly: GCF_040677675.1. Classification (NCBI taxonomy): domain Bacteria; kingdom Bacillati; phylum Actinomycetota; class Actinomycetes; order Kitasatosporales; family Streptomycetaceae; genus Streptomyces; species Streptomyces sp. NPDC053755. The sequence continues at coordinate 8,307 of NZ_JBFASK010000064.1, read as the reverse complement.
GTCGCCGCCGCGCCAGCGGGCGGCCCGTACCGCCGCCTCGCGCAAGGCGGCGGCGGCGTCCCGGCGCAGCGGCCCCCGCGCGGCGCGCACGAGGTCGGAGTACACCCCGGCCACCCGGTCCTCCAGGACGGCCGCCAGCCGCACGGCCGCCGCGGTGTCCGGCACCGGGAAGGGCAGCTCGTACGCGGCCGCGGCGGCGGGCGGTTCGCCGCCCAGGTCCCGTACGGCCCGGCGCAGCACGTCACGGCGTGCCCGGTGCCCGTCGTGCGCCGCCGCGGCCTCCGCGCGCCGCTCGGGGCCGATCCGGCCGCCGACGACGCCGTAGCCGTACACCGCCGCGTGCTCGGCGGCGAGGGCGGCCTGCGCCGCGTCGAGGGCACTCATCCCCGGGCTCCTTCGGTCAGCAGGTACGCGTGCGCCGCACCGGCCGCGGCCACCGAGGCGAGCAGCCGGGCGTACTCGGGCGGCGCGTCGAGCAGTGCGGCGGTGTGGGCGTCGGCGGTGGTGCGGACCGCCGAGGCCAGCTCCCGCAGCGCGGCGGCCGGGTCGGCCGGTACGGGGCGGGCGGTGGCAGGCGCCGAGGGCCGGACGCCGGAGGAGCCGCTCGGCGCGGCGGCCCCGGGACTCGCGGCGGGACCCCGCGGCCCGTCGGCGGCGGCGGTGGTCCCGTCGCCCGGAGGGGCGGAGGCCGCAGGGTCGCCCGTCCCTCCCTCGGCCAGCGCCTTCGTGTGCGCCGCCACCGAGGCCCGCAGCGGCGCCAGCCGGGTCCCCAGCGGCGGGTGAGCGGCGAGGACCGCGTCGTACCGTGCCAACAGGGACGCGCTCGCCGCCGCCGACCTGCGGCGCAGCGCCGCCTCTGCGCGGGCGGCCAGGTCGGCGGCCGACGGCTCGCGCGGGCCGCCGCCGGTGCCGGAGGTGCAGCCGGCCGACGCCATCACGCCGGCCCCCGCCGCCAGGAGCGCGCGCCTGCCGACCGTCCCCGTGCGCCCCACGTTCGCTCCCTCTGCCTCGATCCACGCTGTCGAAGATCACCGCAGGCGAGCGTACCCGCGGCCCGGCCCCGTGGACGGCAACACCCCTTGGGACCGGATACCCTTTGGTCTGACACGCGACGAAACCCACAACAGCACACGCGGCCGAGGAGTCACCCGGATGAGCACCACCCAGAGCGACAGGCTGCGCGGACTCCTGGAGCCGCTCGTCCACGCGAAGGACCTGGATCTCGAGGAGATCGAGGTGTCCCGGGCCGGCCGCCGCGGACTGCTGAGGATCATCGTCGACTCGGACGAGGGCGTCGAACTGGACGCCTGTGCCGAGCTGAGCCGCGCCATCTCCGAGAAGCTCGACGAGACGGACGCGATGGGCGAGGGCGAGTACGTCCTCGAGGTCAGCTCGCCCGGCGCCGACCGTCCGCTGACCCAGCACCGGCACTACGCCCGTGCCACCGGCCGTCTGGTCAAGCTCCAGCTGCGGGAGGGCGACGACGTGATCGCCCGGATCCTCACCGTGGACGACGACGGCCTCGACCTCGAGGTGCCGGGCGTGAAGGGGCGCAAGCCCACCGCCCGCCGGGTCGAGTTCGCCGACATCGTCAAGGCGCGTGTCGAGATCGAGTTCAACCGCAAGGACAAGAAGGAAGAGGAGGCGTAGCCGTGGACATCGACGTGAAGCTCCTGAAGGGCTTGGCACAAGAGAAGGAGATCTCCTTCGACCTGTTGGTCGAGGCGATCGAGTCGGCCCTCCTCATCGCGTACCACCGCACCCCGTCGGCCCGCCGCCACGCGCGCGTGGAGCTGAACCGGCAGACCGGTCACGTGACGGTGTGGGCGAAGGAGGACCCCTCCGAGCTGGAGGAGGGCCAGGAGCCCAAGGACTTCGACGACACCCCGTCCGACTTCGGCCGCATCGCGGCGAGCACCGCCCGCCAGGTCATCCAGCAGCGCCTTCGCGACGCCGAGAACGACGTCACCTTCGGCGAGTACGCCCGCCGCGAGGGCGACATCGTCGCCGGGCAGGTGCAGCAGGGCAAGGACCCGAAGAACGTCCTCGTCAAGCTGGACGACAAGCTCGAAGCCATCCTTCCGGTGCAGGAGCAGGTGCCGGGCGAGAACTACACCCACGGTCTGCGGCTGCGCACGTACGTCGTCCGGGTGGCCAAGGGTGTCCGCGGCCCGTCCGTCACCCTCTCGCGCACCCATCCCAATCTGGTGAAGAAGCTCTTCGCCCTGGAGGTGCCCGAGATCGCGGACGGTTCCGTCGAGATCTCGGCGATCGCCCGTGAGGCCGGTCACCGCACCAAGATCGCCGTGCGCTCCACCCGGTCGGGCCTGAACGCCAAGGGCGCCTGCATCGGCCCGATGGGCAGCCGCGTGCGCAACGTCATGGCGGAGCTGCTCGGCGAGAAGATCGACATCGTGGACTGGTCCGACGACCCGGCCGAGATGGTCGCCAGCGCCCTGTCCCCGGCCCGGGTCTCCAAGGTCGAGATCGTCGACCTGGCCGCCCGCTCCGCCCGGGTGACCGTGCCGGACTACCAGCTCTCCCTCGCCATCGGCAAGGAAGGGCAGAACGCCCGGCTCGCCGCCCGCCTCACCGGTTGGCGCATCGACATCCGTCCGGACACCGAGCAGCCGGAGGGCGACGAGCGCGACCGGCACTGAGCCGTTCGAGCCGTACGCCGTACGAGCCGCACGAGGGAATAGATCACGCCGTGGTGACGTTCTGCTACGACGAGATCACGACAAACGACCGTTCGACCGCTGCCCTGAACGGGTGAGGTCGCTACGGGGAGGTAGACTTAAGCGTGTCTGGCCGGACGCATGCCCGCGTATGCCCTGAGCGAACCTGTGTGGGATGCCGGGAGCGAGCGGCCAAGAGCGATCTGCTGCGCATCGTGGCGGTCGAGGGCGCATGCGTCCCCGATCATCGCGGTACGCTGCCCGGCCGGGGTGCGTATCTGCACCCCGCCTCGGTCTGTCTCGACCTGGCGGTCCGCCGCAGGGCGTTCCCGAGGGCCTTCAAGGTCCAGGGGCCGCTCGAAGCGGCTTCGGTCCGACGGTTCGTCGAGCAGGCAGCACCGTAAGAAGAAGTACGGCACGGATAACCGTGCGGTCAGGTACCTCGCGAGTTGGAAGTAGGTCGAGATTGCGATGAGCACTCGATGAGTACGCGATGAGTACGCCCATGAAGTAGCGACGGTCCGGCGGTAACCGGACCTAAAAGGAGCGAAGTGGCTAAGGTCCGGGTATACGAACTCGCCAAGGAGTTCGGTGTGGAGAGCAAGGTCGTCATGGCCAAGCTCCAAGAACTCGGTGAGTTCGTGCGTTCTGCGTCCTCGACGATCGAGGCGCCGGTCGTGCGCAAGTTGACTGATGCACTGCAGGGGCCCGGCGGCAACGCCGGCAAGTCCGCTGCCAAGCCGGGCGCGCCTCGCAAGGCCGCCCCCTCGAAGCCCGCGGCGCCGTCTCCGGCCGCCGCGGCGCGTCCCGCTGCCCCCAAGCCCGGCGCACCGGCTCCCAAGCCGGCCCCCGCCGCGCCCGCGGCGCCGGTCACTCCGGCCGCGCCCACCAGCAGCACCCCCTCTCCGGCTCCGGCCGCCTCGGGCCCCCGCCCGGGCCCGAAGCCCGCGCCCAAGCCGGTCACCCCGGCTCCGGCGGCCCCCGAGTTCACCGCGCCCCCGGCGGCCCCCGCGGCCGGTCCGCGTGCCGGTGGCGGTGCCCCGGGTCCGCGTCCCGCCGGCGAGCGTCCCGCCCGTCCGGGTCAGGGCGCGCCGCGTCCGCAGGGCCAGGGTGCCCCGCGTCCCCAGGGCCAGGGCGCCCCGCGTCCCGGCGGCGCACGTCCGGCCGGTCCCCGTCCGGGCAACAACCCCTTCACCTCGGGTGGCTCCACCGGAATGGCGCGCCCGCAGGCGCCCCGTCCCGGTGGCGGCGCTCCCCGTCCCGGCGGCCCCGGTGCCGTTCCGGGTGCCCCGCGTCCGCAGGGCGGCCCCGGCGGCGCCCCGCGCCCGCAGGGTCAGGGCGGTGCCCGTCCCACCCCCGGTGGCATGCCTCGTCCGCAGGCCCCCCGTCCGGGCGGCGCGCCCGGCGGTAACCGTCCCAACCCGGGCATGATGCCGCAGCGTCCCGCTGCCGGCCCGCGCCCCGGTGGCGGTCCCGGCGGCCGTGGCCCCGGTGGCCCCGGTGGCCGTCCCGCCGGTGGCGGTGGCGGTCGTCCCGGCGGCGGCGGCTTCGCCGGCCGTCCGGCCGGTCCCGGCGGTGGCGGCGGCGGCTTCGCCGGTCGTCCCGGTGGTCCCGGTGGCGGCGGCGGTCGTCCGGGTGGTCCCGGCGGCGGTGGCGGCGGCTTCGGCGGTCGTCCCGGCGGCTTCGGTGGCCGTCCCGGTGGCCCCGGTGGCCGTGGTGGCACGCAGGGCGCCTTCGGTCGCCCCGGCGGTCCCGCGCGTCGTGGTCGCAAGTCGAAGCGTCAGAGGCGCCAGGAGTACGAGGCCATGCAGGCCCCGTCGGTCGGCGGCGTGATGCTGCCCCGCGGCGGCGGCGAGACCATTCGCCTGTCGCGCGGTGCCTCCCTCACCGACTTCGCCGAGAAGATCGGCGCCAACCCGGCGTCGCTCGTCGCGGTGATGATGAACCTCGGTGAGATGGTCACGGCCACGCAGTCCGTCTCCGACGACACGCTGACGATGCTCGGCGAGGAGATGAACTACACCGTTCAGATCGTCTCCCCGGAGGAGGAGGACCGCGAGCTCCTCGAGTCCTTCGACATCGAGTTCGGCGAGGACGAGGGCGGCGAAGAGGCTCTGGTCTCCCGTCCGCCGGTCGTCACCGTCATGGGTCACGTCGACCACGGTAAGACCCGACTCCTCGACGCGATCCGCAAGACGAACGTCGTCGCGGGCGAGGCCGGTGGCATCACCCAGCACATCGGTGCCTACCAGGTGGGTACCGAGGTCAACGGCGAAGAGCGCCGCATCACCTTCATCGACACCCCGGGTCACGAGGCGTTCACCGCCATGCGTGCCCGTGGTGCGAAGTCGACCGACATCGCGATCCTCGTGGTCGCGGCCAACGACGGCGTCATGCCGCAGACGATCGAGGCGCTCAACCACGCCAAGGCCGCCGGCGTCCCGATCGTCGTCGCGGTCAACAAGATCGACGTCGAGGGTGCCGACCCGACCAAGGTCCGCGGTCAGCTGACCGAGTTCGGTCTGGTGGCAGAGGAGTACGGCGGCGACACGATGTTCGTCGACATCTCCGCCAAGCAGGGTCTGCACATCGACTCCCTGCTGGAGGCCGTCGTCCTCACCGCCGACGCCTCGCTCGACCTGCGGGCCAACCCGAACCAGGACGCGCAGGGTATTGCGATCGAGTCCCACCTCGACCGCGGTCGCGGTGCCGTCTCGACCGTCCTGGTCCAGCGCGGAACGCTGCGCATCGGCGACACCGTGGTGGTCGGCGACGCGTACGGCCGTGTCCGGGCGATGCTCGACGACAAGGGCAACAACGTCGAGGAGGCGACCCCGTCGACTCCCGTCCTGGTGCTCGGTCTCACCAACGTGCCGGGTGCCGGCGACAACCTCCTGGTCGTCGACGAGGACCGTACGGCCCGTCAGATCGCCGAGAAGCGCGCCGCGCGTGAGCGCAACGCCGCCTTCGCCAAGCGCGTCCGCCGGGTGTCCCTCGAGGACCTCGACAAGGTGCTCAAGGCCGGTCTGGTCCAGGAACTCAACCTCATCATCAAGGGCGACGCGTCCGGTGCGGTCGAGGCTCTCGAGTCCTCGCTGCTCCAGCTCGACGTCGGTGAAGAGGTCGACATCCGGGTCCTGCACCGCGGTGTGGGTGCGGTCACCGAGTCCGACATCGACCTGGCGATGGGCTCCGACGCCATCGTCATCGGCTACAACGTCCGTGCGGCCGGCCGTGCCGCGCAGATGGCGGAGCGCGAGGGCGTCGACGTCCGGTACTACTCGGTGATCTACCAGGCCATCGAGGAGATCGAGGCGGCCCTGAAGGGTCTCCTCAAGCCGGAGTACGAAGAGGTCGAGCTCGGCACGGCGGAGATCCGCGAGGTCTTCCGCTCGTCCAAGCTGGGCAACATCGCCGGTGTCCTCATCCGCTCCGGCGAGGTCAAGCGCAACACCAAGGCGCGTCTGGTCCGCGACGGCAAGGTCATCGCCGAGGACCTCACGATCCACGGTCTGCGCCGCTTCAAGGACGACGTCACCGAGATCCGCGAAGGCTTCGAGGGTGGTATCAACCTCGGAAACTTCAACGACATCAAGGTCGACGACGTCATCGCGACGTACGAGATGCGCGAGAAGCCGCGCTCCTGAGCGCAGCGGTAGGTCGGGGCCGGTCGGCGGGAGTTATTCCGTCGATCGGCCCCGGCCGTTGCGTGTACGGTTCTGGTGTTCCCGCCAAGCGACGGCGTGGCGGGCCACCGAACCCGAACCGGCGGGACATCCGGCACTACATGTACGTGGGGACTCTGTCCTTCGATCTGCTCCTCGGCGACGTTCATTCGTTGAAGGAGAAACGCTCCGTCGTCCGGCCCATCGTCGCCGAGCTCCAGCGCAAGTTCTCCGTGAGCGCGGCCGAGGTGGGCGACCAGGACCTCCATCGCAGGGCCCGGCTGGGCGTCGCGCTGGTGTCCGGGGACCCGGGGTTCCTGTCGGACGTACTGGACCGCTGCGAGCGGCTGGTGGCGGCCCGGCCCGAGGTGGAGCTGCTGTCGGTGCGACGACGGCTCCACACTGATGAAGACTGAACGAGCAAGGCAAAGAAGGAGAAGGACCAGTGGCCGACAACGCGCGGGCGAAGAAGCTGGCGGACCTCATCCGGGAGGTGGTCGCCGAGAAGCTGCAGCGCGGCATCAAGGACCCGCGCCTGGGTACGCACGTGACCATCACGGATACCCGCGTCACCGGTGACCTGCGGGAGGCCACGGTCTTCTACACGGTCTACGGCGACGACGAGGAGCGGGCCAGCGCGGCGGCCGGCCTGGAGAGCGCCAAGGGCGTGCTGCGTTCCGCGGTGGGCCGGGCGGCGGGGACGAAGTTCACCCCCACCCTGACCTTCGTCGCGGACGCCCTCCCCGAGACCGCCAAGACGATCGAGGACCTCCTCGACAAGGCGCGCGCCTCCGACGCGCAGGTCCGCGAGGTCTCCTCCGGCGCGCAGTACGCCGGCGACGCCGACCCGTACCGCAAGCCCGAGGACGAGGACGAAGAGGGCACCACCGCCTGATGAGCAACGCAGGGAAGACGCCCGACGGGCTTGTCATCGTCGACAAGCCGTCGGGCTTCACTTCGCACGACGTCGTGGCCAAGATGCGCGGGATCGCCCGGACCCGGCGGGTCGGTCACGCGGGAACGCTCGACCCGATGGCGACGGGCGTCCTCGTCCTCGGTGTGGAGCGAGCGACGAAGCTCCTCGGGCACCTGGCACTGACCGAGAAGGAGTACCTCGGCACCATCCGCCTCGGCCAGACGACGATCACCGACGACGCCGAGGGCGAGATCACGGCGTCCGTGGACGCGTCGAAGGTGACGCGCGAGGCCGTCGACGCCGGCGTGGCGGAGCTGACCGGCGCCATCATGCAGGTGCCGTCGAAGGTCTCCGCCATCAAGATCGACGGCAAGCGGTCGTACGCGCGGGTGCGCGGCGGCGAGGAGTTCGAGATCCCGGCCCGCCCGGTGACGGTCTCGTCCTTCCAGGTGTACGACATGCGGGAGGCCGTCGCCGAGGACGGCACGCCCGTCGTCGACCTGGTCGTCTCGGTCGTCTGCTCCTCCGGTACGTACATCCGCGCCCTCGCCCGTGACCTGGGCGCCGGACTCGGCGTCGGCGGCCATCTGACCGCGCTGCGCCGGACCCGGGTCGGGCCGTACAAGCTGGACGCCGCCCGGACCCTGGACCAGCTCCAGGAGGAGCTGACGGTCATGCCGGTCGCCGACGCCGCCTCGGCGGCGTTCCCCCGCTGGGACGTCGACGAGAGGCGGGGCCGGCTGCTGCTGAACGGTGTCCGCCTGGAGATGCCGGCGTATCCGCCCGGGCCGGTGGCCGTCTTCGGCCCGGAGGGCGGGCTGCTCGCCCTCGTGGAGGAGCAGAAGGGCAAGGCCAAGAGCCTCGCCGTCTTCGGCTGAGGGTGACGCAGGCGGCGCGTCGCGGCGCCCCGGACCCGGGCGTCCTCGGAGATCCCATCGTGGAGCGGGCACGCGCGGGGCGGGCGGGCCGCCCCCCGCCCCCGCCCCCGGGGGGTGGCCCCCGAACGGCCGCGGGGTAAGCCCACAGGCCGGGCGGCGGGGTGGGTGGG
>NZ_JBFASK010000063.1:0-21388 GCF_040677675.1 Streptomyces sp. NPDC053755 | reverse complement strand
CCCCCCCCCCCCCCCCCCCCCCCCCCCCCCCCCCCCCCCCCCCCCCCCCCCCACAACCCCCCCCCCCCCCCCCCCGCCCGGCCCCCCCCCGGGCCACACCGCCTCCCCCCGCCGTCTTCGGGGGCGCGCCGTCTTCAGGCGTGTACCGCGCCCGGGCGCGACCATCCCGGCCGGCCCTCTGGGGCTCCAGGTGCCCAGACGGGCGGCCATCTTCTTCAACTCCCCGCGTCACCGCCTCGGAAGGAGCCGGACATGGGCGTCTACCACCAGGGCGAACGCAGCGTGCAGGAACGAGCGGGCCTGCTCGACCACGCCGGGTTCTCCTCCGCGGCCATCAAGGACGAAATCCCCGACATCGCCGTCGACTTCCTCGCCCAGCAGCCCATGCTCGTCATCGGCGCCGCCGGCGACGACGGCGCCATGTGGGCCTCCCTGCTCACCGGCGCCCCGGGATTCCTCACCGCCTCCGGCCCGGCCTCCCTGGCCATCGAGGCCGCCCTGCCGGCCGGTGACCCCCTGCACCGGGCGCTCACCCGCCCCGCCCGCCTGGGCATGATCGCCATCGAACCGGCCACCCGGCGCCGCATGCGGATGAACGGCACCGCCCGCCCCACCGCCGGCGGCCTGCACGCCGACCTCGACCAGGTCTACGCCAACTGCCCCAAGTACATCCAGAAAAGGCAGCCCCTCACCGCCTCCGCCCCACCCGCCGTGCCCGCCCCGCCCCGGATCCACTCCGGCGAGCTCACCCCCGCCCAGATGGCCCTCGTCCAGGCGGCCGACACCTTCTTCATCGCCACCGCCGACCGCGAGGGCAACGCCGACGCCTCCCACCGCGGCGGCCACCCCGGCTTCCTCCAGGTCCTCAGCCCCACCCGCCTGCGCTGGCCCGACTACGTCGGCAACGCCATGTTCGGCACCCTGGGCAACCTCGAGGTCGACCCCCGCGCCGGCCTCCTGCTGCCCGACTGGTCCACCGGCACCCTGCTGCAGCTCACCGGCACCGCCACCGTGGACTGGGACCCCGGCCACGCCGCCGCCCTGCCCGGCGCCCAGCGCATCGTCGAATTCACCGTCGAACACGCCGTGCAGGCCGACCACGCCTCCCCGCTGCGCTGGAGCGCCCCCCAGTACTCCCGCTTCAACCCCCCCGCGCCCCCGGCGCTCTCCGGCCCCGGCCTGTGACCGCAGGCCCCCGCCGCCACGCCCCCCGCACACCTTCCCTGACCCTCCCGGCAGCCCCTTTTGCGCGCCCGGCAGGCATCTGCGCCCCCCCGCGTGCGCCGCCCGCCAGGGCCCCCCCCGCCTTCCGCCCTCGCGCCCGGCGGCCGTACGCGCCAAGCGCCGCCAGGGCCCCGGCCCGTCGCGGAAGCCGGCACCGCCCGGACACTTCCCAGCCCTCGAAGGAGCACCCGCATGACCATGAAGATCACCGTCGACAGGGACCTGTGCGACAGCCACGGCCAGTGCGTCTTCGCCGCCCCCGAGGTGTTCTCCTTCGACGACGACGACTACCTCCTCTACACCGCCGAACCCGGCGAAGACCTGCGCGACAGCGTCCTCAAGGCCGCCGCCGTCTGCCCCGTCCGCGCCATCCGCATCGAGGGATAGCCCACCGCCATGCCCGCACGCCCCGCACACATCGTCATCGTCGGAGCCTCCCTCGCCGGCCTGCGCGCGGCCCAGGCACTGCGCACCGCCGGCCACCAGGGCCCCCTGACCCTCATCGGAGCCGAGGACCACCCGCCCTACGACCGGCCGCCGCTGTCCAAGGACTTCCTCACCGGCCACACCACCACCCCGGGCCTCACCCTGGAGGACCCCGCCGCCCTGGGCGTCAGCGCCCGCTACGGCTCCCCGGCCCTCCACCTCGACACCGCCGCCCGCGAAGTCCACCTCGCCGACGGCACCCGCGTGCCCTACGACGGGCTCGTCATCGCCACCGGCGCCGCCGCCCGCCCCTGGCCCGCCCCCACCCCCGCGGGCGTCCACACCCTGCGCACCCTCGCCGACGCCCACGCCCTCAAGAGCGACCTGACCGCCGCCCCCCGCAGGCTCCTGATCGCCGGAGGAGGGTTCATCGGCTGCGAAGTGGCCTCCGTGGCCCGCGCGCTGGACCACGACGTCACCCTCGTCGCCCCCGAACCCCTGCCCCTGCAGGCCGCCATCGGACCCGAAGCGGCCGCCTTCCTCACCCGCCTCCACCACGACGCCGGCGTCGACATCCTCACCCGAACCACCGTCACCGCCCTCCACGGCGACCCCCGCATCACCCACGCCACCCTCACCACCACCGACACACCCACCGACACACCCACCGACACACCCACTCACGCCCCCACCGGCACCGGCGGCAGCCGGCGCCTGGACGCCGACACCGTGCTCCTCGCGCTCGGCGCCACCCCCCACACCCACTGGCTCGAGCACTCCGGACTCGCCCTCGACGGCGGAGTGCTCACCGACGCCTACACCCGCGTCCTGACCACCGACGGCCGCCCCGACCCCCGCATCGTCGCCGCCGGCGACGTCACCCGCTTCCCCCACCCCCACGCCCCCCAGCTCCTCAGCCTGGGCCACTGGAGCAACGCCGTCGAACAGGCCCAGGCCGCGGCCCGCACCCTGCTCCATCCCGGCGCTCCGGCCGCCTACCGGCCCGTCGCCTCCTTCTGGTCCACCCAGTACGGCGTCCGCTTCCGCGCCGTGGGCCTGCCCCGCTACGCCGACCACCACGAGGTACGCGAACTCGACCCGGCGACCAAGCGCCTCGACGTCGCCTACTACCGCCACGGCCGCCTGATCGGAGCCCTCACCGCCAACCGCGCCGCCCGGATCACCGCCTACCGCACCGCACTCGCCCAGGACCTCGCCCAGGACCTCGCCCAGGACCTCGCCCAGGACCTCGCCCAGGGCCGTGCCGAGGGCCGTGCCGAGGACACCGCCGCGGACCTGGCCGGGAACCCGGCCAAGGACAACGCCGACGGCTCCGCCGCCACGACGGCCCGCCCCGCACCCGGCACATCACGGGCAGCGTGAGCCCCGCGACACGTCCAGCCAGGTGACTTTTGTGTGAAGCCGGTGTACCCGGAATGTGTGAGTGTTGCCGTGCGGCATGTATAGCCGGGCGGAGCGGGCCGGTTCGCTTGATGCGCCGCGAGGCAGTGCGGAATGGTGGAGAGCGGATCTGTTTTCCAGGTGGAAGGTGGTGGGTCCCGCACAGCGGGCCCCCGCGTATGACTGTTTCCCAGAGCGCTTTCGGCCGGTCGCAAGGTGTCGCCTCCAGTGTGAGCACCTCCTGGCTGCGCGCGCCCTACCCGGCGCTGGTGGCCTGCCGGGACGGCGGTGTGGTCGAGGTCAACGAGGCGGCGGCGGCCCTGTTCCCCGACATGATCAGCGGCGCGTGGCTCGCCGACGTCGCCCCGGCCTGGCTGGCCGACGCCCACCGGCGCCTGGCCCGCCCGCCCCGGCCCCGCACCGCACCGCCCCCCGCCCGCCCCCCGCAGCACCCCCACGGCACCGCACCGCAGCACCCCCAGGGCGCCGCCCCCCGGCAGGGCGCCGCCTCCTCCGGGCAGGGCGGCCCGCCCCGCCCCGCCCACGACCCGGCCCGTCCGGAGCCGGTACAGGGCCGGCACGAGGGCCGGCTTCTGCGGGCCTACGCCACCCTGGGCGAGCACGGCGATGTGGCGTGGTGGCTGGCCGACGACACCGACCGGCACACCCTCGAGCAGGCCCTGGACAGCGAACGCCGGCGCACCACGTTCCTGGCGGAGGCCTCCACCCGGCTGCTGGCGTCTTTGAACACCGAACGCTGCCTGGAGATGACCGCGCTGCTGGCCGCCGAACACCTCGCGGACGCCGCCGTGGTCGTCGCCCCGCCCTCCGGCCGCCGCTACCCCCTGGTCCACGCCTCCGGACAGCACACCCAGCGCCGCAACGAGGCCGTGAACCCGGCCGACCTGCCCGGCCTGGCCGAGGCCCTGCAGGGCTTCCCGCCGGTGCCCTCCCGCTGGATCGACCCCGCGGCGCTGCCCTCCTGGGCCTACCCGGACGACTTCGGCACCACCACCCCCGGCTCGGTCGCCGTCATCCCGCTGCCCGGCCACGGAGTCCCGGCCGGCGCGCTGATCCTGCTGCGCCGCGGCGGCCAGGCGGCCTTCGACACCTCCGAGGAACTCTTCGCCCGCCTGTTCGCCGCCCGCGCCGGCGCCGCCCTGTCGGCCGCCCGCCTCTACGGCGAACAGGCCCGCATCACCCGCACCCTGATGGCCGAACTCCTCCCGCCGCGGCTGCACCAGGTCCACGGTGTGGAGTTCGCCGGCGGCTACCGCGCCTCCCAGGACAGCGAACGCGTCGGCGGCGACTTCTACGACGTCCACCCCGGCTCCGACGCCGCCCAGGAACCCCTCGCGATCCTGGGCGACGTCTGCGGCAAGGGCCTGGACGCCGCCGTCCTGACCGGAAAGATCCGCAACACCCTGCAGGCGATGGTCCCGCTGGCAGACGACCACCAAAACGTCCTGACCCTCCTCAACGACGCCCTGCTGACGTCCCACCACACCCGCTTCGCCACCCTCGTACTGGCCTCCGTCAAACGCGTCGGCGCGCAGGTCCGGCTGCGTCTGACCAGCGCCGGGCACCCCCGCCCGCTGCTGCTGCGCACCACCGGCGAAGTGGAGGAGGCCGACACCGCCGGCACCCTGGTGGGCGCGCTGCCGTCGGTGACCTCCCGCTCGGCGACCGTGCACCTGGCGCCGGGGGAGACCTGCCTGCTCTACACCGACGGCATCACCGAGGCCCGCGGCGGGCCGCTGGCCTCCGCCATGTTCGGCGAGAAGCGGCTGAAGGCCGCGTTCAGCGAGTGCGTGGGACTGCCGGCCGAAGCGGTCGTCGAACGCATCCAGATGCTCGCCGCGCAGTGGGTGGGCAGCGGACCCCACGACGACATGGCACTGGTGGCCATCACCGCCCCGCACACCACCCATCTGACGGCGGTGAACGGACACACCCGGGGCAGGTACACCGGATGACCTCACACACCACCGCCGGCCCACCGGCCCCCACCCGCCCCCACACCAGCCTCCCCACGGGCGCTCCCGCCGGCACCGCCCCCGGCTCGCCCACCGGCACCGGCACCGGCTCGCCCACCGCCCCCGCCCCCGCCGACACCGCCCCCGGCGCGCCCGCCGGCACCGAGGCGCAGCCGCCCGCCGGGGCCGCCGGGGCCGCCGGGGCCGCCGGCGCCCAGGGGCCCGGCCACCGCGAGCGGGCGCGTGAGCGGCTGTGGACGGCCGTCCAGGCGCGCAGCGAACACGCCGCCGCAGCCGTCTGCTTCGAGGCCCTGGACGCCGGGATGCCGCTCGAGGACGTCCTGCTGGACGTGATCGGCCCCGTCCAGGCCAAAGTCGGCCAGGAATGGGCCGCGGGCCGTATCACCGTCGCCCAGGAACACGCCGCGACCGCCATCCACGACCGGGTGATCGCCGCCGCCGCCCACCGCACCCCCCACCAGGCCCCGGCGCCCCTGGCCCGGGTGACGGTCGCCTGCGTCGAGGGGGAGTGGCACGCCCTGCCCGCCCGGATCCTCGCCGAGGTCCTGCGCGGCCGGGGCTTCGCCGTCGACTTCCTCGGCGCCCAGGTCCCCACCCCCCACCTGATCGCCCACCTGCACCAGACCGGCCCCGACGTGGTCGCCCTCTCCTCCTCGCTGCCCACCCGCCTGCCCACCGCGCACGCCGCGATCACCGCCGTCCAGGCCATCGGCCTGCCCGTCCTGGCCGGCGGCGCCGCCTTCGGCCCCCAGGGCCGCTACGCCCGCCTCCTGGGCGCCGACGGCTGGGCCCCCGACGCCCGCGCCGCCGCCGACGTCCTGGCCACCCGCCTCGAACGCCCCGCCCACGCCCTGCACCAGCCACCGGGCGACCTGCCCCACCTCGCCGACCAGGAGTACACCCTGGTCACCCGTACCGCCCCCCGGCTCGTCGCAGGCGTCCTGGCCGCACTGGAAGACCGCATCCCCCCGATGCGGGACTACACCGAACAACAGCGCGAACGCACCGCCGAGGACATCGCCCACATCGTCGACTTCCTCGCCGCCTCCCTCTACACCGACGACCCCGCCCTGTTCACCGGCTTCACCACCTGGACCGCCGACATCCTCACCGCCCGCGGCGTCCCCCCCACCGTCCTCAGCCCCGCCCTGGACCTCCTGGCCGGCGAACTGGGCGACTTCCCCCGCGCCCTGACCCACCTCCACGCGGCCCGCACCGCACTGAACACCCGCCCCACCGTCCCCGGCCCCGGAAACCACGCATGACCACCCACCCCCACGTTCCCTTCCGCCTCGACGCCGCCACCGCCGACGACGGCACCTTGCACCTGACCCTGACCGGCGACCTCGACTGGGACACCGCCGACGACCTCCTGGACGCCGCCCGCACCCACCTCGCCCCCGCCCGCCGGCCGGCCGACATCCACCTGGACTGCGCCGGGCTGACCCTGTGCGACTCGACGGGCCTGTCCACCCTGCTGACCCTGCACCGCGACACCGCCGCGGCCGGAGTACGCCTCCACCTGGACGCCCGCCCCGACTTCCTCGACCGCCTGCTCCACCTCACCGGCACCCACCAGCACTTCACCGGCGCCACCGCGCCGGCCGCCGCCGAGAGCGACGACACCGCCGAGGACGACGCCCCGCCCCTGCCCGGCCCCCGCTAACCCCCGGCCACCTCTCCCGCCCCGGGGCTGCCCCCGCGGGTGAGGGCCGGCGCGGCGGGCCCTCACCGGCGGTTCAGGCCCCGGTGAGCCGCGGGCCAGGGGCCGGGCGGCCCTCCTCCTGCGGCCGGGGAGCGGCCTGCGGCGGCAACCCGGCCGCCGGGCGGCCACCGGGGCGGCCACCGCGCCCCGATAGGATCCGGGCCATGCCGCTGACGACGCAGGACGTGGACCGCTTCGAGGTCGCCAGGCCCCGTCTGGCGGCTGTCGCCTACCGCCTCCTGGGCTCGGCCGCCGAGGCCGAGGACGCCGTGCAGGAGACGTTCCTGCGCTGGCAGGCCACCGACACCGCACGCATCGAGGTCCCCGAGGCCTGGCTGACCAAGGTGCTGACCAACCTGTGCCTCAACCAGCTCACCTCCGCCCGCGCCCGACGCGAGTCCTACGTCGGCCAGTGGCTTCCCGAACCCCTCCTGGACGGCGACCCGATGCTCGGCCCGGCCGACACCGCCGAGCAGCGCGACTCGGTCTCCTACGCGGTGATGATCCTCATGGAACGGCTGACCCCCAGGGAACGGGCGGTCTACGTCCTGCGCGAGGCGTTCGACTACCCGCACCGGGAGATCGCCCAGATCCTCGACCTCACCGAAGCCGCCACCCAGCAGATCTTCCACCGCGCCACCAAGCACATCGCCCAGGGCAAGGCCCGTAGCGAGATCGACCAGGCCGCCGCCCGGCGGATCGTCGAGGAGTTCCTGGCGGCCGCCACCAGCGGACGCACCGAACCGCTGGTGAAGCTGCTCACCGCCGACGCTCTGGCGATCGGCGACGGCGGAGGCAAGGTCCCCGCCCGCGCCAAGGCGTTCGAAGGCGCCAAGGCGGTCGCCACCTTCATGCGCGGCCTGTTCAAGCCCGCACCCGCCAAGCGCGCCCTGATCGGCGGCTCGCCCGAGATCCACATCGCCACCGCCAACGGCGGCCCCGCCGTCGTCGCGGTCATCGACGGCCGGGTCGTCGGCATCATGTGCCTGGAACTCGCCGCCGAGGGCATCGCCGCGGTCCGCAGCCAGGTCAACCCCGACAAACTCCAGCGCGCCACCGGCAGGTGGGCCGCCGCCGACCACGGCCCGCCCCTGTTCCACGCCCTGTGAAACCCCCCGCGAAAGCGTCTGCGAAGCCTCCCCGCCCCCCCGCACAGGGGTGTGAGCTGCTTCACACCGCAGTGCTGTCAGGAAACGGCCCGCTGCCCGGTTCAAGGGGCAAGACCGCGCACCAACAGGGGCCGGGCCGCGCAGACAGGAGCAGCACATGCAGCACCGCATCATCGTCCTCGGCGCCGGATACACCGGAGCGATCGCGGCCGGCCGCCTCGCCAAGCGGCTGCACCGCGACGACGTCGCCATCACCCTCGTCAACGCCGAACCCGACTTCGTCGAGCGCGTCCGGCTGCACCAGCTCGCCGCCGGCCAGGACCTCACCCCCCGGCCCTTCGACGAGATGTTCGCCGGCACCGGCGTCCGCCTCAGGCTCGCCCAGGTCACCGCCGTCGACGCCGACCGCTCCACCGTCACCGTCACCGACCCCGACGGCACCGTGGCCGAACTGCCCTACGACACCCTCGTATACGCGCTCGGCAGCGGCTGGAACGACCAGGGCGCCACCGGCACCGCCGAACACGCCGACGAGATCGCGAGCCGGCCCGGAGCGCTCCGGCTGCGCGAGCGCCTGGCCGCCCTGGGACCCGGGCAGCAGGTCCTGGTCGTCGGCGGCGGCCTGACCGGCCTGGAAGCGGCGACCGAGATCGCCGAAGCCCGCCCCGACCTCGCCGTCGCCCTCGCCGCCCGCGGCGCCCTGGGGGAGTGGCTCTCGGACAAGGGCCGCGCCCACCTGCGCGAGGTGTGCGCCCGGCTCGGCATCACCGTCCACGAGCACACCGCCGTCACCGGCGTCCAGGCCGACCACGTCACCACCGCCGACGGCCGCACCCTGCCGGCCGCCGTCACCGTCTGGACGACCGGCTTCGCCACCCACCCGATCGCACAGGCCACCACCCTGGACGTCACCGACACCGGCCAGATCAAGGTCGACGCCACCATGCGCTCGCTCTCCCACCCCCAGGTGTACGCCGTCGGCGACGCGGCCATGGCGATGGGCCCCGGCGGCAAGCCGCTGCGGATGTCCTGCGCCTCGGGCACCCCCGCCGCCTGGCAGGCCGCCGACGCCATCGCGGCCCGCCTGACCGGCAACAAGGTCCCCCGCACCCCGATCCGGTACTTCAACCAGTGCATCTCGCTGGGCCGCAGGGAAGGCCTGATCCAGTACGTCACCGCCGACGACCAGGCGGTCGACAGGGCACTGACCGGCCGGCTCGCCGCCCTCTACAAGGAACTGATCTGCAAGGGCGCCGCCTGGGGCGTCGCCCACCCCACCCTGGGCCTGCCGGTCCGCCGCCACCGCACCGTGGGCCAGGACGCCCCCACCTCCACCCCCGCCACCGCCCAGGCCTGACCCACCCCGGGAAGGCGGGCGCCCCCCACAGGGCGCCCGCTCCCCGGGGGAGGCCCGAGCGCTCCCCTGGACGCACCCGAAGACACGGGCGCACCGCAGAAGACAGAAAAGACTCTTCCCGCTGCGGTCACATGCGCGCGGCCGGCTCCGTCCGTGCGGTGAACACACCGCACAGGCCGCAGTGAAGGAGCCCGGCCATGACAGCCACCCCCGCCACCCCGACCACCACTCCGAGCACCCCCACCACCCCGACCACCACTGCGGTCTCCCGGACGCCCGACCCCGCCGCATTGGTCCCCGAGGTGACCGACATCAGCGCCGCCCTGTTCAGGGCCACGGGCAACCGTCCGGTGCCGCGCACCACGATGAACCCGGTCCACCTGCGCGCCGGGCAGATCGTCGCCCACACCTGCCTGACGATCCTGACCACCGCCTTCCCGCACAAGGCCGGCGTGTCCGAGGAACGCATCACGGCGGTCTCCTCCTGGCAGGACGCCCCGTACGTCACCGACGCCGAACGCGCCGCGCCGGCACTGGCGGAGGCAACGCTCCAGCCGGCCCCGCACGGCCGCGAACGCGTCACCGACGAGCTGTACGCCGAGGTGGCCCGGCACTACGACGACAAGCCACCGGCCACCCCGACCCTCGCGATCGGCCAGACCACCCTCTTCATCACCCCTGGCCGTCATCGGCAAGCCCGCCCCGGTCACCTCCCTCGCCGACGAACAGGGGAGCCGACCCGCCCCGCCCACCGCCGGGCAGGAAGCCCCTTCCCCCCTCAGCCGCGCCCGGCCGGCCGCCCCGGCGGCGCACAGCGCCCGCCCGGGCGCGTACGGCCTGCACCAGCGGGGCCTGCCACGCCTCCACCGCCGCGGCGGGCGCCACCTGCGGCGGTAGCCGGCCACCCGGCCACCCGGCCACCCGCCACCCGGGCCCCGGCCCACCCCGGGCCCCCTTGGGACCCTCGGGTCCGTACGGCAACGGCCGCGCCCGGCGCCCTGCTTCCCGGTCCGCGCGCACCCACCCGGGCGCCCCCGCGGGCGGGGCGAGGCGGGCGGAGTTTCGCCAGACCGCCTGTACACGGGCGCAGGACGCGGCATGATCCGGCAGGGACGTGCAGGCCGGGACGGTTCCGGCACGGGGCGCGACGAAGGGGGCGTGGCGGTGCGGGAGCAGTTGCTGGGGGGCCGTTACCGGCTGGTGGAGCCGCTCGGCGAAGGCGGTATGGGGCAGGTGTGGGAGGCGCGGGACGAGACCCTGGAGCGGCCGGTCGCGGTCAAGCTGGTCTCCCTGCTCTCCGGCGGCGGCAGCCACGCCAGCGACGCCCGGGCCCGCTTCCTGCGTGAGGCGCGGCTCACCGCCCGGCTCCAGCACCCCCACATCGTGACCCTGCACGACGTCGGCGAGGCACGCATCGACGGGCGGACGACGCCGTTCCTCGTCATGGAACGCCTGCGCGGCCAGGGCCTTGACGTCCTCGCGCGCCAGGGCGGCATCCTCCCCGCCCAGGCGGCACGGTGGGGCGCGCAGGTGGCCGACGCGCTGGCCGAGGCGCACGGGGCCGGCATCATGCACCGGGACATCAAACCCTCCAACATCATGGTCACCGCCTCCGGCAACGCCACGGTCCTGGACTTCGGCATCGCGCGGGCGGCCGACCCGTACGCCACCACCGACCGGCTCACCCAGACCGGCTTCATCGTCGGCACCCCGCCCTACATGGCCCCCGAGCAGGCCCGCGGCCGCCCCGAACCGGGCAGCGACCTCTACGCGCTGGGCTGCGTGCTGTTCGAACTCCTCACGGGCCGGCTGCCTTTCGAAGCGCCCGACACGGTGGGCTATCTCACCGCCCACCTCACCGACACCCCGCCCGCCCCCAGTACCCTCGCGCCGGGCCTGCCGGCCGCCTGGGACGCCCTCATCCTGCGGCTGCTCGACAAGGACCCCGGCCGGCGGCACGGAAGCGCGGCGCAACTCGCAGCGGACCTGCGGCGACTTCACCCCACGCCGCCCACCCCGACCGCCGCGACCACCTCGTCCCCGCAGGACCCACACATCCCCCCGACCGTCCCGGCCACCACCCAGGAGCCGGACGGAGCCGATCTCACGGCGCGCCGCGGCGCGGCGGTGGCGATGGCGGCAGCCCTGAGCTGCCTGCCGCCCCTGGTGTATCTGCTGTCCCAGGCCGCCACCTACCTCACCGAACGCGGCGCCCCCACCGGGCTGATCGTGGCGAACCTGCTGCTGGGCCTGGCCGAAGTGGCCGCACTCGGCTGGGGGGTGGGGCTGCTGCTGCGCCGCAGGCCGCCCGGCCGGCGGACGGTCGCGGTGGCGGGCGCGGCGACCGCGCTGCACGGGCTGAGCGCCGTCATCCAGTACCAGGTGGCGCACGGGCCGACGAGTGTCGCCGTGATCGCCCACGCCGTCGGCCCGCTGATGGCCCTCGCCGCCGTGACGGCGGTCGTCGCGGCCCTGCATCCCTCCACGGCCCGCTGGTGCCACGGCACCCGGGTGCGGCAGGATCCGGTCGTACGGCGTGGAGCCGTCGCCGCGGCCCTGACCACCCTGCTCGCCGCGCCCGCCCTCGCCGTCTCCGCCTCCCAGGCCGTCGACGCGGGCGCGACGACATACGGGCAGGGGGTGCTGCAGACGGTGCTCTTCTCGCTGGTCACCGCGGTACTCGCCATGGGCATCGTCCTTACCCTCGTGGGCGATCCGGCGGGCCGCATGCCCGTCGTCGCGGGAGGGCTCGGCTTCGTCCTGGTGGCCCTCAACGGCCTGCTGCACGCAGGCGTCCTCGGCTACGTCTTCCGCGTCCTGCTGTTCCTGCTGGCGGCCGCGGCCCTGACCGCCACCGTTCGCGCCGCCCTTCCGCCCGGCCACGCCCGCCGCCGGACCTCCGCGTAATGCCCTGACTGGGCCTGCTTCCTGCCGGTCGGCAACAGGCGTTGTGGCAGGTGATCGACGGGATTCCGCACCGGGTGCGGACCGGCGTGCAGTGGCGGGACCTGCCTGAACGGTGCGGGCCAGGGGAGACGGTCTACGAACGGCACCGGCTGTGGTCGGCCGACGGGGCGGGGGAGCGTCTGCTCCAGCAGGCCCAGGCCCAGGCCGCGGCCGACGCCGCGGGCGGGATCGACTGGGATGTCTCGGTCGACTCCACCATCGTGCGGGCGCATCAGCATGCGGCCGGCGCCCGCGCCGACCCACCGCCGGCTCTCGCTTCAAAGGGGGGGCCGAAGGGCAGAACATCAGCGCGAGACGCCGGGGCAGAGCCTGCCCGCCCGTCCGGTGGAGGTGGTGCTGGAGGTGAGGGCTGGGCCGCTCGCGCGGCGGGTCCACCACCAAGGCCGACCTGAGCGCGGACGGCCGCTGCCGCCCATGGTCTCTGATCGTCACGCCAGGCCAGCGAGCAGACTGCACGCAGTCCAAGCCGGTCCTGGAAAGATCCGTGTCCCGAAGATCGGGCCGGGCAGGCCGCGCGCAAGAAGCCCGAAAGCGTCGCAGCCGACAAGGCTTGCAGCAACGGGCCCTGCCGTGAGTACCTGCGGCGCCGGGGCATCCGGCACACGATCCCGGAGAAGGCCGACAGTCAGGCTGCCCGCCTGCGCAAAGGCTCACGCGGCGGGCGACCGGCCGGCTTCGGCGAAGAGCGGTACAAGAAACGCGACACCGTCGAACGGGCCATCCACCGACTGAAGCAGAATCGGGCAGTGGCTGCCAGATACGACAAGCGTCGTTACGTCTACCTCGGCACGGCAACCGCCGCAGCGGTCATCATCTGGCTCCGGACATGTCGGCCGGACAAGGCCTAGTTGCCGGGCGCCTGGTAGAGGCCGCGGCCTGCGCGAACGGCGCGGGAGGAGGCGATGAGGCGGTCAAGGGTGCTGCGGACGGTGTTGATCTCGCCCGCGGAGGAGTCACGGCCCACTGCCTTGGCCACGTCCCGCGCACGCTGGGGAGTGTCCGGGTTCTGCAGGAGGACGGCGGCCACCTGCTCGGTGAGGCTTCCGGCGTCCTGCGGTGCGGCGGCCGGCTTCTTGGGGGCCGCGGCCTTGGCGCGGGACGGCTTCGCCGCGGCCCGCTCCTTGCGCGCGCTGGTCTTCGTCGCCTTCTGCGCGCTGCTGGAGCGGGACTTGGTTGCCTTGCGGGGTGCGGGCAGTGTGGTGCTCTCAGCCGGTGCGACCGTGTCCGTGTTCTCGGGCGCGGAGTCGCTCTGCGGCTCCGCGCCGTTTTCCACGGCCGGGGCGGCTTCTTGTTCCACGGCGAGCGGTGCGGGAGTTTCGGCCAGGGCCAGCAGAGCCGTCAGGGCGTTGCGGACCGTGTTCACCCGCTCGGAGACCGCGGCCAGGTCCTTCTCCAGTTCCTGCTGGCGCTGTTCGAGCCGGGGAAGCTCATTTCGGAGCTCGGAAACGGTGGTTTGGGCGCTGGGCGCGGCGATGCTGGCTGAAGGCACGTGAGTCTCCTGTGAGGTTGGGGGGCCGCGTCATGCCAGGTGACGACGATCGAATGCCGACAGGGTACGTCTCCCGGGCATAAAGCGGAGTGTGGGGACGTGCATCGTACGCCTGTTGCGCGGTTTACCGGAGGCTTGGACCATGCCGGTGGAATACGTGGGGAAAGAGATGCCGGTTCACGGCAGCGCGCCCGGAGTTCCGGCAATTGAGCTGTGGGGGCGATCACGCTCGGAGGGCATCCCGCTCCGCTTGCGGCCGGCTGAGCCGGTCCTGTCCGGGCGGGGGGCGAATCCTGCGGGGAAACATGAGCATCAGCGGCGGGGGCCAGATGTGTTCAAGCCCGTGCCGTTCACCGTGCAATGCCACACGAGGGGGCCGTCTTCGCACGTCCCGTGCCGGTGGGCGGCGCCGTGGCTTCGGGCGGAAGGATCCGAGACGCCATGCGGTCGTCTTCACCGGCCGGCTCATGGAAAAGGGGTGGTCACAAACGATCCGTGTCGCGCGATCCTGCCGGTTGAACCGGGGGATGGACCGGGGACCGCACCGTGGAAGCCGGTGAGGAAACGCGGGTATTTCGGCCGGCGGCGCTTAAGCCGGTGCGCCGACCACACGGCGCACCCCGGCGAGGCACGCAGATGCGGTGGATGGGGATGAGGGGCGGGGGATGAGGCAAGGCCGGGGCGTTGCCGTATGACGCCGATTCACCCCGCACCGCAAACTGCGGGGAGGGAAAGCGCGGGCCGACGGGCGAGAGGGGTGACTTCATCGCCGCGCCGGGCGCGGGCCGCCCGATGGGCCGTGACCGCAATAAAGACTGCACCGGCGCCGACGCGGCCGGTATGCGCACGACGGGGCAGGCCGGGGAATGCGGGACGCCGGGCGGGCGGGACCGCGCGGTCCCGCCCGCCCGGCGTCCCGGGGCTTCTCGGCGGTCAGCTCATCAGCAAAAGCCGCGTGTGCGCTACGAGCCTGCGGTTCACACTGGTGCTCTGCACGAAAATCGTGAAGTCGTCGTTGTGGTCCGGCTTGACGCGCACCTCCACGTCCGGCAGGCCGAGCAGAGCGCGGGCCTCGGGCCCGGTGTACACGCGGTCCGTCTTCTTCTCCAGCACCGCGATCTGCTTGCGTGCCTGGATCTTCTCGGACTTGCTCAGCTGGTAGAACGCCCCGCCGGTACGGTAGGTGTGCCCGCTCTCCAGGACCCACTCGCGGATGCCCGCGTCCTTGGCCACCGCGAGCAGCCGGTACTGCGAGGGATCCACCGGGGTGAGCCCGGCCGCCTTGATGGTGTCCTTGTTGACCGCCTCCGCGCCCGTGGTGAACACCGCCCGCGAGCCCCGGATGCCCTGGGTGCGGCCCACCATGAACTTCTCGGTGGCCTGCTGGATGACCTGCCCGGCCTCCTCCAGGCCCTGGGTGCTCGTGGCGTCCCAGATCGCGATGTTCTCCTTGGGGAAGCCGTACTGCATCGCCTCGCGCTTGCCCATCTGGTCCGGGACCAGCACGGCCAGTGTCCAGTTGTCCTGCTGCGTCCCGATCATCTCGGCCACGGCCCGCACCAGCGCCCGCGGATCTTCGGCGGGAGCGTCCGCGCAGCGGTGACTGGCGTTCTCCTGCCCGTCGGTGAGCACGAACGTCAGGAAGCTGTGGTCGCCGTACAGCTGCGCCGTCTGCGCCAGCTCCCGCTGCGACTTCAGCGCGGCCGCCAGCAGAGCGGTCATGCCGCCGACCCGGTAGAGCTGCTTCAGCGACGGCATCCGCAGCACGTCCTTGTCGTAGACGACGCACTCCACCGTGTCGGCGAAGACGTACACCGTCACGCGGGTTTCCTGCTCCAGCTCCCGGGAGCGGCGGGCGAGGTACTCGATCTGCTGGTCGGCGACCTCGACGACCTTGCGGCTCAGGTGCGACATCGACGAACTGGCGTCCAGCACAAGAGCAACATGGTTGATGTAGTTCTGAGTTACGGACATGGCAGCTCCCCCTGGTCGCGACGTGATGTTCCTACCGTCTCACCCGCCACTGACAACCGGTCGTCGCTCCAGCGCCCCCGACGACGGCCCGGCCGGCCTCCGGTGGGACGCCACCGGACCGGGCCGTCCGGCCCCTGCGCACCTGCCCTGCGGTGGCGCCCGGAGCGTCGGCGTCCGGGCGCGCTCTCCCTCAGTCCCGCTCCCCTCGGCAGCCCGCCACGGCGTGCCGGGCTGCGGCTCCGGTCACCCGACTCGGCCTGCCGGCCTGCGCGTTCGCCCGCGGCACCGGCCTCACGCGCCCCGCACTCCCAGAGTGGTGCCATAAATGGCTCGCAATGGCGCCACTTGTGCGCCATGATGGAGCCAAGAGTGGCGCATGGTCCGGTTCCGCAGGCCGCGGAGGCGGGCGCTCCACGGGGCGGACGGTTCATCAACAGGGGGTCGGACCATGGAACAGGCACAGAGCCGGCAGCCGGCGGCACCAGGCGCCCTCACCGCCTTCGCCCGCTTCGTCGTCTGCGGCGGCGGGGTGGGAGTCGGCTCCAGCTTCGCCGTGGCGGCCCTGGCCTCCTGGTTACCGTGGGTCCTGGCCAACGCCGCGATCACCGTGGCCTCCACGCTCCTCGCCACCGAACTGCACGCCCGTTTCACCTTCGGCGCCGGCGGGCGCGCGACCCGGCGCCAGCACCTGCAGTCGGCCGGCTCCGCGACAGCCGCGTACACGGCCACCTGCATCGCCATGCTCGCCCTGCGGTACCTGGCACCCGCGTCCGGCGCGGCGCTGGAGCAGACCGTCTACCTCACGGCCTGCGCGCTCGCCGGCGCCGCCCGGTTCGCCGTGCTGCGCCTGGTCGTCTTCGCACGCCCCCGCCCGCACGCCACGCCCACCCCCGCCCGCACCGCCCCTCCGGTACAGCCGGCCATGGCGCGCGCCGCGGCCCCGGCCGGCCCCGCGGAACTCTGCCGCGCTGCCTGAACACCGGCCCGCACCACGGCGCACCCCGGGGGAGTCCCCCCCGGGGGCCCCGGCTCACCGCCTCCGTCGGAACCCGCGGCCCGGCAGCGGGCCGGCGGCCACGACCTTCCCAACCCCCCTCCACGCACACGGGGTGGGGAAACGCCCGGGCCAGGCGAGGTGCGCGCCGCATAAGCTTTCGCCATGACCGACGAGTGGTACGTCCTCATCGAGGAGGACACCCGGGTGAGCCGTCGCGCCGACGGCGTCGACCTCAAACTGCACCACTGGACGCTCGTCGCCACCCACCACGTCAGCGGAGGCGAAGCGCAGGCCGCCGCGACGGCCCAGGACGCTGCCCTGCACTACCTCCCCGGCATCCTCGCCCGCCACGCCCGGCCCGGCGACGAACCGGCCCGGCACGCCTTCCTCACCCAGGACGGGGCCTGGGTGGTGCGCCTGAGGCAGCGGCACCGCGAGTGCCACATACGCGTGAGCACCGCACGCCTCGTCCATGCGCAGGAGGAGAGGCAGGCCCCGCCGAAATCCCTCAAGGAGAAGGTCCGCGGAGCCCTGGAGGGCCCGCCGCTCCCCGCGAAGCCGTGGACCCCGGCACCCGAGGCCTGAGAAGTACCGAAATCCCCTGATGTATCGCGCCGATCCGGGGTACACGGCTCGCCATGGCACCCCAGACGGAGCACCTGATGTCCCTGCGGGCCGCGCGGCAGCTGCGCCGGGTCCGCACCTTCTACGCGGCGGGAGTCGCGCTGTGGGCCGCGGCGGCGGCCTGGACGGGGTGGGCGCATCCCGGCAGCCGGCAGATGTGGGTCTCCGTCGCGCTCCTGGCGGTCTTCACCGGCCTGCTGTGCACGGCCTGGCTGTGGCTGCGGCGCCTCCAGGCCATCACCCCCGCACACAGGCCCGCCCATCACGCCGCCCCGCGCCGTGCGACAGCCCGCCGCCCCGCGAACGCCCGAACCGCCTGACCCGCCGGCGCGAGGCCGATACCGGCCGACGTGCCGGCACGGGGGAGGGCCCCTGCACCCGGGGCGGCCCTCAGGCAAGCCGCCGGGCGCTGTGCCGGTGCCGTACGGGCTCGACCTCGACGTCCAGCGCGGGCCACGCGCGCACCAGGCCCAGCTGACGCCGCAGCACCTGACGGGCGCGCCGTTCCTCCACGCAGGCCAGAGCCGCCACATCCCCTCCCCGTGTGTCTCGAAGCCGTTGGGCGGGTGCCGACGGCGGGCACGTCGTCCGGAACGGATCTAGGCCCGGCGCAGGGAGGCAGGGGCGCGCAGACGCCACGCCCGCTCGCCCGGCCCGGGCACCCGGCGGCTCCGGTACGCCCGGCCCGGCCACGCACCCGGCACCGTCCGGCGGCTGCCCGGATCGAAGAGGGCGGCGCCCGGTCGGCTTCCGCCACGTGTCGCGGTCGTCATCGAGAGCGGCGCGCGCCTGCGGGATCCTGACGTCGCTCCGGCGTGGGCCCCTCAGGCGGACGCGAACGTAGCGCTCGCGGAAGAGGCTGCCCACGTTCACTCGTTTGGGGACTCCGTTGCCAGCGGGATACCGCACCGCAGGCAGCCGTTCGCGTGGTCATCCTGGCAGATGTAGCCGATGGCGCCTTCCACGCACCATTCGGCGGCCTCCTCGGACAGCAGGTCGGGCCCGGCATGGAGCAGCCGACGAAATTCCGTGATGTCCGCAATGTCGGCCGGGCGGTTGGTGAACCACTCGCCGAACCACGGCTCGTCCCGGTGCATGCGCCAGTGCGCATTCTCCCGGTCGTCGACAGCCGTAAGGAACCGATCGACGATGCGCCCCCAACTCGGAGCCCCGAACCAGCCGTTGTCGAACGCGCAGAAGAATTCGATCAGGGTTCGCAGGCCGAACTCCTTCTCGCGAAGGCGGTACGTTCGCCCCCAAGCGATCGCGTCCTGCGCCATCTCCGCGAGTTCTTCGCGCGGATCAACCTCGTGTGCCGGGTCGTCAGGGTTGTGGCAGGCCAGCCCGAGCTCGAGCACGGACTGCCCGGTCGGTAGAACCCGGGACGGGTTGACGATCGCGAGACCGAGACCGATCCAGTTGACATGGTCGAACGACAGCATCGAGCGCACGAGTCGGGTGGTTGCCGTGTTGATCCGCATCATCGTGCCGTCGTGCAGCGGACTCTTCCCGGCATGCCAGTTCTCGACGGGTGTGTTGCGCCACACGGCGAGCGTGATGCGGGTGGCAGCGAGCCACAGCAGGGCGTCGTCGTCGAGGTGCCCGAACCGCTTGGCACACTCCTGGGCGCCGTAAGCGATCAACTCTTCCGGTTTCGGCCACCTGTGGCTGTCGGGCCCTTCGGGCGCGTACTCATAGTCGCCGGCGTACTCGTCGAGGATCTCGCTCAACTCGGCTGTGCTGTGAGCCTCGCCGTACTCGGAGCCGTCCGGCCCCTCGACGGTGTACATATCGTGGTCCCAGGAGACGTACACGTCGCCCCAGAGCACGACGTCATCGCACTCGCTGGCGTTGTCCGTCACAACCGGCCTGATGGTGATCGGGGCAGTACGCCCGTCGGTTCGCTCGCCGTCCTTCTCGGAGGCCCATGCGGTGATGACCCCGAGCGGCTTCGGAAGGAGAGGACCGACCTCGGTGATGCTGAACGGCTCGTCGTCGTCATCGGTGTCGAACCGGCTGTTGACGAACGCGACCGCCTCGGAGGGCGTGCTGACGATGGACTGGCTACCACTCTCGTTGTCAACTACACGCCACAACGCCCTGTTCTTCACGGTGCTCTCCGATCGCGGTGAGTGCACCCGGGGCGGGGTGCAGTGCGCCGGGTCGCTCGGCACTGACTCCGATTATGGGCTGATCAACCCGTCCGTAGTCCCGCAGGCGCTTGTCGGCGACGACGCTCGGGACGTTCGTGGGCAGCCTGCTTTTCGCGACCGCAGCGACACAGCCGAGATCACGCACAGTGCAACGGTGTGTCCGCGCAACCTGCGCCGCACGTCAACAGGAACTGTACGGTCCCAGACCGCGTGGGCAGCTGGGAGTGGAGCGGCGCCGACGGCGGCTGGATGCCCCAGGAGGTATGGGACATCGCCGAGCGCCTGCGGGACCGCTGCCCCACGCAGCTCACGATCGGCCGAGACGGCCTGCTGAACATCTTCGCCTGTCCCACCGAGCCCGGACACCCGCACCGATGGAGCTCCAATAGGCCGGACGGAACTTCTCGGACCGGGGTGCTGTCACCTGCCGTGAACTGTGGCCAGAGGGAGGGAAAGGGGCGCACGCGGGGAGCGTCCAGCGCGCTGAGGGGAACCGTCAGGCTCCCGGGCAGGCGGACCACAGACCGGCGCCGGCCTGGCGTGCGGCGGCCTGGGCCGTGGTCATCGTCTTCCAGTGCTTGTCGTTGGGTTCGTACAGCACGCTCTTGGCGTGGCCGCTTCGCACCAGGGACTCGTTGACGAAGACGCCTCGTTCGTTCCAGACGTAGAGCAGGTAGCGGCCGTAGCGGTCCTTCAGCTCGACATCGATCTCCGTGCGCAGCGTGGTGCCCGGTGGCAGCAGTTCGGCGGTCCGAGCCGTGGCCTGGCGGCTGAAGCAGGCGCCCCGTTCGGGGGTGTCGATCTCGAGCAGGCGCACGCGGGCGACGTCGCCGGCCGGAACGACCCTGCCGGTGCCACGTACCTCGAGGGTGTCGCCGTCGATGACTCTGAGGACGACGGGCCCGGGCGGGGCGGCATGCGCGGGGGTGGCGGGCGCCATGAGGCCCAGGCTCAGCAGTGCGGTGGCGAGAGCCGGGGCGATGCCACGGCTGCGGGACAGGAAAGGCATGTCCAGCCCTTTCGATCAGTACGGCCACCTGCGGCCCCTGAGGGGAAATGCGGCGGGGCGAGGGAACGCTTCGTGCGCCGCGCGGGCGGGGCCCGGCGCCTCGGTGAGGGCGCGCTGATGAGCCGCTGGGCACAAAGCCCTGCCGCGGCGCGCCGTGCGGCGCGGTGGAGGGGCGTACGGAGGCGGTCGGCCCCCTGTACGGCCGCTGCGCTGAAGGGATCAGGGGGTCTTCGTGGGGGATCGCTTCGTGCCCTTGCTCCTGCCGCCCGTGCCGCTCTGGCCGGCGGGCGTGCTCTTCTGCCGCGGGGCTTCCTCGGCGCCGTCCGCGACGCTCCGCGCCGTCGCCGGCCGGTTCGATCCGGTCGGCCAGGTGAACTCGATCTCCAGCTCGATCTGCCCGCTGCCGACCTCGATCTCCATCTCGCTGTGCAGCTCGTCGGGGATCCGCAGGCTCAGCGTCCCGGAGCCGAGTTCCAGTTCGGCCTCCCCGCCTTCCCTGAGCGCCGCGGCGAGGGCGGTGAGCTGGTCGGCGGCCTCACGGCGTGACAGTGACCGCTTGTGCTCGAACTTGAGGTCCTTCATGCCGGTCTCCGATCGTGTGAAGCAAGCAGACAACTCCCATGCTGCTGCCATTCGCCGCATCGGACACCTCCTGGCCGCCACGGGTGAAAGCCCCGCCGGCCGGACCCCCGGCCCGACCCGCACACCGGCGCCCGCCGTCCCCGGCACGGAGCGAGCCGCCGACGGGAACAGCACCCCGCCCGAGCGTTCACCTTCACTCCATTGCAATGCTCGGCGGCCAGGATTGTTGCGTTAGCTCGACATCATCGCAATGATTTGCCTCATCTCACCTGCACTTACCGTCAATCCGTGCAACAACAGTGTTGCCACATTCTTGAATGCAACGTAGCGTTTCTCTCATCGGAAACAGCGCTCCGGGTGACGGGGCGCACGAT
>NZ_JBFASK010000062.1:0-22922 GCF_040677675.1 Streptomyces sp. NPDC053755 | reverse complement strand
AACACTATGTTCACAACACTTTTACCCTCCACGCCGCTCTACCGATCTTGGGCCGGGACCGGGGGTGCCGGCCCACTTCGGTGGGCCGGGACCCGCCCGTACCGATACCCGATCGGCTGCGGGGCGTGATCGGGCTATGCTGCGGGGGTGCCTTGTGGTGAGGGCCGTTAGCTCAATTGGCAGAGCAGCGGACTTTTAATCCGTTGGTTGTGGGTTCGAGTCCCACACGGCCTACCGACGGCGGGTAGGGCTTCGGCCCCTGACCTGCTGTGAAGTGCCCCGCCCGGTTCCGACCGGGCGGGGCGCTTCGGCGTTCGCGGGCCGGCGTGAGCGCGCGGCCCATGCGATCTCGACCGGCGGAACCCGCGCTCGTCCTGCCCCACCTCGCACGGGCGGACGGGTCCCGGAGGGGCAACACCACTTCGTACGCGGGGATTTCGGCTCGGAGCGCGTCCGCGGGGCGCCCGGCGGCCGGTTGTCAGTGGCTCGCGCGATGATCGGGGTGTGTCCGGGCCGTGGGGGCCGGACGGGAGGAGGACGGCCATGGCCGAGGTGCTGTTGTTCCACCACGCGCAGGGGCTGACCGAGGGCGTCCGCGCCTTCGCCGAGGAGCTGCGGCGGGCCGGACACGGCGTGCGGGTCCCCGACATGTACGACGGAAGGACGTTCGACACGCTCGAAGCCGGTGTCGGGTACGCCCAGGAGATCGGGTTCGGGGAGATCGTGGCGCGGGGGGTGCGCGCCGCGGAGGGGACGCCCGAGGGGGTGGTGTACGCCGGGTTCTCGCTCGGCGTCCTGCCCGCCCAGCAGCTGGCGCAGACGCGGGCGGGCGCGGCCGGAGCCCTGCTGTTCGACGCGTGCGTCCCCGTCGGCGAGTTCGGGGAGTCCTGGCCGGAGGGGGTGCCCGTCCAGGTGCACGGGATGGACGCGGACCGGTTCTTCGTCGCCGAGGGGGATCTCGACGCCGCCCGCGCGCTGGTGGAGAGCGTCGTCGACGCGGAGCTGTTCCTCTATCAGGGCGACCGGCATCTGTTCGCGGACAGCAGCCTGCCCGGGTACGACGCGGCGGCGACGGCACTGCTCGTCGAGCGGGTGCTCGGATTCCTGGAGAAGGCCGCCTAGGGCGACCTGGGTGCGGGCGGGGACGGGGGCCGGGCCGCGGCTGAGGGGCCGTTTCGCGGCGGCACGCGAAGCCTGCCCGGGGCTTGCCCCGCGCTACGCGAAGCCTGCCCGGGGCTTGCCCCGCGTCCGTTTCGAGCGGGTCCCGGGCCTGAGCGGAACGGCGGACGCCGTCCCGATGGGTGAGATCCCCGCCGCCCCCCGGCGAACGCCCGTCTTTTCCCGGCGAAACGCCATCGGTCCCGGGAATCGTCACTTCAGCCCGTTGATCTTCGATCGTAGGTTTTCACACATGACGACAACGACCCAGGTCAATTCGGTTCTTCGCACCCCGCCGGCCTCTCCCGCCGTGGCGGCGGCCTATTTCGCCGCCAGTCTCGCCTTCCACGCCGACGTCTCCGATGTCGCCTCCGCCCTCGCCGCCGACACGGACCCCGGCTTCGTGGTCGTCGACTCGCGCTCCACCGCCTCCTGGGACCAGGGGCACGTCCCCGGCGCGGTCCACCTGCCGACCGCCCTCGTCCCCGAGCAGGCCGAGCGGCTCCTGGACAGGTCCGTGCCCGTGGTCACGTACTGCTGGGGCCCCGGCTGCAACGGCGCCACCCGCGCGGCCCTCGCCCTCGCCGAGCTCGGCTACCAGGTGAAGGAGATGCTCGGCGGCTTCGAGTACTGGGTGCGCGAGGGCTTCGCGTACGAGACGTGGGAAGGCGCGGAGAAGAAGGACGCGGATCCGCTGACGGCGCCCGTGGACGCCGGGGACTGCGGCTGCTGAGGAAACGGATTTCCGGATCGGCCACCCATGCCGTAAGGTCATATTCACCGACGCGGGGTGGAGCAGCTCGGTAGCTCGCTGGGCTCATAACCCAGAGGTCGCAGGTTCAAATCCTGTCCCCGCTACTCAGTAGCAACGAAGGCCCGGATCCAGTCACTGGATCCGGGCCTTCGTCGTGTTTTGCCGGCTTTCCGGATTCCTCCCTTTCCGGCTTTCCGGCTCCCCCCGGTTCCCGGTTCGCGGCTTTCCGGCGTCCCCCGGGTTCCCCGCTTCGTGGTGGCTTGACCTTTACGCAACGTCAAGATCTAGCGTTCTCGGCATGGAGTGGTCGATCCAAGAGATCGCCAGGAAGGCCGGCACCACCAGCCGCACGCTCAGGCACTACGGAGAGCGCGGACTGCTGGAGCCCAGCCGGATCGGCGCCAACGGTTACCGGTACTACGACCAGGCGGCACTCGTGCGGCTGCAGCGCATTCTGCTGCTGCGCGAGCTGGGGCTCTCGCTCCCCGCCATCGCCGAGGTCCTCGCGGGGCAGCGCGACACGTCCGCCGCCCTGCGGACCCATCTCGCCCTGCTGGAGCAGGAGCGCGAACGCATCGGGCGGCAGATCGCCTCGGTGCGGACCACCCTCCACAAGACCGAGAACGGAGAAGAACTCATGGCCGAGGAAGTGTTCGACGGATTCGATCACACGCGGTACGAGGCGGAGGTCAGCGAACGCTGGGGCCGCGACGCGTACGAGAAGGGGGACCGCTGGTGGCGCTCGCTCAGCGCCGAGCGGAAGCAGGCGTTCATGGACGAGCAGGCCGGCATCGCCCGCGACTTCGGGCAGGCGGCCAGGGACGGCCTCGCCGCCGGCAGCGACGAGGTGCAGGAGCTGGCCCGGCGACAGGTGGCGTGGCTGTCGCACACGACGACGCCCGCGAAGGAGTACGTGATCGGCCTCGGCCGGATGTACGTCGACGACCCGCGTTTCACCGTCCACTACGACAAGCACGGCGAGGGCACGGCGGTTCTCGTCCGGGACGCCATGGAGATCTACGCCGAGCGGAACCTCTAGGCCGTGACCGCGCCTCCCCGCCGCCACCGCGCGAAGGGTCGGCGCCGAGCCCGTCGTCGGGGGAGTGGCGCGTGCGGGCCGTCCCCCAGTCGGCGGAGTGGAGGTCGCCGCCCGGCGCGGCTCCCGGCAGGCTGGGGAGGGCACGGTACCGTCCGTCGCCGTGTACGGACCCGGCAGGAGAGCACAGGTGGGGCAGCCAGCGGCGGGGAACGGGACCTCCGGGCATCCGCGTCCGCGTGGCGAACGCGCCCGCCGGTTCATCCGGGCCCTGCCTCCGCTGGTCATCGCGGGAGGGATCGTCTTCGACCTGTCGACCCCGCCCGCCTACACCGCCGCCCCGCTGTTCTCCGCCGCCCCGCTCATCGCGGCCCCGCTCTTCTCGATGCTGACGACCCTGCTCACCGGCATCGCCGCCGTACTGGCCTCCATCGGGCTGCACGTCTACAACGACACCCTCACCGACGTCCCGGCGCTCACCGAGACCTTCACGGTCATCACGGTCTCCGCCCTCGCCCTGCTGATCAACCGGGTCGTGCGGCGCAGCGGCGAGCGGCTGGCATCGGCGCGGGTGATCGCCGAGGCGGCGCAGAAGGCCGTGCTGCCGACGCCCGCCGAGCGGATCGGCGGGCTGCAGATCGCGGCACGCTACGAGGCCGCGCAGGCGGACGCGTTCATCGGAGGCGACCTGTTCGCCGTCCAGGACACCCCCCACGGCGTACGGCTCGTGGTCGGTGACGTACGGGGCAAGGGCCTGGACGCGGTCGAGGCCGTCGCCGTCGTCATCGGCGCCTTCCGGGAGGCGGCCGAGCAGGAGTCGACGCTGGAGGGCGTCGCCCAGCGCCTGGAGCGGGCGCTGGCCCGCGAGGGCACCCGGCGGGCCGGCCTGGACGCCGCCGAGGGGTTCACCACCGCCGTCCTGGCCGAGATCCCGCGCGGTGCCGGGCTCATCCGGGTGGTCAACCGCGGGCACCCGGAGCCGCTGCTGCTGTTCGCCGACGGCGGCCTGACCATGCTGGCGCCGACCGAGCCCGCGCTGCCCCTCGGAATGGGCGATCTGGCCGCGTGGCCGGACCGGGCAGACGCGACGCCGTACCCGCCGGGCGCCACGCTGCTCCTCTTCACGGACGGCCTCTCGGAGGCGCGCGACGCCCACGGGGCCTTCTACGACCCGGCGGAGCGTCTCGCCGGGAGGATCTTCCCGGGGCCGGAGGAGCTGCTCGACGCGCTCGTCGACGATGTGCGCCGGTACACCGGCGGCGGGACGACGGACGACATGGCGCTGTTGGCGGTGAGCCGTCCGGCGTTGGGGCAGCCGGTGCGGCGGCGGACGATGCCCGTGGTGCCGTGACGGGGGCGGTCGTGACCATCCG
Organism: Streptomyces sp. NPDC053755; assembly: GCF_040677675.1. NCBI lineage: Bacteria > Bacillati > Actinomycetota > Actinomycetes > Kitasatosporales > Streptomycetaceae > Streptomyces > Streptomyces sp. NPDC053755. The sequence continues at coordinate 18,601 of NZ_JBFASK010000062.1, read as the reverse complement.
TGATCGAAAGATCCCGCTCCGATAACAGTTGACTTAACATCAGTTTCGAGTTGCGCACCGCCTTTTCACGGGAGGGGGGTCAAGTCGGGCCAATACCCCGCAATCCTGTGAACGATCAGTAGGAACAGCTTGGAATCAGGACCCCCTGTCTATTAACGTTCGATAACGCAGCGCGGTCGTCCCAGTCGTCGCAAGAGACGGCACCGTGCGCGTGCGCCGAATCCTGAAAGGGAACCGGGGAACCACCACTTGGGGTGAATCGGGCGCTTTCGCACCTGTGCGACCGTGCCCGTAGGAGACCTTCCTGCTCCGAACCCGTCAGCTAACCCGGTAGGCGAGAAGGAAGGAAAGGAGCACGCCTCCGTGGCGTCCAACACCCCTGCCCCCGAAGCCCCCTTCGACGCGTTCGGTGCCTCGGGTGCCGCCGGGACGGACCACGACGCGGGCACCTGGGAGGAGTGGAACCCGACCGAGGACTCCCTCCGCCAGCAGGCCCGCTCCGGAGGCCGTCACCGCGTCGTCAAGCAGCGCTCCGGCTTCGCCCGCTCCTCCACCGTCCTCGGCGTCGGTGTGATCGCCGCCGTCGGCGCGGGCGGCCTGGCCACCGCCCAGGAGAAGCCCGCCGTCTCCATATCCCTTCCCGACCTCGACCTCCCGGACGCCTCCCAGCTGCCCGGCGTCGGCGAACTCCTCGAGGACGGGACCGACGGAGCTGGCGACGTCGCCGCGACGGGCAACCTCCAGCCGCTCACCGCCACACTCGCCCTGGAGGCCGAGGGCACCGGGGCGGCCGAGGCCACCACCGCCTCCGCGTCCACCGCCGACGCGGGCGAGGCGCTGCGCGCCCGCATCCTCCAGCAGGCCGAGCAGCAGCAGGCATCCGCCGACGCCGCCGAGAAGGCCGCGGCGGAGAAGGCGGCGGCCGAGAAGGCCGCTGCCGAGGCGGCCGCCAAGGCGAGCGCCGCGGAGAAGGCGGCGGCCGAGGCGAAGAAGCAGGCCGAGGCCGAAGCGGCGGCCAAGGCCGAGGCGGAGCGCCTGGCGAAGCTCGCCGCGAGCTACGCCCTGCCCACCTCCTCCTACGTCATCACCTCCACCTTCGGCGAGTCCGGCTCGATGTGGTCCTCGGGCTACCACACGGGTCTCGACCTCGCCGCCCCCACGGGCACGCCGGTCAAGGCGGTCCACGGCGGCACCATCACCTCGGCCGGCTGGTCCGGCGCGTACGGCTACCGCATCGTCCTGGAGCTGGAGGACGGTACGGAGATCTGGTACTGCCACCTCTCCTCCATGACCGCCGCCGCCGGTCAGTCGGTGGGCACCGGCGAGACGATCGGCCGCGTGGGCGCGACCGGCAACGTCACGGGAGCCCACCTCCACCTGGAGGTCCACACCCCGGGCGGATCCGGCGTGGATCCGGCGGCCTGGCTCCGGGACAAGGGCCTGAACGTCTGACCCGGCAGGTCGGTCCTGGCCGGCGCGGCGGACGCCGCCGTGCCCGGTACGGGCCGGGCGTCCGTCAGCTGCGGTACGGGTTGTAGCCGCTGTAGTCGAGGTACTGCGGCGGCGCCCACACCTGCCCGGTGGCCCGCGCCGCGTACGTGAGCGCGGGGGAGGCCACCGCCTTGCGCTGCCAGAGGTGGTGCAGCAGTTCCTGCTCGCGGGCGGCGAAGTCCGGTTCCGCCGCGCCCCGCTCGGCCCGGTGGCGCAGGAACGCCAAGGTCGTCGCGAAGGCCTCGTACTCCCCGACCGCCTGCGCCGCGGGCTTTCCGTACGTCCGTGCGGCGAAGGCGCGGGCCATCGAGCGGGCCCGCATGGAGGAGAGCGCGAGCGGCTCGGCGGGGGAGAGCCAGCCCGCCGCCGCGTACGCCGGGAGCTGCCCGGATATCGTGCGCAGCTCCCGCTGCCGGCTCCATATCGCCAGCCAGGTCAGCAACGCGAACGCCGGCACCATGAACATGCCGTACACCAGGATGAACCCCCAGCCGCCGAACACGGCCGAGCCGTTCCACAGGGCGTGCATGCCCATGGCGAGGACCAGGCCGGCCACGGGGAGCAGGATCCGGCGGATTCGCCTCCGGCGGGCTGCGAGAGCCGCGAAGCCGAAGCCGAGGCCGGTGAGCACGGTGAAGAGCGGATGCGCGAACGGCGACATCACGATCCGCACGAAGAAGGTGCCGGCCGTCACCGAGCCGAGGCCCGAGGAGCCGAACTCCTGGTCCTCCCCGAAGGCCCTGCCGAGATAGAGGATGTTCTCGGTGAAGGCGAAGCCGGTGGCGGTGAAACCGGCGACGACGACCCCGTCGATCAGCCCGGTGAAGTCACGCCGGCGGAAGAGGAAGAGCAGCAGCACCGCGGCGGCCTTGGCGCTCTCCTCCACGACCGGTGCGACGACGGTCGCGCCGAGGGTGTCCGCCGAGGTGGGGTCGGCGGTCGCGGTCGCTATCCAGCGGACCGCGAAGGTGTTGGCGGTCAGCGCGACGAGCGCGGCCGCGAACGCGCCCCAGGCGAAGGCGAAGAGCTGGTTCTTCCACGGGCCCGGCTCCACGCGGTCGAGCCAGCGGAACGCGGCCATCAGGAGCGGCACGGGCAGCACGGCCAGACCGAGCCCGACGAGGAAACCCTCCGTCCCGGTCTCGTCCCGCACCAGCGCGAGGATCACCAGGGCGCACAGCGCGAGCACCGTGATCACCGCGACGGCCCGGACGGCCTTGCTGCGCCAGAAGGCGCGCCGGGGCCGGTAGCGCCACTGGGCACGGCCGGGGACGCCGGCGAAGGCCGGCTCCTCGGCATCCCTGGCGGGTACGGGGGAGGGAACGGGGTTCGACACGTAAGCGACCCTAACGAGCCGCACCGACAACGTGCGCGGGAGTTCCGTGCCCTGTGGAAAACCCGGCCTACACCCGCCGGAAGAGGAGGTCGTGGACCACGTGCCCCTTGTCGAGGCCCTGCCCCTCGAAGCGGGTGAGGGGGCGGAAGTCCGGGCGGGGGGCGTAGCCGCCGTCGGGCCGGGTGTTCGCGAAGCCGGGGTGGGCGGAGAGGACCTCCAGCATCTGCTCGGCGTACTCCTCCCAGTCCGTGGCGCAGTGCAGGACGGCGCCGGGCTTCATCCGGGTCGCGAGCAGGGTGAGGAACTCGGGCTGGATGAGGCGCCGCTTGTGGTGGCGCTTCTTGGGCCAGGGGTCCGGGAAGTAGACGCGGCAGCCGTCGAGGGCGTCGGCGGTGAGCATCTCGCGCAGGAGGATGATCGCGTCGCCGTTGGCCACCCGGACGTTCTCGAGCCCGTTCCGGTCGGCCAGTCCCAGGAGGTTGCCCTGGCCGGGGGTGTGGACGTCCACGGCGAGGATGCCGGTGCCGGGGTCGGCGGCGGCCATCCGCGCGGTGGCCTCGCCCATGCCGAAGCCGATCTCCAGGACGACCGGAAGGCCGCCGAACATCTCCTTCAGGTCGAGGACCCGCTTGCCGTCGATGTCCAGACCCCAGTCCGGCCAGCGCTTGAGCATGGCCTCGGCCTGGCCCGCGGTGACGCGGCTGCGCCGGGGCTGGAAGCTGCGGATGCGCCGCTCGTGGTGCGACCCGGCGGGATCGGGCAGGGGCCCTTCCCCGGCGGCGAACATCCGGCTGCCCCGGCGGGCGACGACGGCCTCGGCGACGGGCTCGGTGGCGGACGCGACGGCGACCCGATCGGCGTGGACGGGCGCGTCGGCGGGGTGCGGAACGGTTTCACGGGTCTCAGACACAATGCGGCAATTCTACGGGGCCGCCCGCGCTCGCCGGCGGTCCGCGGCGAGGGCCCGGGCGCGGCCTTGCGGCCCGGTCGCGGGGCGGGGTCGGGGACGACCCGGGCGAGCGGGCCGGGGGCGGCAGGGAGCGGTCCGGGAGGGGCAGCGGCCCCGGGGCGGCCTGGGAGGGGCAGCGGGGCGGGGGAACGCCCCTACAGCAGCGCCAAGGCGCGCTGCGCGACCTCCCTGCCGATCGGGAGGGACGCCGTCGCCGCCGGGGACGGGGCGTTCAGGACGTGCACCGTCCTCGCCGACTCGCGGATCAGGAAGTCGTCGACCAGGGTGCCGTCCCGCAGGACGGCCTGGGCGCGGACGCCCGCCGAGGTCCGTCGCAGGTCCCGCTCCTCCACGACCGGCAGCAGCCTGCGCACGGCCTCCGTGAACGCCCGCTTGGACAGCGAGCGCCGCAGCTCCCCCGCTCCGTACCGCCAGTGCTCCCGCGCGATCGCCCACGAGCCCGGCCACGCGAGCGTGCCCGCGAGGTCCCCGGGGCGCACGACCGACCAGCCGTACCCCTCCCGGGCGAGCGCCGGCACGGCGTTCGGGCCGACATGGACGCCTCCGTCGACGCCCCGGGTCAGGTGCACGCCGAGGAACGGGAACGCGGGGTCGGGAACCGGATAGACCAGGCCGCGGACGAGCGAGGGATCGGCCAGTTCGTAGTACTCGCCCCGGAAGGGGACGATCCGCATCTCGGGGTCGTCGCCCGCGAGCCGGGCCACCCGGTCACAGTGCAGCCCGGCGCAGTTCACCAGGACCCGCCCGCGCACCACCCTGCCCGCAGCCGTGCGCACGGCCACCCCCCAGGGCCGCCGGTCGACCGCCGTGACCTCCGAGCCGTAGAGGACGCGGGCCCCGGAGGACTCGGCGAGCTGCGCCGTCACCGCGCCGTAGTCGCAGATCCCCGTCGTGCCGACGTGGATCGCCGCGAGGCCCCGCACCCTCGGCTCGTAGGCGGAGATCTGCGCCGGTCCCAGCTCCCGCACCGGGATGCCGTTCTCCCGGCCGCGTTGCACGAGCGCGTGCAGGCGGGGCAGCTCCTCGCGCGCGGTCGCGACGATCAGCTTGCCCGTGACCTCGTACGGCAGGTCGTACTCCGCGCAGAACTTGACCATCTCGGCCGCGCCCGCGACCGCGAACCGCGCCTTCAGGGATCCCGGACGGTAGTAGATCCCGCTGTGGATCACGCCGCTGTTGCGTCCCGTCTGGTGGCGGGCCGGGCCGGGCTCCTTCTCCAGGACGGTGACACGGGTGCCGGGCGCGGCGCGGCTCAGGGCGTACGCCGTCGACATGCCGACGATTCCGCCGCCGATCACGAGCACGTCGCAGTCCACGTCCCGCACATTCCGTACCCGCCGCACGGACCGCTCGGACCGGACGTCCCGCGGGTCTCGTGCGTCCCGTACGGACGTCTGCGCCCCGGACACCTGCACCACCTCCCACCCCGATAGTGCACTGGCCCACTGACAATGCGGCTAAACCCGGTGGGACACGCGTCACGCCGGTGTCATCAGCAGCGGCCGGGCCCGCTCGCGCAGCTCCATGACCCTCGGCTCGTCCCCGTACGGCTCGAGCCGGTGCAGCAGATCGCGGACGTACTCCGTGGTGCGGGCGGACGAGATCCGCCCGGCCACCTCCACCGCGCGCGTGCCCGCCGCGCAGGCGGCGTCCAGATTGCCCGACTCCAGCTCGGCGACCGCCGACACCACGAGCCGCAGCCCGTGCGAGCGGACGTACTCCTCCGTCGGCCGTGACAACGCCTGCTCGGTGAAGCGGCGGACCTGACGGGGGGCCTTGAGGTCGCGGTAGCACTCGGCGGCGTCGGCGCAGAACCGGTCGTACGAGTAGAAGCCCAGCCAGGACGGGTCGGCGTCGCCCTCCCGGGAGCGCTCCAGCCAGCCTTCGGCCGCCTTGAGCGCCGCCGCGGCCGCCGCCCCATCGTTCGCCTTCGCGTGCGCCCGGGCCTCGACGAGCCGGAAGAAGGACAGGGTGCGAGCCGTGGCGAGCCCGCGGTTGCGCTCGAGGGCGGCCTGGGCGAGGTCCACGCCCTCGTCGGCGAAACCGCGGTAGGTGGCCTGGAGCGACATGGAGGCGAGGACGTAGCCGCCGAGGGGCACGTCGGCGGCGGCGCGGGCGAGGCGCAGGGCCTGGATGTAGTACCGCTGGGCGGCCTCCTGCTGACCGGTGTCGAAGGCCATCCAGCCGGCCAGCCGGGTCAGCTCCGCCGTGGCGCCGAACAGGGCCCGGCCCACCTCGTCGGAGTACGAGCCGAGCAGCAGGGGTGCCGCGTCGACGCGTAAGCACTCCGGGACCATGGAGGAACGCCAGTCGCCCCCGCCGTACTTGGAGTCCCAGCGGCGCGCGTCCTCCGCGGCCTCCCGGAGTTTGGCGACATCGCTGTGCCCCACGCGCGCGTGGAGCCCGTTCTCGGGCGCGTCGGGCACCTCCTCGATCCCGCCCGGCCCGCCCGCCCCACCGGCCCCCGCCCGGCGAACCAGCCGCTCCACGGAGGAGTCGGCGGGGGTTATCAGCCATCGGGAGGCGGGGGTGGCGTACGCGCTCACCGCGAAGGATCCGGCCAGCGACTGCCAGATACCGCCGCCGCCGGCGCGGCGACCGGCCAGATCCAGCCGGTACAGCTCGGTCGCCGAACGGACCGCCTCGCCCACGTCGCGGGGGAAGGCCAGGCCCACTTCGGGCGCCGGGTCGGCGTCGGCGAGACCGATCTCGTGGAGCGGCACCGGACGGCCCAGCTTCTGGCCGATGGCGGCCGCGATCAGATGCGGGGCGGCGCCCTGGGGCACCATCCCCTTCGACACCCACCGCGCCACCGACGTCTTGTCGTAACGAAGCGTCAGCCCCCGCTGCGCCCCGAGGTCGTTGACCCGCCGGGCGAGCCCGGCGTTGCTGATTCCCGCGAGGGCGAGAACCGTGCCGAGCTTTTCGTTCGGCCCGCGTTGCTCCCTGGACATGACGCCACCCCTCGACCACCCAGACGGCCGCCGCGACACCGGGCATAAGCGTGCGGCATTCGTAAACACAGCGTAGTTCGCCGCATCCCTACCGTTAAGGGGCGGACTGCCGTATGGCGGGATTGTTGTGTGGAGGGACCCGGGGCGGGCGGACGGCGCGGAGGGGTCGGTGCCGAGAGCGCCGGGGGCGCCGCCGGGGAGCGTGCTCCGGGTGTGTGGCCGTGCGCCCGGCCGTGCGCTCTCGCCCGGCCGGAGGGGGAGCGCTTCCATGAGTGCTGCGTGGGTCGGCCCACCCGGCCGGAAACCGGTGGGCTGGGGGATACCGCCGCCCCCTCCCCGCGGGCGGCGGACGGCTCCGGGAGGCGATGGGCGCCTCCCGGACTGCCGACGGCCCGACACGCCGCCGAGAATGGCCGAATGACGACGGTGGGCAACTGGCCAATGCCAGAGGCCCATTCGCCTTTCGCGCACCCGGCCACGCGGCCCGTCCCGCGCGCCCTTGTCGTGGCAGCATGTTCCTCCACCGAACGGACGTGGAGGCGCCGATGCGATGGCTGGTGGGCTGGAGCAGTGTCGCCGCGAGCTTCGGTACGGCGGGAACGGCGGGTTTCCCGGGAGCGGCCGGCCTCTCCGGAGCGGGGGGTTCCCCCGGCCTGGCGGGCGTCGCGGACGGCGGGACGGCGTCCGAGGGGCGCACGCTGCAGCCGGTGGGCGCACAGCTCCTCTGGGGTGACCCCGATCCGCTGTGGGCGGTCGGCGACTGGCGCCCCGACGAGGTGCGGGTCGTCGGTGTCGACGCGCACAGCCGCCTCGCCGTCCTGGGGTGCTGCGCGGCGAGCGACGAGGAACTGCGGAGCGGGCTCTTCGCCGCGCGCGGCGGGGCGTTGCGCCACCTGACGTCCTGGGCGGGCAGCTACACCGCCGTCGTCCAGGTGGGCCGCCGGATCACCGTCACCGGCGATCTGGCCGGCGCCCGGCCGGTGTTCCACACACCCTGGGCCAAGGGCACCGCGTACGCCACCGCCGCCCTGCCCCTCGCCGACCTCATCGAGGCACAGCTCGACATCGGGCACCTCGCCGCGCTGCTCGCCTGCCCCGAGACCCCGGAGGCGCTGCGCGACTCCACTCCGTACGAAGGCGTGAAACGGGTCCCGCCCGGACACGCGCTGATCCTGCGCGAGGGCTCGCGCGAGGTCACCGGCTACGAACAGGTGGCCTCGCTCGCCGTCGCCGCGCCGGAGACCGAGCCCCGGCAGGCGGTGGAAGGGGTACGGGACGCACTGGTCGAGGCGGTACGGGCCCGGCTCACCGCGCCCCGGCACGCGCCCGAGACCCCGCTGCCGGACCCCGGGCCCGTCCCCGGCATGGGTCCCGCCGAGCGACGGGCCGCCCGAGGCGGCGGACCGGCGCCAGGCATCGGCGCGGACCTGTCCGGCGGCAGCGCGTCCGGCACCCTCGCCCTGCTGGCGGCCGGTCTCCCGGGCGTGCCCGGCACGATCCTCGGACACGGCGCCGGCGCGGGGGAGCGGCTGCTCGCCGTCACCTTCAACGACCTGGCCACCCGGACCAGCACGCACCGCGAGGAGGAGCTGGAGCGGGCCCGGGCGATCGCCGCCGACCCGCGGCTGCACCACGTGGTCGTCGCGGCGGGCGAGGAGGCGCTGCCGTACGCGGAGCTGGACGGCCCGCTGACGGACGAGCCCGGCCCGTCCCTGGTCGTGGCAGGCCGGCACCGGCGGCGGCTCGCGGGCGGCAGCGCGGACCACTTCACCGGCCTCGGCGCCCGGCAGGTCCTGGACGCCCACCCGGCGCGCCTGGCCGACCTGCTGATGGACCGGCGGCGCAGATCCCTCGTCCGTCCGGTGACGGCGCTCGCGAAGGCGACGGGCACGTCCGCGGGCTCGCTCCTCGTCCCCCTGACCGTCTACCGCGCGGCGCGCCGCCTGGCCCGTACGCCGTACCGCACCGGACTGGAGGCGGCGGCGACCGGGCTCCTGGAGGCGAACCGGACCCCGCAGGGCGCCTTCGGCCCCCTGGAGGCCTCGCTCTCGGCCCTGACCTGGTCGCGGCCGGGTCCGGCGGCCCGGTGGCTGACCGGGGAGGCCCTCGCCGAAGTATCGGTTCGCCTGCAACGGGCGGCGACCCTGCCGACCTCGGTGCAGCGCCCGGGGGAGGCACGCGCGCGTGCGGCGCTCGCACGGGCCTCGGCCGACCACCGGGTCCTGGAGCAGGCGGCCGAGATCCGCAGCCAGCGGCTGCACGCCCCGTTCCTCGACAACCAGGTGGTACGGGCCTGCCGTGCCCTCCCCGAATCGCTGCGGGTCCAGCCCGGCGCCCGGGCGGACGTCCTGCGCACGGTCCTCGCCGGCGCGGGCGTCCACGACCTGCCGTCCGGCTGGGGCGCCCCGAACCCGGCGGTCCCGGCCGCCGCCGCCCGCGCCGGCCTGCGGGCCGCGCTCCCCGGCCTCCTCGCCGTCTTCGACGCCCCCCTCCTCGCGGACGCCGGCCTCATCGAGGCCCGCGTGGTCCGCGAGGCACTGATCGCCGCCGCCGACGGGGAGCCGGTCCCGCTGGACGGCCTCGCCGACCTCGTCTCCACCGAACTCTGGCTCCGCCGCCTCCTGGCCCGCCGAGGATCCTGCTGGACGGGCACGGAAGCGCCCCGCCAGCGCGCGGTCCCCGGCCCGCTGGTCCCGTCCTCCCGGCGGTCACTCCTGGCGTGAGGCGCGTGCGGCGCAGGCGGTGCGTCTGCCGCAGGCGGCGCGTGCGAAGGGGCGGGGTGCGTGGGGCCACGTTCGCGAGGCCGGGGGCATGGGGCCGGGGTGCGAAGGGCGGGGTGCGTGGGGCCACGTCCGCGAGGCCGGGGGCATGGGGCCGGGGTGCGAAGGGCGGGGTGCGGGGGCCACGTTCCCGAGGCCGGGGCGCGTGGGGCCGGGGAGAGGCGTACGTCGCGGCGGCGTCGCCCGGCGAGGGCCGGGCCGCCCGCTTACGCGCAGGTGATCTGCGACCGGGCCCAGTCCGCAACCGCCACCCGTCCGAACGGCGTCTGGGGCTCCACCACCAGGCGGAGCGTGGCGCGTCCGGCGATCCCGACGTGGACCGGCACCGCCGGATCGCCCGGCCGGACCACGGCGGAACGCCAGAGCCGTTCCCCGTCCCCGTAGACGGAGAAGCGGACACCGCCGACGCCGAGAGGGGCGCTCAGGTCGTCGATGCCGACGACCGCGTCGTAGCCGACGCACGGGCGGTTGAGGTCGATCGTCAGCGAGGAGGGCGCTTGCACGCTCACCCCGTGCGCGTACCGGGTGCCACCCATCCACAGGCTGTCGCGCTGCCACATCGGGCCGCTGTCCCCGAGCCGCACCTCGGGCTTGGTGCCGTCGCCGGCGATGCCGTACTCCAGTCGGCTGACCTGATAGAGCACCGGCGGCGCGGGCGGCGGGGGCGCGCTCTTCGACAGGGTCGGCGCCGGAGTCGGGGTCGGGGACGGCACGGGTTCCGGGGCGGGCCGGGGGCGCGGCGGGGCCACCGACCGGGTGGGGGCGGGGGTCGGCCGCGGCTCCGGGGTCGTCTCGACCGGGGCGGGCGGCGGCGGTGGCTCGGGCGCCGGCCTCGGCGAGCGCGCGGGCTCCGGCGGTACGGCGGGGGCGACCGTCGGCGGCAGGGGGAGGGGGCCGGCGACCGGCTGGGGGTCGCCGGACAGCGCCCACACCAGGCCGGCGACCGCGGCGACGGCCGCAGCGGCCGCGATCCCCGCCTTCGCGGGCGCGCCGAGCCCCTCGGCCACGGCGGCGGACGACGTGCCGGCCGAACCCGACGACCCGGCGCCCGTGGCGGCGGCCGCCGCACCGGCCCCGGCGGCACCGGCCGCACCGCCGGCCACCACGCCCGCGGCCTTGAGCGAGAACCCGGCGGCGAACCACCCGATGACGGCGACCGGGAGCAGCGCGGGGATCCCGGCGTTGACGTGCTCCAGCTCACCGGCCGCCAGCCGGCACTTGGCGCACTCGTCCAGGTGCTTGCGCAGCCCGCGCTCGGCGCGCATCCGCAAGCCCCCGCGGGCGTAGGCGCCCAGCCGGTCGGCGTAGCGGGCGCAGTCCCCGCCGGAGGTGAGGGACTCGCTGACGTGCGCCTGGAGGTAGGCCTGCTTCAGGCCCTCCCGGGCCCGGCTGGCCAGGACGGCCGTGGCGTTGGCGGTCAGTCCGAAGAGCGGTGCGACCTCGCTCGGTGACTCCTCCTCGACGGTGGTGTGCCACAGCACGGCCTGCCAGCGCTCGGGCAGCGACCTGAACGCCTGCATGGCCAGGGTCTGCTCGGCCTCGTGCATGGCCCGGACGTCCGCGCCGAGGTCCAGCGTGTCCTGGTCGGAGACCTCGGAGCCGCGGGCGGCCTGCGCCGCGAACACCGCGAAGTCCTCGACCAGGTGCTCCCGCTGCTGCGTCCTCGTCCAGTGCGCGGCGACCCGCCTGACTGTCGTGAGCAGATAGGCCCGCACGGCGTACTCGGGGCCGGCCCCGCCCCGCACCGCCTGGAGCGTCCTGGCGAACACCTCGGCCGTCAGGTCGTCGGCGGTGTGCGCGTCCCGGCAGCACGTCCGGGCATAGCGCCGCACGGCCTCGGAGTGCCGGCGGAACAGCTCTTCGTACGCGCTGTCCACGCCGCTCCGCACGAGCTGGACCAACTCGGCGTCGGAAGGCGGCAGCTCGACCGGCGGGGGCAGCAGACCGTCGTCGTCCGCATCGTCCCCGTAGGCACCCTCGGCTTCGCGGCCTCCGTCCCCCGGAACACCGCCCGGCCCGCCCACCGCGCCGCCCGGCACAACGCGCTCGCGCTGCTGCGGCACGCTCGGCGGGGCGTCCACCGGCGCCGCACCCGCCGGGCCCCTGGCAGGACCGGGGAAGCCCTGCGGGCCGCCCTGGCTCGGCACCTGCCGGACGGATGGGTGGCCGGTATCCATGGCACCGCCCTGCCCCAGCGGCTCGTCCCGTCCGTCACCGCTCATCGCGGAAGCCCCCGTACGCACGCTCAGACCCGAACACCGGCCCAGCGTGACACAGAGCGCAGGCGCCCCGGAGCCGCAACCGCACTTACCACTCGTCCGGGGCGACTCCCCCCGTCGAGGCGTAACCGCGCACGTGTGCGCGTCCGTTCACACGTGTCCGTGGCGAGGCGAGCGCCGGCACCGGCCCGCGCGCAGGGGGGTGGACGGCCGCGCTCCCGCGACCGCGCTTCCCTCCGGCTACCGCGACCGCAGACCCTCCAGCAGGATGTCCAGGAGGCGGGTCGAGGCCGCCGCCTGCTGCGCCGCGTCCGGCAGGGCGGGCGCCGCCGTGGCTATCACCAGGAGGACGTCCGCCACGGTCACGTCGGCCCGCAGCTCACCCGCCTCGCGCGCCCGGTCGACCAGCCGCCCGACGACCTCCAGGAGCTCCGCCGCACCGGCGTCGTCGTCCTGCTCCGCGGCGGGCACCGCGCGCGGCGCGATCACCCGGGCCGACGGCAGATCCCCGATGTTCCGCTGCTGAGGCACCCGCGCACCGTCCTCCGATGACCGCGCGCCGGCCGCCGAGAGCTCCTCCTCGGCGGAGGTCCCCTCGTCCACGCCGACCCTCAGCACCTGAGGAGGCAGCAGCCGCCCCGCGCCCGAGGCCACCGAGGTCCGCAGGAACCGGGAGAGCGCGGACCACGGCTCGTCCTCCTGCCCCAGCGCCGTCCGTGCCTGATCGGTCAGCCGGGCCGTCTCCTCCTCGGCTATCCGGCGCACCAGCACGTCCTTGCTGGGGAAGCGGCGGTAGACCGTGCCCACGCCGACCCGGGCGCGCCGCGCCACGTCCTCCATCGGCGCGCCGTATCCCAGCTCGCCGAACACCTCGCGCGCCGCGCGCAGGACGTGCTCCAGGTTCCGCTGCGCGTCCACGCGCAGCGGCGCCGCCCGGCCGACCCCCGTGGGGGCGGCCGACATACCCGCCGGGACACCCGACATACCCGTCGACGTGCCCGGACGTCCGCTGACATGACCGTCCGTCGCCGTGACGACGGCCTGGCCGTACGCATCCTGCATGTGCATAAGCGTTCCCCCGCTCATGATGTCTCCCCCCGGAGACTCCCCGCCCTGACACGGGGTCCCGGACCCCGTCCGCGCTCTGGTCCGCGCGCGGCCGTCCGATACCCCGACGAGGTACGAACATAGTTGAGTCGGGGTCAATTCAGAAGGGGGAGTTCCGTACGGTGCGCCCCCCGATCGGAGCAAGGCCCGGAACTCTCCCGATTCCCACCCCTCACCGCACCCCCCTCGTCGGCCCTGACCTGCGCGCTTTCCGCCGTACCCCCCTCGCGCGCCACCCCACGCCCCCGCACCTTCGCGGTCACACAATTTGCCGGGCCTGTGGACAAACCCCGGACGGCGGGTGCGTCATGGGACAGTGACCGAACCTGCGCGCATTCTCGTTGTCGGCGGTGGCTACGTCGGGATGTACACCGCGCTGCGCCTGCAGCGGCAGCTCAAGGCCGAGCTGAGAAGCGGCGCCGCCGAGATCGTGGTGGTCACCCCCGACCCGTACATGACGTACCAGCCGTTCCTCCCCGAGGCGGCCGCCGGCTCGATCTCGCCCCGCCACGTCGTCGTCCCGTTGCGGCGCGTCCTCGACAAGTGCCGGATCGTCATCGGCGAGGTCCACTCCGTCGACCACGCCAAGCGGACGGCGACGCTCTCCACCCTCGCCACCGAGGAGGAGGGCTCCGGTCACGACCAGCTCACCTACGACGAACTGGTCATCGCGCCCGGCTCGGTCTCCCGCACCCTCCCCGTCCCCGGCCTCGCCGACTACGCCATCGGCTTCAAGACCGTCGAGGAGGCCATCGGTCTGCGCAACCACGTCATCGAACAGATGGACATCGCCTCCTCCACCCGCGACCCGGGGCTGCGCGACGCCGCCCTCACCTTCGTCTTCGTCGGCGGCGGCTACGCCGGGGTCGAGGCCCTCGCCGAGCTGGAGGACATGGCCCGCTACACCGCGCGGTACTACCACAACATCAAGCCCGAGGACCTTCGCTGGGTGCTCGTGGAGGCCACGCACCGGATCCTGCCCGAAGTGGGCGAGGAGATGGGCACGTACGCGATCCGCGAACTGCGCGCCCGCAACATCGACGTCCGCCTCGACACCCGGCTCGAATCCTGCGAGGACCGCGTGGCGGTCCTCAGCGACGGCGCCCGGATCCCCACCCGTACCGTCGTGTGGACGGCAGGCGTCAAACCCGCCCCCGTCCTCTCCGCCACCGACCTGCCCCTCAACGAACGGGGCCGGCTCCGGTGCACCGCGAAACTCACCGTCGAGGGCGTCGAACACGCCTGGGCGGCGGGCGACGCGGCCGCCGTCCCCGACATCACGGCCGCCGAACCCGGCAGGGAATGCGCGCCCAACGCCCAGCACGCGGTACGCCAGACCAAGGTCCTGGCCGAGAACATCGCCGCCTCCCTGCGCGGGCAGCCGCTCAAGGAGTACGCCCACTCCTACGCGGGCTCGGTCGCCTCCCTCGGCCTCCACAAGGGCGTCGCCCACGTCTACGGCCGTAAGCTCAAGGGCTACCCCGCATGGTTCATGCACCGCGCCTACCACCTGAGCCGCGTCCCGACCTTCAACCGCAAGGCCCGCGTCCTGGCCGAGTGGACCCTCTCCGGCCTGTTCAAACGCGAGATCGTCTCGCTCGGCTCGCTCGAACACCCGCGTGCCGAATTCGAACTCGCCGCCGCACCCCCGCCCCCGAAGAACGGCTCCAAGCCCGGCTGACACCGATGTCAGTGCGGTCGGTCACACTGGACGTGTGACCATAGGTGGGCTCACACCTGCACAGAGTGACTCAGCACGGCCAACGACACCACGAGGCATACAGATCCGTGAACTTCACCCGTTGGAGCGCCCGGCTCCCCGGCACGCAGCGCCGCACGGCGGCGCGGGGGACCGAAGGCTCCGTGCCCGCGGCCCGCGGTGAGTACGGGCCGCAGCTGGAGCACCTCGCCGCCGACGCCGCCGACGTGCCCGCGCTCGAGGACTTCTCCGTACGCGAGGTCATCGGCAGGCTCCCCGGCCTGGTCGCACTCGCGCACGGCCCCGAGCACCGCATCGCGTACGTCAACGACGCCTACGCCGCCGCCTTCGGCCCCCGGCCCGGCGGCGCGACCGTCGCCGACGCCTGCCCCGAGGCCCACGAACTCGGCCTGCTCCCGCTGATGGACCAGGTCCTGCGCAGCGGCAAGCCCCGGACCGTCAAGTCCCGCAAGACCCGGGACGGCGGGTCGTACACGGTCACCTGCCTGCCCGTCGAGTCCCCGCGCTTCAAGGGCGGCGGCGTCCTCGTGCACGCCGCCGACGTCACCGACCACGCCGAAGCCGCCGAGCGGCTGCGCGCCAGCGAGCGCCGCCACCGGGAGACCGCCGTCACCCTCCAGCGCTCCCTGCTCCCCCAGGAGCTGGAGCAGCCCGACGACCTGCGCATCGCCGCCACGTACCAGCCCGGCGGCACCGACGCGGCCGTCGGCGGCGACTGGTACGACGTCATCACCCTCGGCGCGGGCCGCACCGCCCTCGTCATCGGCGACGTGATGGGGCGCGGCGTGCGCGCCGCCGCCGTCATGGGGCAGCTCCGCACCGCCGTGCGCGCCTACGCCCGTCTCGACCTGCCCCCGCACGAGGTGCTCCAGCTCCTCGACGGCCTCGCCGCCGAGATCGACGCCAGCCAGATCGCCACCTGCGTCTACGCCGTGCACGACCCCAACGAAGGCAAGCTCGTCTACGCCTCCGCCGGCCACCTCCCGATCCTCGTCCGCGACGAGGACGGTTCCGTCCGGCGCGCAGAGGACCCCACGGGACCGCCGCTCGGCACCGGCGGCTGGCTGCACACCTCCGGCAGCATCGCCCTGCCCCCCGGCTCCAGCGCCGTCCTCTACACCGACGGCCTGGTCGAGCGCCGGCGCGAGGACATCGACGAAGGTGTCGCCGCCCTGGAGCGCGCCCTCTCCGGCGCCACCGGCACCCCTCAGGTCGTCTGCGACCGGCTGCTGCGCTCGCTCGGCGTCACCGCCGAGCACGACGACGACGTCGCCGTCCTCGTCGTCCAGCACCCCGCCCGCAAGGGCCCCGACGCCGAGCTGTTCCACAACGCCACCCTGGAACTCCTCGGCGGCGTCGAGGCCGCTCCCCGCGCACGTGCCTTCGCCTCGGGCGTCCTCGCCAGCTGGCGCTTCCCCGTCGAGCTGTGCGACCTGGGCGTCCTCGCCACCAGCGAGCTGGTGGCGAACTCCCTCAAACACGGCACCCCGCCCATGCGCCTGCGCCTGCGCCGCACCGACCGGCGGCTGATCATCGAGGTCACCGACGGCGACGACCATCTGCCGCGCCGCCGCCGAGCGGAGACGGAGGACGAGGCGGGCCGCGGAATCTCGATCATCGCGACGATCGCCTCGTCCTGGGGAAGCCGCCGCACGCCGGGAGGCGGCAAGGCCGTCTGGTGCGAGTTCGCCCTGCCGGACTGAGCCGCCCGCGGAGCCCGGCCGCACCGGGGGCCGGCAGGGCCCTCAGGCGGCGAGGGTCTCCTTCTCGGGCCGGTGGCGCGCCACCACGCGCGAGGGCCTGGCGGCGAGCGACGGCTGGTCCTGCTCAGGCGTGAGCCGCCGGCCCAGACGCAGCGCCAGGACGGTGATCCCGAGCGAGAAGAGCACGAAGGTCACGATGTACGGCCCGTGCAGCGCGGCCCCCATGGGCCCGCCGACGGCCGGCCCGACGGCCAGCGCCAGCTGCTTGACCAGGGCGAAGGCCGAGTTGTACTGCCCGACCATCGCCTCTGGCGCCAGGTCCGCCACCAGCGGCGCCACCGTCGGCGACAGCATCGCCTCCCCGAGACCGAACAGGGCGTACGTGGAGACGAACGCCGCCGTCGCCATGGCCTGGCTGCCGTGCCCGAGCCCCGCGTACCCGGCGATCACCCACGCCACGGTCCAGATCAGACCGACGGCCGCGATCACCCGGCTGCGCCTGCGGCGCTCGACGAACCGCAGCACCACGAACTGGGCGACGACGATGACCGCCGTGTTGGCGGCCAGCGCGATCCCGAGCGTCGACGGCTCGATGCCGGCCGCCTCCGTCCCGTACGCCGCCAGGCCCGACTCGAACTGCCCGTAGCAGGCGAAGAACAGCACGAAGCCCAGGACGCACAGCCGGACCATGGCCTTGTGGCCGAGGAGCGCGCGGACACCGCCCCCGTGAGACGCGGCCGGCCGGCTGCCCTGAAGTGCGGGCGAGCCCGGCACGCGCACGGTCAGCATGATCCCGGCGAGCACCAGGAACATCGCCGCTTCGATCGAGAAGAGAAGAAGGAAGCTGTCGGGCCGGCTCTCGTCGACGAGCTGGCCGCCGATCAGGCCACCGACACCGAGTCCGAGGTTCTGCAGAAAGAACTGCATGGCGAAGGACCGGGTACGACCGGCCGGGTCCGAGCACCAGACGATCATCGTCGCGAGCGCCGGCTGCATCACGGCCGTACCGGCACCGAGCAGCGCCGCCGACCCCACGACCGCCGTCACGCTGCCGGCCAGGCCCATGCCCAGAGCACCGAGCGAGGCCAGCACGGCGGCGACCAGCAGGACGGGGACGGGCCCGCGCCGGTCGATGGCGCGCCCGCTGAACGGAAGGACGACGAGTGCGGCCATGGCGAAGACGGCGAGCACGATGCCCGCCGTGGTCGCGCCCAGGTCCCGCACCTGAGCGACATACACATAGAGGTACGGAACGGTGAAGCCGAGCCCGAACGCGCTCAGCGCGCTCCCCGCCTGGATCCGGCGCATCGCTGCACCCATCGCCTTGGTCACACTCACCCACTTCGATCGCGGGTTCAGGCGTGTACGCCTGAACCCTGAAGACTTCAATCCTAAAGTTCGATCCTTAACTGTACACATCGAAGGACTTCAACGCCAACGTCGACCGTGGGATACTCGCCGCATGTCCGACACCCCCGAGCAGTCCGGCGCGCGGTCCCTCCAGGAGCCGAGCCTCGACGAGCAGATCGCCGCCTACCAGCGCGAGTTCCGCGACCTCGACCCCCAGGTCGAGAAGGTCGTCTCCGCCCTGGGCCGGCTGAACCGCCGGATGAACGTCGCGTACGGCCGCCAGGTCGCCGACCTCGGCATCAGCAACGCCGAATGGGAGGTCCTCAAGACCCTGGTCCTCTCCGGCGCCCCGTACCGCCTCGGCCCCGGCGAGCTGGCCAAGCGTCTCGGCCTCACCCCGGCCGCGATGACCCACCGCATCGACCGCATGGCGGGGGAGGGGCTGGTCACCCGTGACCGCGACGAGAACAACCGTGTCCGGGTGATCGTGGAGCTCACCGACGAGGGCCGCTCGAAGTGGCTCGAGGCGATGCGCATGGCGACGGACTTCGAGGAGGAGCTTCTCCAGGACCTGTCCTCCGAGGAGCGCGGCCTTCTCGGCGAGATGCTGATCCGCCTGCTCAGGCGCGTGGAACACACCCAGCCGGACGCGGGCGGCCGGCTCACCGACCTGGACTGAGGCACGGCCGCGACGGGCTGTCCGAGCCCCGCCGGGTCAGGGTTGACACGCCCCGCCCGTATCCGTAGTGTTCTCCGAGTTGTCACGGGGCCGGAACGGTTCTGCGGCAGCCACTCCCGCCGCTGATGCGGCAACTCAACCCAGCACGATCTCCCCACCGGGACGAATTTCGGCATGCCGAAATTCATTTCGACCAACTCGATTATGAGCCGCCGGGGAAATCCGCTAGAGTTTGAGCGTCGGAACGGCCCAACAGCCGCGAGGACAACCCCCTCTGACTGGGAATCAGGCC
>NZ_JBFASK010000061.1:0-22977 GCF_040677675.1 Streptomyces sp. NPDC053755 | reverse complement strand
GCACCCACATCGTGCGGGGCGACGAACAGGCCGCCGACCATCTGATCGAGGAGGCATGACCACGATCCTGGTGACGGGGGGCACGGGCACCCTCGGGCGCCCCGTGTGCGACCTGCTGCGCGCCGGCGGCCACGAGGTCCGCGTCCTGAGCCGCCACTCCCCGCCCTTCGCCGTCGACCTGCGCCGAGGCGGCCCCCTGCTCGACCGGGCCGTGCGGGGCGTGGACGCGATCGTCCACTGCACCCACATCGTGCGGGGCGACGAACAGGCCGCCGACCATCTGATCGAGGCGGCCCAGCGGGGCGGCGTCCCGCACCTGCTCTTCATCTCGATCGTCGGCGTCGACCGGGTCCCGCTGCGCTACTACCGGACGAAGTACGCGGTGGAGCGGCGGATCCAGCAGTCCGGGATCGGCTGGACGATCCTGCGGACGACGCAGTTCCACGACCTGGTCCTGCGCCTCCTCCAGGGTCTGGCGAAGCCGCCCGTCATGCTGCTCCCGAAGGGCGTACGGGATCAGCCCCTGGAGGTCGCGGAGGCCGCGGCCCGTCTGGCGGAGCTCGCGGCGGGCGCCCCCGCGGGCCGGGTGGCGGACATGGGAGGCCCCGCGGTCCGCACCTTCCCCGAACTCGCCGAGGCCTATCTGGAGGCGAGCGGCCGACAGCGCCGGACCGTGGAGGTGCCCCTGCCGGGGCGGGCCTACCGAGGGCTGTGTCTCGGCGGCCACCTGGCTCCCGAATCGGCGGTGGGGCGGGTGACTTTCGAGGAGTTCCTGGCGACGCGCTTCGGCGCCGGGCCGGCGGGCGACGGGCCGGCGGGCGACGGGCCGGCCGGCATCGGCTCGTAGCGCACGGCGCCGGGAGGACGGGGCCGTCTCGCGGGCGCCCGCGCGCCGAAGGGCTCGTCCCGGGCGGCGCCGCGGGCGGCCAGGAGGGCGCCGGGGCGCGGCAGGGCGCCGGGCGCGCGGAAGGCCGCCTACGCCTGGGCGGAGTCCCGCGCGCCGAAGACTTCGTCCTGGGCGGCGTCGCGGGCGGCCAGGAGGGCGCCGCGCAGGACCGCGGTGTCGCCCAGCGCGGTGGGACGGACCTCCGTACGCAGCGGCGACAGGACCGAAAGACGCTCCGCGACGCGTTCCGCCAGTGCGGCGCCGCCCGCGTGGCCGGTCTCGCCGGCGAGCACGACACAGCCCGGGTCCAGCACCGAGACGACCGCGGCCGCGCCGACGGCGAGGCGGTCGGCGAGCGCGTCCAGGAAGGGCCCGTCGCCCGAGGCGAGGGCCGAGCGGGGGTCCAGACCGTGCCGGACGGCCAGCGCGCCGACCGCCGCCGCGCAGACCAGCTCGTGGAAACCGCCCGCGCAGTCGGTCGCCGAGGGCAGCCCGGAGGTGCCGGGAACCGGCAGGAAGCCGATCTCCCCCGCGCCCCCCGACGCGCCCCGCCGCAGCCGCCCGTCCAGGACGACGGCCGCCCCGACGCCCTGGCCGAGCCAGAGCAGCACGAAGGTGTCGCAGTCCTGGGCCGCGCCGACCCGCTGCTCGGCGACGGCCGCCAGATTGGTCTCGTTCTCGACCAGGACGGTGGCCGGCAGCCGCTCCTGCAGGGCGGGGACGAGCCGCCGGTGCCACGCGGGCAGCCCCGAGGAGTCGTTCAGCTCCCCCGTCGCCGGGTCGATGAGTCCGGGCGCGCCGATGCCGACGCTGTGCAGCGACCCGACCCCCGCCTCCTTCGCCGTGCGTTCGAGGAGGGCGACCGCCTGCTCGACGGCGGGCTCCGTGGCCGTTCCGTCGCCGACGGGCAGCGACGCCTCGGCGAGCGTCGCCCCCAGGAGGTCGGCGACCACGACCGAGACGGAGCGGGTGCGCACGTCGAGGGCGGCGAGATGGGCGCGGTCGGAGACGATCCCGTACAGCTTGGCGTTGGGTCCGCGACGCTCGGCCCCGGCCTCCCCCACGACCCGGACCAGTCCGGAGTCCTGGAGCCGCTCGACGAGGTCGGCGACGGTGGGGCGGGACAGCCCGGTCAACGTCTTGAGCTGGCTTGCCGTCAGCGGCCCCTCGTCCTGGAGCAGTCGCAGGGCGAGCCGGTCGTTGATGGCCCGGGCGGTGCTCGGGGATGCGGGCATGCCGTGGATCCTCTCAGACTTCCGATCGGTGCACTATTTATCAGGCAGGGTTCCTGATAGTTTACGTCGGCACCATCCGAAGGACGGCAGACAGCTCCGGGGAGGGCCCATGGCGGGCGAGACCGTTTTCAGTACCGAGCGGCTGCGGCGGGCCCGCTTCGCCGTCGCCGCCGTCTTCTGCGTCCACGGCGCGGTCACCGGCAGCTTCGCCACCCGCATCCCGTGGATCCAGGACCACGCCGACGTCAGCGCGGGCCAGCTCGGCCTCGCACTCGCGTTCCCCGCTCTCGGCGCCTCGCTCGCGATGCCGGTGGCCGGCGCGATCAGCCACCGGTTCGGCGCCCGGACCGCGCTGCGCGGGCTGCTCACGCTCTGGACGCTGGCGCTCACCCTGCCGTCGCTCGCCCCGAACATCTACGGACTGTGCGCCGCGCTCTTCGTCTTCGGCGCCACGGCCGGCATGTCCGACGTGGCGATGAACTCGCTCGGTGTCGAGGTCGAGAACCGGCTCGGCAAGTCGATCATGTCCAGCCTGCACGGGATGTGGAGCGTGGGCGCACTCATCGGCTCCGCCGCCGGCACCGTCGCCGCCCATGTCGATGCGGACGCCCGGCTCCACCACCTCGTCGCGGCCCTCGTCCTGACCGCCCTCGGCATCGCCTTCTGCCAGGGCGTCCTCGATCTGCAGAGCGCCCCGGACGAGGAGGCGCCGCCGCGCTTCTCGCTGCCGCCGAAGTCCGCCCTGGTCATCGGCGCGATCGGATTCTGCGCGGTCTTCGCCGAAGGCGCCAGCCTCGACTGGTCGGCGGTGTACCTCGAGGACGAGCTCGGCTCCTCGGCCGGGATCGCGGCCGCCTCCACCACGGCCTTCGCCCTGACGATGGCCGTCGCCCGGCTGATCGGCGACCGGGTGGTGGACCGGTTCGGCGCCGTACGGACCGTGCGGGTGGGCGGTGTCGCCGCCACCCTCGGCGGGTTCCTCGTCGTCTTCGCCCCGCACGCGGCTCTCGCGATGGCCGGATTCGGTCTGATCGGTCTCGGGGTCGCCGTCGTCGTCCCGCTCGCCTTCGCCGCGGCCGGCCGCAGCGGCCCCAACCCCAGCCAGGCCATCGCGGGCGTCGCCACCATCACCTACACCTCGGGACTGATCGCCCCCTCGGCGATCGGCGGCATCGCCGACGCCACCTCGCTGACGTTCTCCTTCGGCCTCGTCACGCTCCTGGCCTTCGGGCTCGTCCTCGGCGCCGGCGTCCTGCGCCCGGGCGCCCGCACCTCCGCGCCGGCCGTAAGCGGAAGCCCGAGGGAGAGTTCCGGCAAGGCCGGATGAGAGCCGCCCCGGCCCCGGTGACCTGCGGCGCACTACCATGTGGCTGATCTTTCGCGGCCACGACGCGGCCGCCTGAAGCGGAGAACGGGAGCGGCCTCATGAACCTCGGCGTGCGCTGGACCCTGCACGGCGACGGACGGACACCCGCTCCGGGAGCCGTGGTCCGGCCGGACGAGCGGCTCTCGTGGCCCCGTACGGCCGGGCTCGGCGCCCAGCACGTGGTCGCGATGTTCGGCGCGTCCTTCGTCGCCCCGGTCCTGATGGGTCTCGACCCGAACCTCGCGATCATGATGTCGGGCGTCGCGACGGTGATCTTCCTGCTCGCGACCCGCGGGACGGTGCCCAGCTATCTGGGATGCTCGCTCTCCTTCGTGGGTGTCGCCGCGGCCATCCGGGCGTCCGGAGGCACCAGCGCCACCGTCACCGGAGCGGTGCTCGTCGTCGGCGCGGTGCTGTTCCTGGCGGGTCTGGCGGTTCGGAGGTTCGGCGCGCGGATCATCCACGCGGCGATGCCCCCGATCGTCACCGGCGCCGTCGTCATGCTGATCGGCTTCAACCTGGCTCCGGTCACCGCGGCGACGTACTGGCCGCAGGACCAGTGGACGGCTCTGCTGGTGATGCTCTTCACCGGGCTGGCCGTGGTCTGTCTGCGCGGGTTCTGGTCCCGCATCGCGATCTTCCTCGGCCTGATCTTCGGCTACGCCGTCTCGTGGATCTTCGACCTCGTCTTCGGGAAGATCCACTCGATGTCCCCGGGCGGCCAGGTCACCGACCACTGGCGGCTCGACCTCTCCGCCGTCTCACGGGCCGACTGGGTCGGTCTTCCGTCGTTCCACGGCCCGAGCTTCGAGTGGTCCGCGATCCTGGTCGCGCTCCCCGTGGTGATCGCGCTGATCGCCGAGAACGCCGGGCACGTCAAGGCCGTCGGTGAGATGACCGGCGACCCGCTGGACGACAAGCTGGGCACGGCGATCGCCGCGGACGGCGCCGCCTCGATGCTGTCGACCGCCGTGGGCGGCCCGCCGAACACGACGTACTCCGAGAACATCGGCGTCATGGCCGCCACCCGCGTCTACTCCACCGCGGCCTACTGGGCGGCCGCCGGCTTCGCCCTGCTCTTCGGACTCTGCCCGAAGTTCGGCGCGGTCGTCGCAGCCATCCCCGGCGGTGTGCTCGGCGGCATCACGGTGATCCTGTACGGCATGATCGGCCTGCTCGGCGCCCAGATCTGGATCAACGCCAAGGTCGACCTGCGCAATCCGCTCAACCTGGTGCCGGCCGCGGCGGGCATCATCATCGGCGTCGGCGGGGTGAAGCTGACCTTCACCGACACCTTCGAACTGGGCGGGATCGCGCTCGGCACGCTCGTCGTGATCACCGGCTACCACGTCCTGCGGGCCTTCGCCCCGGCGCACCTGAAGCGGCAGGAGCCCCTGCTGGACTCGGGCACCAGCTCGTACGAGAGCGGGGAGGGCGACGGGCCACGTGAGGGCGGCGGTCCGGGCGCGAGCGGCCGTCCCGCGACGGGCGGAGCCGGCGACGAGCCCGCCACCAAGCCGTAGCGGCATTCGCCCGTTCTGGGTAAGCCCGGCCGAGGAGAGTTCCCTCCCCGCCGGGCTGCTGGGACGCTGCCCCCATGGCGCAGACCCAGCAGATCGAGACCGGGGCCGATGAGACCGGTACGGAAGAGGGCGGGACCCCGGACCTCCTGACCCCGGACATCGGGACCGTCGAAACCGCACCGGTCACGACGGCACCGGTCCCGGTCGAGGAGCTCGGGCCGTTCACGGCGGTCGACCCGGTGGTGGACCGGATGAGGGCCATCCGGTCGGCCTGGCACCCCACCGACGGGGTCGCGGTCTTCAACCGGGTCTATCTGACCGTGACGGAGGAGATCGGCCATGCCATCGCCGCCGGCACCTTCGCCGACCGCAGGGCCGCCGCCACCCTCGACGTCCGTTTCGCGGAGCGCTATCTCTCCGTGGTCGACGCCGTCGCCACGGGCGGCCCCGCCCCGGCCTGCTGGCGGCCGCTCTTCACCTACCGGCGCCACCCCGGCGTGAGCCCGCTCCAGTTCGCGCTCGCCGGGATCAACGCGCACATCGGCCACGACCTCGCGCTCGCGGTGGTCGACACCTGCCGGGCGCTGGAGTGCGCGCCGCAGGACCTCGAGGACGACTTCGACCGCGTCGGCGACGTCCTGGTCCTCCTGGAGGAGCGCATCCGCGAGGAACTGATGCCGGGCCCGGACCTCCTGGAGATCGCGGACCCGCTCACCCATCTGCTCGGTTGCTGGAGCCTGGACCGGGCCCGGGACGGGGCCTGGCTCGCCGCCCGCTCGCTGTGGCAGCTGCGGGAGCTGCCCGACCTGGCCGAGGAGTTCGCCGAACGCCTCGACCGGTCGGTGGGTCTGGTGGGGCGGATGCTGCTGACGCCGCTCGCACAGCGCGGCTGACCGCTCTCGCGGCCGCTCGCGCGCCGGTGCTGTCCGCCCCACCTCCCCAACGGCGTCAGTCCTCCGGAAGTTCCACCGGCGCGATGTCGTCGTAGACGTCGCCGGGACCCGGGTTGGTGGCGTCGGTGGCGCCGCCGAAGTGGTGCATGACGCCCCACACGGCGTTCAGCGCGGTCTGCACGGCGCCCTCGGCCCAGCCGGCCGTCCAGGAGATGTCGTCGCCCGCGAGGAAGATGCCCCGCTTGTCCTCGGGCAGCCGGTCCTGCATGAAGTGCGTGAACAGGCGGCGCTGGTAGCGGTAGTGGCCCGGCAGGTTCGCCTTGAAGGCGCCCATGAAGTAGGGCTCGTTCTCCCAGGAGACCGTCACCGGGTTGCCGATGATGTGCTTCCGGATGTCGACCTTCGGGTAGATCTCGCCGAGCGACTTCAGCATGACCTCCATCCGCTCGTTCGCGGACAGCGGCAGCCACTTCAGGCTGTCGTCGCACCAGGTGTACGACAGGCAGATCACCGCCGGCTTGTCCGGGCCGTCGTCCAGCAGGTAGGTGCCCCGGGTCATCCGGTCGGTCAGCGTCATCGACATGACGTCCCGCCCGGTCTCCTCGTCCTTGTCCAGCCAGAACGGCCGGTCCACGGGCACGAAGAGCTTGGAGCTCTCCATGTAGTGGGTGCGCTCGATGGCCGTCCAGTGGTCGATCGGGAAGAGCGAGTCGTCACAGGCGATCTTGGACAGCAGCATCCAGGACTGCGCGGTGAAGATCGCCGCCTGGAAGGTACGGATGTCGCCGGAGGCGTCCGTGACGGTGATGCGGTTGCCGGCGGTCCGGTTCAGCCGGGTCACGGCCGGCTTCGGAGCACCGTCGTGGAGCGAGGACAGCGAGGTGCCCTGGGCCCAGTGGACGATCTTCTCCGGCTCGCGCTCCCACAGGCGCAGCGGCAGCTGCTGGGAGCCGCCCACGATGCCGCGGTGGTGGTCGTCGGCCTCGGTGTAGACGACCCGGAGGATCTCCAGAATGGAGTTCGGGAAGTCGGTGTCCCAGCCGCCGGTGCCGAAGCCGACCTGGCCGAAGATCTCCCGGTGGCGGAAGGACTTGAACGCCTCCGACTCGCACAGGAAGCCGTAGAAGGTCTGGTTGTCGAGCTTCTCGACGAGCTTGGCCCAGATCTCGCGGATGCGCGGGACGTCGCGCTCGCGCATGGCCTGGTTCATGTCGGAGAAGTCGGCGCCCTCTTCCAGACAGGCGTTCCACGCGGCGGCGACGTCGCGGTAGACCTGCGGCAGGTCGTCGACGGTCTCGGCGTAGTGCGACTCGCCCTTGAGGTCCACGACGGTCGACGGCGTCGACTCGGCGAGCGGGTTCGGGAAGGGCTGGGTCTCGAGGCCCACCAGATCGATGTAGTGCTGGAAGGCGGTCGAGGAGGGCGGGAAGCGCATGGCGCCCATCTCGGCGGTCAGGTCCTCGGTGCCGGTGCCCTCGAAGCCGACGGTGCGCAGCCGGCCGCCGATCTGGTCGGCCTCGTAGACGACGGGCTTGAGGCCCATCTTCATCAGCTCGTAGGCGGCGATGATGCCCGAGAGCCCGCCGCCGATCACGGCGACCTCGGTGCCGTGCTCGGTCGCGGGTATCTGGCCGAGTCCGGCCGGGTGGGCCAGGAAGTCGTCGTAGGCGTACGGGAAGTCCGGACCGAACATGGTGATCGGCGGCTGCGCGTCGGTGTGCTGGACGGCGGTGGGCACCGTGGACGTCATGGGGTTCGGACTCCTTGCACGGAAAAGACTGGGGAGGGGGAAGGCGGGCGGGCGTCGGGGGCTCAGACGAGGGAGCCGTACAGCCCGGGACGGCGGTCGCGCAGATACGGGTTGTCCGCCCGGGAGGCGGCCAGGATCTCGGGGTCGACATCGCCGAGGACCAGGTCCCGGCCCCGGCCGGCACGGGCGCGGGCGGTGCCGTCGGGGCCGGCGAGCGTGGAGAGGCCGACGAACTCGAACTCCCCCTCCACCCCCGCCCGGTTGGCGTAGGCGACGTACATCTGGTTCTCGAAGGCGCGCACGGGGACGACGGACTCGGCGACGATCTCGGCGGGGTGCATGAGGGCGGTCGGCACGAGGAGGAGGTCCGTGCCGGCCAGCGCCTGCGCCCGTACGTTCTCCGGGAACTCGACGTCGTAGCAGATCATGAGGCCGACCGTGAGACCGCCGAGCTCGGCCTGGACGACGCCGTCGTCGCCGGGCGTGAACCACTGCTGCTCGAAGCCGCCGTAGAGGTGCGTCTTGCGATAGCGCGCGAGCACGGCTCCGTCGGCGCCGAAGAGCTGGGCGGAGTTGTAGAGGACTCCGTGCCGGTCGGTGTCCCGCTCCGGGTAGCCGTATCCGACGGCCAGTCCGTGGCGTGCCGCGACGGCCGCGACGGCCCGGGCGGAGGGCCCGTCCGACGGCTCGGCCAGACGCGCCAGGTCGGCGCCGATCGCGTACCCCGTCAGGAACAGCTCGGGGGCGAGGAGCAGGCCGGCGCCGGCGGCCGCCGCGCGGGCGGCGGCCTCGTCGAGGATCTTCAGATTGGCGGCCACGTCACCGAGCTCGCCGGAGCTCTGGAGCAGGGCGGTGCGCAGCGCGGGCATGGTGATCCTCTGGGGGTCCGGAGTGCGAGGGGGAGACGTCAAAAACGGTACGGTTCCGCACTCGGCCGGGACAAGGCGGGAGCGTTGCGGACCGACCGTCGAACCGTTGCGCGATCTGCGGTCGACACGGCGATTCGTTGCGTGAGGCTCCTTCGGGGGCGGTACGACTCCCCACCGCGCGGCGGAGGGCGGGGCGGGTGGCGGGGCGACGCCGCCCGACGGACCGGGCGGAAGAGTGCCGGCCGGCCGGCTGACCTGCCGAAAGGACCGCGCCGCCCGGAACCGTCGTACGAGGGCCGCCGCCCTCGCCGCCGCCCTGGTGATCACCGCAGGGGCCGCGGGTTCCGCCGTCGCTCCGGTGCTTCCGGTGCTTCCGGCGCTTCCGGCGCTTCCGGCGCTTACGAGGCTGCGGAGGCGGCCGTCGCCCGGGTGGCCGGCAGGGGCGGCAGCCGGGCGCCGCCCCGGGCCTTCGCGTACCCGACGGGGCGGGAGCCGCCGGCCCTAGGCGGGCGAGCCGGAGGAGAAGCGCCGCAGCAGCGGCGAGAGCACCAGGACCGACTTGGTGCGCTCCACGAACGGCTCGCCCGCGATGCGTTCCAGGACCCGCTCGAAGTGGCGCATGTCGGAGGCGAAGACCTGCACGACGGCGTCCGCGTCGCCGGTGACGGTCGACGCGGACACCACCTCGGGGTACCGCTCCAGACCTCGCCGGATGTCGTCGGGCGAGGTGTTGTGGCGGCAGTAGATCTCGACGAACCCCTCCGTCTCCCAGCCGAGCGCCGCCGGGTCCACCCGTACGGTGAAGCCGGTGATGGCGCCCTCGGCTCGGAGCCGGTCCACGCGCCGCTTCACGGCGGGCGCCGAGAGACCGACGAGCGAGCCGATGTCGGCGAAGGAGCGACGGGCGTCCTCCGCGAGGGCGTGGACGATGCGTTCGTCGAGGTCGTTGAGTCGCACTACGGGTGGATCACTTCTCTGCTTCGGTGGCCACCACGTCCGTGGCCAGGCGGGAGCGGCGCATGCCGTACAGGAAGTAGACCACGAGGCCCGCTGCCATCCACGCACCGAAGTACGCCCAGGTGATCAGGTCGAGGCTGTACATGCTGTATCCGCAGAAGGCGAAGCCGAGCACGGGGAAGAGCGGCCCGAACGGCACCTTGAAGGAGCGCTCCATGTCGCGCCGCGTGTAGCGGAGGACCACGACGGCGACGTTGACCAGGGCGAAGGCGAAGAGCGTGCCGATGCTGGTGGCGTTGACGAGCTCGCCGAGCGGGACGGCCGCGGCGAGGATTCCGCAGAAGAGCGAGACGATCACGGTGTTGGCGCGGGGCGTGCCGGTCTTGGGGTTCACCTTGCGGAAGACCTTGGGCACGAGGCCGTCGCGGGACATCGCGAAGAGGATGCGGGTCTGGCCGTAGAGCACGGTCAGGACGACGCTGGCGATGGAGATGACGGCGCCGGCCGCGAGCAGGGTGCCCCAGAAGCTCTGTCCGGTGACGTCGTTCATGATCGCGGCGAGAGTGGCGTCGGTGCCGGCGAACTTCTTCCAGTCCCACGCGCCGACCGCGACGGCGGCGACGAGGACGTAGAGCGCGGTGACGATCACCAGGGAGAGCATGATCGCCCGGGGCAGGTCGCGCTTGGGGTTCTTGGCCTCCTCACCGGCGGTGGAGGCGGCGTCGAAGCCGATGTACGAGAAGAAGAGGATGGCCGCCGCGGCGCCGATGCTCTCGCGGCCGAGCGGCATGAAGTCGGAGTAGTTCCCGGAGTCGAAGCCGATGAAGCCGATCGCGCAGAACAGCACCAGCGAGGCGATCTTGACGAAGACCATGATCGTGTTGGCCCGGGCGGACTCCTTGGCGCCACCGAGCAGGAACACCATCGCCAGCATCACGACGATCAAGGCGGGCAGGTTGAACACGCCGCCGTCGCCGGGGGGCGCGGTGAGCGCCGCGGGGAGGGTGACGCCTATGGTCCCGTCGAGGAGTTCGTTGAGGTAGTCGCCCCAGCCGACGGCCACGGCCGCGACGGAGACGCCGTACTCCAGGAGCAGGCACCAGCCGCAGATCCAGGCGACGACTTCACCCATCGTTGCGTACGCATACGAGTACGACGATCCGGCGACGGGGATGGTACCGGCCAGTTCGGCGTACGAGAGCGCCGAGAACAGCGCCGTCAGTCCGGCGAGCACGAAGGCGACGGTGACGGCGGGGCCGGCCTCCGGCACCGCTTCGCCGAGGACGACGAAGATGCCGGTACCCAGCGTGGCACCGATGCTGATCATCGTCAGCTGCCACATCGAGAGGGAGCGGCGGAGCGAACCGCCCTCACCCTGCCCACCCTCGGCGACCAGCAGTTCTACCGGCTTGCGCCGGGTCAGGGCGGAGAGTCCGGAGGACTTGGGGACGGTCGGCTCGGTGGCCGGCGGGGCTGCGCCTTGATCCAGCACTGCGGGGGCTCCTTGATCGCTGCCTGTCGGGACGCGACGACCGCGGCGGCACGCGAGCAGGGGTAAGGAGCCCGCGAGGGATGGGGGACCGCCGAGCAGGCGGTCGCCGCCACTCCTGGTACGAGGCATGAGCCTAAGCCTTTACGCTTCGCGTCCGTAATGCAGGGTTGTTGCGCACCTGCGGATGATCATTGCGCTCTCGCGACGCAGGCGGGGAAACATTGCGCCCCATCGCATGAATCCACCCATCGAGGTGTGAAGCGACCTCTTCGTGTGCAGGGACTCCTCATGCCGGAAGACCCATGCCGCGAGCCGCAGACGCCCCCTCCACCCCGGGAGACGGGGAGCGGATGGCTCGCTCCCGAGCCCTTCCTGCGCGGCACGGCGTGGCTCGACCGGGGGCGGGCGGTGCGCGCCGATCCCGCCGACCTCGACCGCCTGCCGTGGGACACCGCCGAGCGCGCCACCCTGCCGATCGGGGTCCGGGTCGAGTTCACGGCCACGCCGGGGACGCGGGAGGTCGAGCTGCGCTACCGGACGGCCACGCCGGGATCGCTGCCGCACTGCTTCGCCTTGTGGCAGGACGGGCGGTGCGTGCGCGAGGTCCTGACCGACCCGGCCGGGGAGGCGACGGCCCGGCTTCCGCTGCCCGCCGCCGGGGGCACGTTCGTGGTCCACCCTCCGGAGAGCCGCGGGCCGGTGGTCCTCGGCCTGCGGGCGACCTCGGGCACGCTCGCGCCCGCTCCCCGGCGCCCGCGCTGGCTGGTGCACGGCGACTCGATCACCGAGGGCTGGTGGTCGACCCGGCCGGCCCTCTCCTGGGCGGCGACGGCGGGACGGATCCTCGCCCTGGACACGGTCAACCTCGGGTACGCGGGCGGGGCGCGCGGCGAGCTGCCGCTGGCCGAGCAGCTCGCGCGCCTGCCGGGCGAGCTCGTCACCCTCGCCTTCGGGACCAACTGCTGGTCGGGGTCGCCCTGTTCGGCCGACTGGCTGTACGAGACGGTGCGCGCCTACGTCGGGCTGATCCGGCGGGGCCACCCGGACGCCCCGCTGCTGATCCTCTCCCCCGTCCTCCGTCCGGAGGCCGAGACCACCCGGAACGCCCTGGGCGCCACTCTGGAGGACCTGCGCACCGCGATGGAGCACGCGGCCCGGGACCTGGCGGCGGAGGGCGACGGGCGGCTCCTGGTGCTCTCCGGCAGGCCGCTGCTCGGCCCCGGGGACCTGGCGGACGGCCTGCACCCCAACGACCGCGGACACGCCCGCATGGCGGCGGCGGTCACGGAGGCGTTGCGCCCGCACGTGCCGGCCTGACCGGCCGACGGGGACGGCGAAGGCCCCCGCGAGAGTCTCGCGGGGGCCTCGACGGCGGGGACGCGGCGGCGGGGACGCGGAAGCCTGCCCGGGCGTGGTGCGAAAGTCCCGCCTGCCCCGAGCCGCCCCGGCACGCCCGATTGCCGCGTCGCCGGGACGGCTGAGTACGCCCCGCACGAGGGCGCTCCCCGCCGCCTTGCGATCGCACGCAGCATCGGCCGCGGGGACCGCCCTCCGGGCAGACGGCGCTGCTTTCCGGGGCAGTCCCTAGCTCCAGCTGGCGTGCAGCGGCTTGCCCTCGGCGTATCCGGCGGCGCTCTGGACGCCGACGACGGCCTTCTCCTCGAACTCGGCCAGCGAGGCCGCGCCCGCGTAGGTGCAGGAGGAGCGGACACCCGCGATGATCGAGTCGATCAGGTCCTCGACGCCCGGGCGGGCCGGGTCGATGAACATCCGGGAGGTCGAGATGCCCTCCTCGAACAGCGCCTTGCGGGCGCGGTCGTAGGCCGACTCCTCGCTCGTGCGGTTGCGCACGGCGCGGGCCGAGGCCATGCCGAAGGACTCCTTGTAGAACCGGCCCTGGGCGTCCTGGTGGAGGTCGCCCGGGGACTCGTACGTACCGGCGAACCAGGAACCGATCATCACGTTGGAGGCGCCGGCGGCGAGCGCCATGGCGACGTCGCGGGGGTGCCGGACACCGCCGTCGGCCCAGACGTGCTTGCCGTACTTCTTCGCCTCGGCGGCGCACTCCAGGACGGCGGAGAACTGCGGCCGGCCGACGCCGGTCATCATGCGGGTGGTGCACATGGCGCCGGGGCCGACACCGACCTTGATGATGTCCGCGCCGGCGTCGATGAGGTCCTTGACGCCCTCGGCGGCCACGATGTTGCCGGCGACGATCGGGACGTGCGGGTCGAGGCCGCGGACGGCCTGGATCGCGGCGATCATCGACTCCTGGTGGCCGTGGGCGGTGTCCACGACGAGCGTGTCCACACCGGCGTCGAGGAGCTGCTTGGCCTTGCCCGCCACGTCGCCGTTGATGCCGACGGCGGCGGCGATGCGCAGCCTGCCCCGGGCGTCGGTGGCGGGGGTGTACAGGGTCGCGCGGAGGGCGCCCTTGCGGGTGAGGATGCCGGCCAGGCGCCCGTCCTTGTCGACGGCGGGGGCGTAGCGGCGGTTGGCGTGGTCCAGCTTGTTGAACGCCTCGCGCGGTTCGATGTCGGCGTCGAGGAGGAGCAGGTCCTTGGACATGACCTCGGACAGCTGGGTGAAGCGGTCCACGCCGGACAGGTCGGCGTCGGTGACGACACCGACCGGGCGGCCGTCCTCGTCGACGACGACACCGGCGTCGTGCGCCCGCTTGGGCAGCAGCGACAGGGCGTCCGCGACGGTCTGGTGCGGGGCCAGGACGATGGGGGTGTCGAGCACGTGGTGCCGGCTCTTGACCCAGGAGATGACGTCGGTGACGACCTCGATCGGGATGTCCTGGGGGATGACGACGATGCCGCCGCGACGGGCGACGGTCTCGGCCATCCGGCGGCCGGCGATCGCGGTCATGTTGGCGACGACCAGCGGGATCGTCGTACCGGTGCCGTCCGGCGAGGAGAGGTCGACGGCCTGGCGGGAGCCCACGGCCGAGCGGCTCGGCACCATGAACACATCGTCGTACGTGAGGTCGTACGGCGGCTTGACGTCATTGAGGAAACGCACGTGCTGAACATCCCAGTCGATCGGAGTGGCCCCTAGGCATTTCAGCCAGGGGAAAAAGCACGTAGTTCATTGTCCCACGCCCCTACCCATACCAGTCCCGGGCGATTCCTCCGAGGCTCGCCGCACCACCTTCGTCGGATCCTCCAGATGCCCCCCCGGAGGCGACGACGGCGGAGAGGCTGGTGGGGTGTGCTTCGACTGCCGTGGCGAGACGTCCTGCGCGAGCCGCCCCGGCGGCCGACGAGCGCCTCCACGCTCAGGAGGGGCACGACGAGCCCGCGGGGGGCCGGAGCGGGAAAGCCGTGCGGAGGCCGGAGCGGGCGAGCGCGCGAAGGCCGCGGCGGGAAGCCGCGCAAGGGTCCGAGCAGCGTGGCCGCTTCCCCGGCGCGCGGCGGGGCGCCGCAGGCCGGAACGGCGCGGCGAGGCGTACCGGACGCGCGCGGCGGGTCGCCGCGGGCCGGAACGGCGCGGCGAGGTGAGGCGTACCGGACGCGGCCCCGGTCCGGGGGCCCGCCTCCAGGCCCGGGGCGGGCCTGCGGACGTGGCCGGGACGACCGTTACGGCCGGAAGCGGGGCCGCAGGCGACGGCGCCGGGACGGCGACAAAGAGGTCTGGAGGCGGGCGCCCGGGTGACGGGAACCCGGGCGCGGGCGGGCCCGCCCAGACGGCCGGAAGCCGGGCCCGGCAGGCAAGCACGCCCCGACGGCGGGATACGGATCGCAGGTCGCAGGCAGGCTCCCGAACGGCGGGAAGCCCGGGCCGCAGGCAGGAGCCCACACGGCCGTCGCGGTCGAAAGCCGAGCCGCAGGCAGGCGTGCGGCCGTTGCGGCCGGAAGCCGCGGGCGGGCGCCCGGGCGGCCATGGCGGCCAGAGACCGGTTACGGGCGCCGGTGCGGCCCGGCGCCGGTGGAGTCAGACGCCGTCCGGGTCCGCGCGCTCCAGGGCCGGGCGGGGACCGGGGGCCGCCTCGGTGAGGAGGTAGTCCGCGGCGGCGCGGTCCGTGACCAGGCTGGTGACGAGACCGGAGCGCAGTACCGCCCCGATCGCGGCCGCCTTGCGCTGGCCGCCCGCGATGGCGACGACCTCCGGGATGCGGCGCAGCCGGTCCGCCTCGACCGTGATGCAGCGCTCCCCCAGGTCGCGACCGACCCGGCGGCCCTCGGCGTCGAAGAGGTGCGCGGACATCTCCGCGGCGACGCCGAGCGAGGCGTAGTGGGCCCGCTCCTCGTCCGTGAGCATGTCGTGGACGGTCGAGATGCCCCGCTCCCACGAGCCGATGGAGACGCAGGCGACGGTGACCTTGTCGAAGTACTCGAAGGCGCGGGCGATGCCGGTCTGGTTGCGCAGCGCGGCAGCCGTGGCCGGGTCGGGCAGCAGCATGGGCGCGTAGATGGGATGGGCCTCGCCGCCCGAGACCTGGGCGGCACGCCGAACCGCCTCGACGGAGCCGCGCTCGGCGGTCCCCGCGTCGTACACACCGGTGAGCTGGACGACCGTGCAGGGCGGCAGGCGGTCGAGCGCCGCGGCCATGTGGATGGTGGAGCGGCCCCAGGCGAGACCCAGGACGTCACCCTCGGCGACCAGCTCGCCGAGGAGGTCGGCCGCGACCTCGCCGAGGTTCTCCGGGTCGGGCGACTCGTCCTCGCCCTCGGCCGGGGACTCGACGACGACCGCGTGGCGGAGCCCGAAGCGGGCGCGGAGCGCGTCCGAGCGCTCGGCGTCCAGCTCGGCGGGTACGCGGATCTCGATGCGCACGAGGTCGCGTTCGAGGGCGGTCTCCAGGACCCGCGCCACCTTGAAGCGGCTCACGCCGAACTCCTCGGCGATCTGGATCTTGGACTTGCCCTCGAGGTAGAAGCGGCGGGCCATGGCCGCCGCCTGCACCAGCTCCGCGGGTCCCATCCGCAGGGCTGACCGTCCCGCCGAGATACCCGCCACCGCGATCTCCTCACTGCTGCTGTTCACGTACCGCTGCCCGCGTCTGCTCGCGTCGTCGCTGTTCAGACGTCACTGCCGTTCACACTCCGGCTCGCCGTTCATCCTGTCAGATACGACGGGCCCTGATCAGTCCTGGCGGTCCTCCGTCGGACCGCGTTCATCTTCCGGAGGCTCAGTGGCCACACGCCCACGCCGCCGAGGCGGTAGCGGCGTCGGCCCGCGCCCGCAGCGCGCGGACGGCCTCGGCCGGGTCCTGGGCGCCGTAGACCGCGGAGCCGGCGACGAAGACGTCGGCCCCCGCCTCGGCGCAGCGCTCGATCGTGGACTCCGAGACGCCGCCGTCCACCTGCAGCCACAGCTCCAGGCCGTGCTTGGCGATCAGCTCACGGGTCCGGCGGATCTTGGGCAGCATGATGTCGAGGAAGGCCTGGCCGCCGAAGCCGGGCTCGACCGTCATGATCAGCAGCATGTCGAGCTCGGGGAGCAGGTCCTCGTACGGCTCGATGGGCGTCGCGGGCTTCAGCGCCATGGACGCCCGCGCCCCCTTGGCCCGGATCTCCCGCGCCAGCCGTACGGGCGCGGCCGCCGCCTCCACGTGGAAGGTGACGGAACCGGCCCCGGCCTCGACGTACTGCGGGGCCCAGCGGTCGGGTTCCTCGATCATGAGGTGGCAGTCCAGCGGCGTCTCCGTGGCCCGGCTGAGGGACTCGACGATCGGCACGCCGAGCGTCAGGTTGGGCACGAAGTGGTTGTCCATGACGTCGACGTGCAGCCAGTCGGCGCCGTCGACGGCCTTCGCCTCCTCGGCGAGGCGGGCGAAGTCTGCGGACAGGATGCTGGGATTGATCTGCGCCATGTGCCAAGCCTGCCATGTTCTTGGGCACTTCTTTGCCGCGGTCCGGTTTCGGTTCGCATCCGGTGCGGCCGGAGGGGGCCGACGGACGTCACAGGCCGGGCATTCGAGGCTTTTCGTCGTCGCCGGAACCGGAGTCCGTCCGTCCGCACGGCTCCGCCGGGCCGTGGGTGGCGGCGGAGCCGGGCGCGACGACCTCGAGGACACGCGCGCGGGACGGTGTCAGGCCGTGCGGCGCAGGAGGGCCAGATACATCGCGTCGGTGCCGTGGAGGTGCGGCCAGAGCTGGACGTCCGGACCGTCGCCGAGGGCGGGGACGTCCGCCATGAGGGGGCGCGCGTCGATCCACTCGGCCTCGACGGCGGGGCCGCCACGGCCCTTGAGGACGTCCTCGACGACCACGCGGGTCTCGGCGAGGTGCGGGGAGCAGGTCGCGTAGCCGACGATCCCGCCGACCCGGACGGCCGACAGCGCCTCGCGCAGCAGCCCGCGCTGGAGCGGGGCGAAGCCGTCGAGGTCCTCCGGGCGGCGGCGCCAGCGGGCCTCGGGGCGGCGGCGCAGGGCGCCCAGGCCCGAGCAGGGGACGTCCATCAGGACGCGGTCGAAGGAGCCGGGACGCCACGGCGGGCGGGTGCCGTCGGCGGCGATGACCTGGTAGGGCCCGGGGTTGCCGGCCAGCGCGCGCTCGACGAGGCGGGCGCGGTGCGGCTGCTTCTCGGAGGCGAGCAGCATGGCTCCGCGCTCCGCCGCCAGCGCGCCGAGCAGGGCGGCCTTTCCGCCGGGTCCGGCGCAGCCGTCGAGCCAGTGCTCGTCGCGGCCCTCCAGGGGCGCGTTGGCGAGCGCGATCGCGACCAGCTGACTGCCCTCGTCCTGGACGCCCGCCCGGCCGTCGCGGACCGCCTCGATGGCACCGGGCTCGCCGCCCTCGGCCAGCCGGACGGCATAGGGCGACCAGCGCCCGGGGAGGACCGACTCCTCGCCGAGGACCTCGTGCAGTTCCCGGGTCGTGGACCGGCCGGGCCGGGCCACCAGCGTGACCTCGGGCCGCTCGTTGTCGGCCTCCAGCAGGTCCTCGATGCCGGCCCGGGGGCCGCCGAGCGCGTCCCACAGCGCGGAGACCACCCAGCGGGGGTGGGAGTGGACGACCGACAGGTGGTCCTCGGCGTCCTTCTCGTACGGCGGGGCGACCCGCGCCACCCACGTGTCGAAGTCGTCCTGCGAGATCTTGCGCAGGACGGCGTTCACGAACTTGGCCCGTCCGTCACCGAGGACGACCCGTGCCAGCTCCACGGTCGCCGAGACGGCCGCGTGGGTGGGGATGCGCGTCCCGAGCAGCTGGTGCGCGCCGAGCGAGAGCACGTCGAGCACCGGCGGGTCGACCTCCCGCAGCGGCCGGTCGATGCAGGCGGCGACGATCGCGTCGTACGTCCCCTGCCGGCGCAGGGTCCCGTAGACCAGCTCCGTCGCGAGGGCCGCGTCCCGCGCCTCGAACTTCTCAGGCCCTTCCTTCTCCCGCGCCTTCTTCAGCAGCGGGGGGAGCACCAGGTTCGCGTAGGCGTCCCGCTCGTCGACGGCCCTGAGCACCTCGAAGGCGAGGATCCGGACGGGATCCTTCTGGGGGCGGCGGTAGGGCTTGGATGGACGGCGACGTGCCTGCTCGCTCAAAAGGTGCTCCGCTGACGAAGTGAGAGGTGGATCCCTCTCAGCCTACGTCCGCGCGGGACGGTCTCCCGCCCGGCCCCGGGGCCGGCGCCCTTGCCGGGGCCCGGCGCCCTGCCCGCACCCGGAGCCGGGCCGCGGGCGCGGACGGGACCGGGAGCCGGGGCCGGACGCGGGGCGGGACCGGGAGCCGGGCCCGGACGCGGTGGGCCCGTGCGCCGAGCCGGGACGCTGGACGGGGCCCGGAGCCGTAGGGCTCCCGGGGGCGTCAGGCGCCGACCCGCTCCCCGGGGGCGATCCGCACGCCCCGCGCCCAGTCGGCGGCCTTCATCGGCTTCTTGCCCTGGGGCTGGACCCAGAGCAGCTCGACGGCGTACGAGCCGGTGCCCACGAAGACGTTGTTCTTGCCGGCCGCGAGCTCGCCGGGCGCCAGGTCGGTGCGGTCCGGCACGGGCAGCGCCTGGATCAGCTTGAGCCGCTCGCCGCGGAAGACGGTCCAGGCTCCGGGGGCCGGGGTGCAGCCGCGCACCACCCGGTCGACGCGGAGCGCCGGGGCGGTGAAGTCGACGTGCGCGTCCTCCACCTGGATCTTGGGGGCGAGCGAGACGCCGTCGGCGGGCTGCGGAACGGCCTTCAGAGTGCCGTCCTCGATGCCGTCCATCGTCGCCGCGAGCAGGCCGGCACCCGCGAAGGCGAGCCGGGTGAGCAGATCACCGCTGGTGTCGGTCGGACGGACGTCCTCGGTGATGACGCCGTAGACGGGGCCGGAGTCGAGCCCCTCCTCGATCAGGAAGGTCGACGCGCCGGTCACCTCGTCCCCGGCCATGACGGCGTGCTGCACGGGGGCGGCACCGCGCCACGCCGGCAGCAGCGAGAAGTGCAGGTTGACCCAGCCCTGGGCGGGGATGTCGAGGGCGACGCGGGGCAGCAGCGCGCCGTAGGCGACGACCGGGCAGCAGTCGGGGGCGATCTCGCGCAGCCGGGCGAGGAACGCCTCGTCCCGTGGCCTGGCCGGCTTGAGCACCTCGATGCCGGCCTCCTCCGCGCGCTGGGCGACCGGGCTGGCGACCAGGTGCCGGCCGCGGCCCGCGGGGGCGTCCGGGCGGGTGACGACGGCGGCCACCTCGTGCCGCCCGGAGGCGAGCAGGGCGTCCAGGGCGGGTACGGCGACCTCGGGGGTGCCTGCGAAGACCAGCTTCACTCGGGAAAACCTCGCATCTTCAGAGTCGGCGCCGCCCACGGGTGTCCGCCGGGGGCCCGGTGTCACCCCCGGGAGAGCGGGGCGTCGGGGCCGACCGCCAGTCCGTCGGGGCGGTCGGCGGGCAGCGCACCAGTCTAGGGGGCGGGGCCCGAGGGGGCGTACGTGAGCACGAGCGCCCTGCGCATATGCGTGTACGCCCCCGCAGCGTGACCCCAAGCCCGGGTGGCGCGTTGGTCAAGAGAGATTGACCGAAACGGGCCGACCCTTCGTCCTGGCCCGACCCTATTCCACGCCGGTTCGAGAGGCTTTCACATGGCCGACCACGCAACCCACGACGCCCAAGCCCGGGCGAGCCTGCACCTGTTGGTGCGGGACATCGAGCGGGTCCGGCGGCAGGTGGACGCACTGCGCACGCTCACGGCCCAGTTGGGCAACGTCTACCGCCCGCGTCGCTCCGGCCCGTCCACGGGCTTCGTCGTCTACGGCCGGGCGCCCGCACCGACCGTCCGGCTCGCCCAGGAGCTGCGGGACAGCGTCGAGACGCTGGTGACGGCGGCGGTCGACTTCGACCGCTCGCTCGGGTTCTCGTGGGACGCGGTGGGCTCGGCGCTCGGGGTCACCAAGCAGGCCGTCCACCGCCGGTACGGCGCCAGGCGCGCGCCCCAGCCGACCGGCGGCGTCGTGGAGCAGGAGCGCGCGCCCGAGCCGGTCCCGACCCGCACCCTGCCGGTGGTCCCGTCCGCCCGGCCGATGCCCCCGCAGCCGACGCCCGCGACGCAGTCCCTCCGCGAGGACCACCGTCCCCCCGCCTTCCCGGCCCCGCGCAACGGCTGACACCGCCCTCCCCGGCCGCCCACCCCGCCAGGGGACCGGGCGGCCGAGCCGCGTCCGGGGCCGGGCTCGACGGGGCGAGGCCGGGATCCGGGCCGGGCGGGGGCCTGGCCGGTGCGGGCCGGGCC
The DNA here is from genome assembly GCF_040677675.1 of Streptomyces sp. NPDC053755. Classification (NCBI taxonomy): domain Bacteria; kingdom Bacillati; phylum Actinomycetota; class Actinomycetes; order Kitasatosporales; family Streptomycetaceae; genus Streptomyces; species Streptomyces sp. NPDC053755. The sequence continues at coordinate 2,369 of NZ_JBFASK010000061.1, read as the reverse complement.
GGGGGCCACCGCATCCAGGCCCACCTCGATACCCCGGCGCGACCGCCCCGCCGCCTCTCAGCCGATGTCCGGTGGGTCCACCCTGACCCGTACCGGATCGCCCCCACCCCGAGCCAGACGAGCCGCCTGGGCCCTCTTCAGGGCGGCCGCGAGCGCCGCGCCGTGCCCGGGGGGCACCCGGATCAGGGCCCGCTCCCAGCGCTCTCCCGGGGGCGTGTCGCCGGGCCGACGCGGTGCGCCGGCGCGGACCACCGGGAGCTCCACCGGACCGAGGATCTCGGCGCCGCCGGGCAGCTCGGCGGCGGCGAGGAACGCGCTCACGGCCTCCGGCGGGCCCGACACCGCGGCCATCCGGGACACCGGCGGAAAGCCCAGCTCCGCGCGTTCCGCCAGCTCCCGCTGGGCGTGGCCGACGGGGTCCCACCGGACGAGCGCCTGGACGGGGCGCAGCGTCGGCTCCGCGACCACCACGACCGTGCCCCCCTCGCCCTGTCCCCGCACCAGCGATGCCGCGTCGATCCAGCGCCGCAGCGCCTCCTCGCCGGCGCGCAGGTCAGGGCGTCCCAGCATCGCCCATCCGTCGAGGAGCAGCGCGGCCGCGTATCCGCCCTCCGCGACCGGCTCGGCGCCGGGGGTCGACACGACCAGGGCGGGCCGCCCCGGAACCCGGTCCAGGACGTGGTCACGCCCCGACGTCCGCACCGGCACGGCCGGAAAGGCGCGGCCCAGCTCCTCCGCCGTCCGACGTGCGCCCACCACCTGGGCGCGCAGACGCGTCGAGCCGCACTCCAGGCAGTGCCAGTCGTCGGCGCCGCGCCCGCACCAGCCGCACGTCAGCTCGCGCTGCTCGGGTGCCTCCAGGGGCCCCGCGCAGTGCCGGCACCGGGCCGGGGTCCGGCAGCGTTCGCACGCCAGCCTCGGTACGTACCCGCGCCGGGGCACCTGGACGAGCACGGGACCTGTCTTCAGGCCCTCCCGCACCGTCTGCCAGGCCAGTGAGGGCAGCCGGGCGGCGCGCGCGGCCTCGTCGCGGGCGAGGTCGGTGTCGCCGACGGTCCGGACGAGCGGCGCGGCGGCGCGCACCTGGTCGCGGGTCGCGACCAGCGGCCGGGCCCAGCCGGACTCCACGAGCTGCGCCGCCTCGACCGTGCAGCTCGTGCCGCCCAGGAGGAAGCCGCAGCCGTCGTGGGCGGCGCGCAGCAGCAGGACGTCACGGGCGTGCGGCTGGGGGGCGTGCGGCTCGCTGTGGCTGCCGTCCCCGTCGTCCCAGATGGCGACCAGCCCGAGATCCCGCACCGGCGCGAACATCGCGGCCCGGGTGCCCACGACGGCCCGCACGGCGCCCCGGCGTACCGCGAGCCACTGGGCGTACCGCTTCTCGGGGCCCGTCTCCGCCGTCAGCACCGCGTGCCGTCCCTCGCCGAGGACCCGCCCGAGCGCCTCGTCGACCCGGCCCGCGGCCCGCCCGTCGGGAACGACGACGAGGGCTCCGCGACCGGACGCGAGCGTGGCTCCGACGGCCCGGGCCAGCTCGTCCGCCCAGTGCGGCCCCGGCAGCGCGTTCCACACCGCGCGCGGCGCCCCGCCGCGCGCGAGGGACTCCAGGAACGCCGGGCCCTGGACATACCGGCTCCAGGTGCCCGCCTCCGGCGCCTCCGGCGGTGGCAGCGGTTCCGGCGACGGCTTGCCCTCCGCTCGGGCGCTGCGCGGCGGGACCGCCAGCTGGAGGACGTCGGCCAGACTTCCCGCGTACCGGTCGGCGACCGCCCGTGCCAGTCCGAGCAGCTCGGCGCTCAGCACGGGCTCGGGCGAGACGACGTCGGCGAGGGCGGCCAGCGCCCCCTTGTAGTCGGACTCGGCTCGGCGCTCGACGAGGAAGCCGTCGATCAGCCGCCCGCCCTCGCGCCGCCCGTCCCTGACCTGGTGCGCCCCGGCCCCGAACCGGACCCGCACCCGGACCCCGGGCCGTGCGACGGCGTCCAGCTCCTCCGGCACGGCATAGTCGAAGAACTGGTCGAGGTGCAGCACGCCCTTGTTGACCACCACCCGGGCCACGGGCAGCTCATCGGCCAGCTTGGCTCCCCGCCAGGTGCGCGGCTTGGCCCGCGGGACCTTGGCCTTGCGCACCGTCTCCCGGATGAGCGCGAGCTGCTCGGGCGGCTCACCGGCCGCCCCGTCGGGCTTCTCGTTCTCGCTGCTCACAGCCACATACCTACCAGACCGCTCGGACAGTCGGCCCCGGGCCCGGACGGCCGGAAGCCCGGCCCCCCGTGGGGGGGCCGGGCTTCCAGGGCTTGAGCGTCTCGCCTACAGGCCCGCGGCCGCGCGCAGGGCGTCCACGCGGTCGGTGCGCTCCCAGGTGAAGTCGG
>NZ_JBFASK010000060.1:0-23091 GCF_040677675.1 Streptomyces sp. NPDC053755 | reverse complement strand
ACCCGCACACGCGGGCCGCGGCGAAGGCCGGGGGAGGACCCGGCGGCGGCAAGGGCCGTGAATTCCGCCGCCGGGCGTTCGGGGGAGGCCGGTCCGGCCCGGAGGCCGGCGGCCGGGTGACCCGGTGAACCCGGGGCCCGGCCGACCGGCCGTGCGAGGGACGCGGTCGCTCGGGGACTCAGCAGGCGCCGAGGTCCTTCCACACGCCCCACTGGCCGGTCGAACCCGGCTCCTCGTTCTGGGTCCACCACTGGGCCTTCCAGGTGTGGCCCTTGTGCGCGACCTCGTTGCCCGCGTTGTAGACCGTGCCGGCCACGTACGCCGGGGCGGTGCAGGTGCCACCCGGGCTGGTCGGCGTCGGGGTGGGCGTCGGCGTCGGGTTCGTCGGGGTGGGCGTCGGCGTCGAGCCGCCCGGCTCCACCACCGTCGTGCCGCGCGCCAGGTCACCGGCGAGCGCGTACGTCGTGCCGCTGATGTTCACCGTCCAGTTGGACGGCGTGGAGACCGGCAGGTAGTAGTTGAAGGCCAGGTCCACGGAGGCGCCCGGAGCCAGCGACTGCCAGGCCGGAAGCTTCAGCGAGACCCGGTGGAAGTCGCCCTTGAGGCCGCCCACGTTGCTGCCCGTGTGGTCGCTGCTGATCACCTTGGTGCCGAAGCCGGACTGGTCGGAGGCGTTGCCCGGCGCGGCCGTCGCGTAGTCGAACTGGAACTCCGTGCCGCCCGGCAGCGCGGTGGCGGTGTTGTTGGTGATCTTGATCTTCGGAGTGATCGGGTAGTTGGAGTCGCCGAGCTTGAACTCGGTGAACTCCACGCCCACGTTCACGGCCTTCGTCGGCAGCGCGGTGTTCGACTTCTTGGCGCCGTAGGGGGTGGCCGCCTTGAACTTGTCGTACATCAGGGAGGTGAGCGTGTCGCCCATCTCGTACTGGCCCTTGCCGGCGTTCCAGTCGTAGTCGCCGGCCATCTCCCAGACCATCGTGCCGCCGATGCCCTTGCCGACGACGTAGTCGGCCTTGGCGGCCACCGACTGCTCGTCCTCGGTGGAGAGGAAGACCTTCTTCTGCGCGTTCCACAGCCACGGCGCGACCAGGGTCGAGTCGTACTTGCGGGCGTAGGTGCCGGTCAGGGTGGTGTTCGCCGGGAATCCGTACTGGGTGACGTAGTCGCCGACGATCCCCTTCTCCAGGTTCTTGGCGTGCCACATCGGGTTCGACCCGGCGGGCGACTCGACGCCGTTGGTGTCCTTGTCGTGCCACAGGTTGTCGATGCCGACGGCGCCGTCGCCGCACTTCGTCAGACCCGCTCCGGCCGGGCAGGTGGTCGCCGCCGCCTTGCCCCACAGGCCGTCCGTGCCGCCCTGCACGTTCTTGTGGCCGCGGGTGTAGTACGGCAGGCCGATGTTGATCCGGCCGGCCGGCATCGAGCCGCGGAAGTAGTGGTACGCCCAGTCGGTGTTGAGGTAGCCGATGCCGCCGTACTGCGAGGAGCCGTAGACGTTGGCCGCGGCCAGCTCGGCGTCCTTGCCGTCGTCGAAGAGCGAGGCGTTGGGGCCGACGTACTCGTTCCAGGCGCCGTGCAGGTCGTAGGACATGATGTTGACGTAGTCCAGGTACTTCTGGCTCTGGTACGTCTCCATGCCGCGCAGCAGATAGCCCGAGGAGGGCGCGGCGACGGTGAGCAGGTAGTGCTTGCCGTCCGCGGCGCCGGCGCGGTCGAGCTTCTCGCGCAGGGACTTCATCAGCGCGTCGTAGCCCTTGACCAGACCCGCGCGGCGGGCGTTGGAGAGCTGCCAGTCGAGCGGGTTGCCGGCGTCCTTCATCGTGGTCGGGTACTCGTAGTCGATGTCGACGCCGTTGAACCCGTACTTCTTGATGAAGGCGACGGCCGAGTCCGCGAAGGTGTTGATCCCGGCCTGGTTGACCGAGCCGTCGGCGTTCGTGGCCATCGAGTAGAAGCCGCCGGAGTTCACCCGGGTGCCGTTGTCGTCGAAGTAGCCGCCGGTCTCGGCCCAGCCGCCGACCGAGATCAGCGTCTTGACGTCCGGGTGCTGCTTCTTGAACTTGTTCAGCAGGTTGAAGTGGCCCTTGTAGGCGAAGCCCGGGTCCATCTCGGCGCCGGCGACACCGGGCCAGGTCATGCCGGTGGCCGCGTTGTTCGGCCCGTCCGTGCCGACGGAGAGCTTGTTGTCGGAACCGATGTGCCCGAAGGCGTAGTTGATGTGGGTGATCTTGTCCCACGGGATGTTGTTGGCCAGGTAGGCGGGCTGGCCGTTCTTGCCGGTGCGCCAGCCGGTGAAGTAGCCGATGACCCGGCGCTGGTGGTCCGCGCCCATCTTCTCGCGGCCCTCGGTGTCGTAGACCGAGCAGTAGGGGACGTCGACGCCGGGCGTCTTGTACAGCCCGTCGGGCCGACAGGACTCGTTGTCGGCGGCGTACGAGACGCCGCCGGAGAGCGAGCTGATCAGCAGTCCGGCGACGGCCGCGCCGGATGCGAGCAGCGAGGCTCTCGTCTTCGCGGGGGACAGCACGATCGGTTCCTCCTGGATGGGGAGCCACCACGCCCCCAGGGCGTAGGGGGAGTGGGGAACACAACGAACAAGGGGGTGGGTCGTGTTGGGCCCGTGGAGTGCGCACACCGGCGGGCGGTACCTCGGAGGTGACACGGAGATTAAGAGGACTAGACCAGTGCGTCAATAGGTCTGGACCAAAGTGGGGGAAGTGGGGGGTTTGTGAGCCACCCCACAGGACGTCACCCGCATGGCCGACAATGTCCATGGCACACTGGCCCTGTACCAGCAGCAGCGCACTCCGGGGTCGGTGTAATTCCGAACCGGCGGTTATAGTCCGCGACCCGTCCGCAGCCAGCGGCCGGTTGACCAGGTGAGATTCCTGGACCGACGGTGAAAGTCCGGATGGGAGGCAGTGCGCGGCGGGCGGCCCTTGGCGGGGTGCGTCGGCCGTATTCCGCTGGTCGTCGCAGCCGGTCCTCCGGCACTCGCGGCGGCCGGTGCGTGCGGCTCCGTGCCCCCTCGTCAGGCGTTGTTCCCGCTCTCTGTCGACATCGACAGGCCCCGGAGTCCGTGCCCGAAGAGGCAGGAGGACCCGGTGGCCACGCCAGCCGACGCGAACGCCATGCGCCGAGCCGTCCGGCTCGCCGCACGCGGACTCGGCTCCACCAGCCCCAACCCGGTCGTCGGCTGCGTCATCCTCGACGCCTCCGGACACCAGGTGGGCGAGGGTTTCCACCAGCGCGCCGGCGGACCGCACGCCGAGATCCACGCCCTGCGCCAGGCCGGTGTCCTCGCCCGCGGCGGCACCGCCTACGTCACCCTCGAACCCTGCAACCACACCGGCCGCACCGGTCCCTGCGCGCAGGCCCTCGTCGAGGCCGGGATCAGCCGGGTCGTGTACGCGGTCGGTGACCCGAACCCGCAGGCCACGGGCGGTGCGGACACCCTCGCGGCAGCGGGCGTGGACGTCTCCCGGGGCCTCCTGGAGGACGAGGCCGAAGCGGTCAACATCGCCTGGCTCACCTCCGTACGCCTCGGCCGTCCCTTCGTCCGGTGGAAGTACGCCGCCACCCTCGACGGCCGGATCGCCGCCGCCGACGGCAGCTCCCGCTGGATCACCTCCGCCGAGTCCCGCGCCGACGTCCACCGGCTGCGCGCCGAGGCCGACGCCGTCCTGGTCGGCTCCGGCACCGCCCGCGCCGACGACCCCCACCTGGCCGTACGGGGCGTCGAAGGGGCCGTCCAGCCGCTCCGGGTCGTCGTCGACACCGAGGCGAGTGCCGTGAAGCCCGGCGCCCGGGTCCTGGACGACGCGGCCCGCACCGTGATCGCCGTCGCCGAGGACGTCCTCCCCGAGGACACCGCCCACCTCCCGGAAGCGTGGCGGCTGCCCCGCGCGCCCGGCGGCGGACTCGACATCCCCGCCCTCCTCGCGACGCTCCACCGGCAGGGCGTCCGCTCCGTCCTTCTCGAAGGCGGCCCCACCCTCGCGGGCGCCTTCGTGGCCGCGGGAGCCGTCGACCAGGTCGTCGGCTATCTCGCCCCGGTCCTCCTCGGCGCGGGCCCCCACGCCCTCGCCGACGCCGGAATCAGCACCATCACCGACGCGTTGCGGCTCGATGTCACCGAGACCGTCCGTATCGGCCCCGACCTTCGTATCACCGCCACCCTCAAGGGAGCCTGAGCGTGTTCACCGGAATCGTCGAAGAACTGGGTGAGGTCACCGCCGTCGAGCAGCTGGAGGACGCCTCCCGCTTCCGCCTGCGCGGCCCCCTGGTCACGGAAGGCGCCAAGCACGGCGACTCCATCGCCGTCAACGGTGTCTGTCTCACGGTCGTCGAACACGGCGACGGGGAGTTCACCGCCGACGTGATGGCGGAGACGCTGAAGCGCTCCTCGCTCGGCGCCCTCGACGTCGGCTCCCGGGTCAACCTGGAGCGCCCGATGGCCGTCGGCGACCGCCTCGGCGGCCACATCGTCCAGGGCCACGTCGACGGCACCGGCACCATCCTGGACCGCACCCCGTCGGAGCACTGGGAGATCGTCAAGGTCGGCCTGCCCGCCCACCTCGCCCGCTACGTCGTCGAGAAGGGATCGATCACGGTCGACGGCGTCAGCCTCACGGTCGTCGAGGCCGGGAACGACTGGTTCACCATCAGCCTCATCCCCACCACCCTCGCCCTCACCACGCTCGGCCTCAAGCAGAGCGGCGCACCGGTGAACCTCGAGGTCGACGTCATCGCCAAGTACGTCGAGCGGCTGCTCGGCGCCGAAGGCAAGGAGAACGCGAAGTGAGCTGGCTCAACTCCGAGGCCTTCACCGCCTTCGGTCAGCACATCATGTGGTCCGACATGATCGGCAACACGATCGGTCTGATCGCGCTCGCCCTCGGCTGGCGACGCTCCATCCTCACCTGGCCCGCCCAGCTCCTCTCGGGCGTGGTCCTCGTCGGCGCGTACGCCTCCGCCCACCTCGGCGGCGGTGTCGGCAAGCAGCTCCTGGTCATCGGCGTCGCCGCCTGGGGCTGGTGGCAGTGGAACCGCGGCAGCCGGCAGGCCCAGGACGGCTCCATCGCCGTCCGCTTCGCCACCTGGAAGGAGCGCGGACTGCTCCTCGCCGGAGCCGTCCTCGGCACCCTCGCGGTCGGCGGACTCTTCACCCTCTACCCGTCGCTCTCCTGGAGCCCGTGGGCCGACGCGTACATCTTCGTCGGCACGCTCGTCGCGATGGTCGCCCAGGCCCGCGGCCTGGTCGAGTTCTGGTTCGCCTGGCTCCTCGTCGACCTGGTCGGCGTCCCCCTCGCCTTCAACAGCGGCCTGGCCTTCTCCGGCCTGGTCTACGTGATCTACTTCGCCCTCGTCATCTGGGGCATGCGCGACTGGTGGCTCCGGACGCGCACGGCTCCCGCTCTGGAAGGAGCCCTCTCATGAGCGCGCTGCCCCTGTGGGACGCCACCGCCCTCGCCCTCGACCCCGTCGAGCAGGCCATCCGCGACATCGCCGCCGGCCGGCCCGTCGTCGTCGTCGACGACGAGGACCGCGAGAACGAGGGCGACCTCGTCATCGCCGCCGAGAAGGCCACCCCCGAGATCGTCGCCTTCATGATGAGCGAGTGCCGGGGCCTGATCTGCGCCCCGATGGAGGACGAGGAGCTGGAGCGCCTCCGGCTCCCGCAGATGGTCGAGAACAACACCGAGTCGATGGGCACGGCCTTCACCGTCTCCGTCGACGCGTCCCCCGAGCACGGCGTCACCACCGGCATCTCCGCCGCCGACCGCGCCACCACCCTGCGCATGCTGGCGAGCGGCGCCTACGAGCCGTCCGACTTCGTCCGGCCCGGCCACATCTTCCCGCTGCGCGCCAAGCCCGGCGGCGTCCTCGTCCGCAACGGCCACACCGAGGCCGCCGTCGACCTCGCCCGGCTCGCGGGACTGCGCCCGGCCGGCGCCATCGTCGAGATCGCGGGCGAGGACGGCGTGATGCTGCGCCTGCCCGAGCTCGTGCCGTTCGCCCGCAAGCACGGCCTCACGATCATCTCGATCGAGGACCTCGTCGCCTACCGCCGCTCGGCCGAGCCGACGGTCCGCCGCGAGGCCGAGGTCCGGCTGCCCACCGCGCACGGCGACTTCACCGCGTACGGCTACCGCTCCACCGTCGACGGCGTCGAGCACGTCGCCCTCGTCCACGGTGAGATCGGCGACGGCGAGGACGTGCTCGTCCGGGTCCACTCCGAGTGCCTCACCGGCGACATCTTCCACTCGCTGCGCTGCGACTGCGGCCCGCAGCTGCAGGCGTCGATGGACCGTGTCACCGAGGCCGGCCGCGGCGTGGTCGTCTACCTCCGCGGCCACGAGGGACGCGGCATCGGCCTGCTCTCCAAGCTGCGCGCGTACGAGCTCCAGGAGCGCGGCCGCGACACCCTCGACGCCAACCTGGAACTGGGCCTGCCCGCCGACGCCCGCGACTACGCGGCAGGGGCGCAGATCCTCGTCGACCTCGGTGTCCGCAGCCTGCGGCTGATGACCAACAACCCCGAGAAGATCTCCGCCCTCACCCGGTACGGCCTGACGGTCGAGGGCCGCGAGCCCATGCCGGTCCAGGCGGGCGAGCACAACCTCCGCTACCTCCGCACGAAGCGGGACCGGATGGGGCACGACCTTCCCTGGCTGGACGGCGTCCCCGCCTCCACCTGCGCCAACCAGTGACCGGGCGCGCCACCCGGCGCGCCACCCCGGCAAGCACCAGGCACACCGAGCAACGAGCACCGAGCAAGGAGAGACATGAGCGGCAAGGGCGCACCCGTCCTCAGCGTGAAGAACTGCGGCGACCTGCGGGTCGCGGTCATCGCGGCGCAGTGGCACGAGAAGATCATGGACGGCCTCGTCGACGGCGCCCTGCGGGCCCTGCGCGAGCTGGGCATCGACGAGCCGACGCTGCTGCGCGTCCCCGGCAGCTTCGAACTGCCGGTGGTGGCGAAGGTCCTGGCCGGTCGCGGCTACGATGCCATCGTCGCCCTCGGCGTCGTCATCCGCGGCGGAACGCCGCACTTCGAGTACGTGTGCCAGGGCGTCACCCACGGCCTCACCCAGGTCTCGATCGACACCGGCGTACCCGTCGGCTTCGGCGTCCTGACCGTGGACAACGAAGAGCAGGCCCTGGACCGGGCCGGCCTCGAGGGCTCGAACGAGGACAAGGGCCACGAGGCCGTCACCGCCGCCGTCGCCACCGCGACCACGCTGCGCACGGTCAGCGAACCCTGGCGCTAAGTACGCGACCCTCACCCCGTACTCTTAGGACCATCATGGCGAACAAAACCTTCGAAGAGCTCTTCGCCGAGCTCAAGCTCAAGGCCGAGAACGGCGACCCTGCCACCTCCCGCACCGCGGAACTGGTGGACAAGGGTGTCCATGCCATCGGCAAGAAGGTCGTCGAGGAGGCCGCCGAGGTCTGGATGGCCGCCGAGTACGAGGGCAAGGAAGCCGCCGCCGAGGAGATCTCGCAGCTGCTGTACCACGTCCAGGTGATGATGGTCGCCCGCGGGATCTCGCTCGACGACGTCTACGCCCACCTCTGACGGTCCCGCCTCCGCCGGACCTCCGAGCGCACCGCCACACCCTCCCGAAACTCCCAGGCAAAGGAAGCCCACCCCATGCTGCGCATCGCCGTCCCCAACAAGGGTTCCCTCTCCGGACCTGCGTCGGAGATGCTCCATGAGGCCGGCTACCGCCAGCGCAAGGAGTCCAAGGAGCTCGTCGTCATCGACCCCGACAACGAGGTCGAGTTCTTCTACCTGCGGCCGAAGGACATCGCGATCTATGTCGCCTCCGGCAAGCTGGACATCGGCATCACCGGCCGGGACCTGCTGCTGGACTCCGGAGCAAGCGCGGAGGAGATCCTCCCGCTGAACTTCGGCCGCTCCACGTTCCGTTACGCCACCCGCCCGGGCACCGCGAAGGGCCCCGAGGACTTCGGCGGCATGACGATCGCCACCTCGTACGAGGGCATCGTCGCCAAGCACCTCGCCGACCAGGGCATCGACGCCTCCGTGGTCCACCTCGACGGCGCCGTGGAGACCGCGATCCAGCTGGGCGTCGCCCAGATCATCGCGGACGTCGTCGAGACCGGCACCAGCCTGCGCAACGCCGGCCTGGAGGTCATCGGCGAGCCGATCCTCAAGTCCGAGGCCGTCGTCATCCGGCGCAACGGCGCCGAGGCCGACCACCCGCAGGTGCAGCAGTTCCTGCGCCGCCTCCAGGGCGTCCTCGTCGCCCGCTCGTACGTGATGATGGACTACGACTGCCGCGCCGAGCACCTGGAGCAGGCGGTCGCCCTCACCCCCGGCCTGGAGTCGCCCACGATCTCCCCGCTGCACAACGAGGGCTGGGTCGCCGTCCGGGCCATGGTCCCGGCCAAGGAGGCGCAGCGGATCATGGACGACCTGTACGAACTGGGCGCCCGCGCCATCCTGACGACGGCCATCCACGCCTGCCGCCTCTGACGGCCGCGGCACACCCAGGCACCAGGCCAAGGCACGAAGGAAGCGCGATGTCCGACCCCGTGACGCCCTCCCTCCCGGTCACCTTCCGGCCGGGCCGCACCCGCGCGGTCCTGCTGACCGTGGGAGCGGTGATGTTCGCCGTCATCACCGCGGTCGCCCTGATGCTGGAGAAGCTCGGCCCGGGGGAGCGGGCCAGCTTCGTCTTCACCGCCGCGCTCTTCCTCGGCGTCCTCGCGCTGCTCAGCCGACCGAAGGTCGTCGCCGACGAGGAGGGCGTCACCGTCGTCAACATCACCCGGACGCGCCGGCTCGCCTGGGCCGAGATCCTGCGGGTCAACCTGCGGCCCGGCGACCCCTGGGTCTTCCTCGACCTGAGCGACGGCACCAGCATGCCGGCGCTCGGCATCCAGCCCGGCATCGCCAAGCAGCAGGCCATCCGCGACGCCCGCGCGCTGCGGGCCCTGGCCGACGCCCACGGCACCGGGCCGGAGACGGCCTGAGTCGCCCATACGGGGGCAGACCCCCTGCCCCACGTCCCTTCGGCGTGATTACTCTGGAGGCGGTGGTGCCGAGCGGCACCACCGCCTCGCACGTGCACGGCCGCCCACGGCGGCCGCGAGGCCACCCTGCGACCCGAGGAGTGACTCCCTCCAGCAATGGACGGATCGTCCGGTAGTACCCGCGCCGCCCTCTCCATGGAGACGGCGGCATGATCATCACGCTTCTGCTGCTCGCCGCAGCCTTCCTCCTGATCCTCGCCAACGGCTTCTTCGTGGCGGCCGAGTTCGGCCTCGTCACCGTGGAGCGCCCCGACGCCGAGCGGGCCGCGGCCGCCGGTGACCGACGCGCCCGCAGAGTCGTCAAGGCCCTGCGCGAGCTGTCCTTCCAGCTCTCCGGCACCCAGCTCGGCATCACCCTCACCTCGCTCGTCGTCGGCATGCTCGCCGAGCCCGCGCTCGCCCGGGTCCTCGACACCCCCCTGACCTGGACCGGACTGCCCGAAGGCGCCGTGTCCGGGATCTCGGTCGTGATCGGGATGCTGCTCGCCTCCGCCGTCCAGATGGTGGTCGGCGAGCTCGTGCCGAAGAACTGGGCGGTCTCGCGGCCGCTCCAGGTGGCCCGTTTCGTGGCCGGCCCGCAGCACCTCTTCTCGACCGCCTTCCGCCCGGTCATCTCCCTGCTCAACAGGGTCGCCAACCGGCTGGTCAGGCTGCTGGGGGTGGAGCCCACCGACGAGCTGGACTCCGTCCGCACCCCCGGCGAGCTGGTCTCGCTGGCCCGGCACTCCGCCCGCGCGGGCGCGCTGGAACAGGACACGGCCGACCTCTTCGTGCGGACCCTGACCCTGGGCGGGCTCACCGCCCAGCACGTCATGACCCCCCGAGTGAAGGTGAGCGCCCTCCAGTCGGACGCCACCGCGGCCGACGTCCTCAACCTCACCCGGGCCACCGGCCTCTCCCGCTTCCCGGTCTACCGCGAACGCATCGACGAGATCGTCGGCATGGTCCACCTCAAGGACGCGCTCGCCGTGCCACCTGACGAGCGCCTGCGCACCCCCGTGGGCAGGATCGTGGTCCCGGCGCTGCTCGTCCCGGAGACCCTGCCGGCGCAGCCCCTCCTGGAGCGTCTGCGACGCGAACAGCCGATCGCCGTCGTCGTCGACGAGTACGGCGGCACCGCCGGCGTCGTCACCCTGGAGGACATCGTGGAGGAGCTCGTCGGAGAGGTCCGCGACGAGCACGACACCGCCGCCGACGAGCGGCCCGAACTCGCCGCGGTCACCGCCGAGGACGGCCGGCCCGCCTGGGACGCCGACGGCTCCTGCCGGGTGCACACCCTGCACCGGATAGGCCTCGACGTGCCCGACGGCCCGTACGAGACGGTCGCCGGGCTCGTCGCCGACCTCCTGGGCCGGATCCCGGCGCCCGGCGACCGGGCCGAGCTGCCCGGGTGGCGGCTCTCCGTGCGGCAGGTGGACCGCTACCGGGCCGAGCGGGTACGGCTCGTGCGCACGGCCGATCTTCCGCTGGTCCCGGAGGCGGTCCGATGAGCCTGCTCCCCCTGCTGTTCGCCGTCCTTCTCGTGGTGGCCAACGGCTTCTTCGTCGGGGCCGAGTTCGCGCTCGTCTCCGTACGCCGCAGCCAGATCGAGCCGCTCGGCGGCAAGCGGGCCCGCCAGGTGCTCCACGGCCTGGAGAACCTGCCCCAGATGATGGCGGCGGCCCAGTTCGGCATCACCGTCTGCTCCCTGACCCTGGGTGCGGTCGCCGAACCGACCGTGGCACGGCTGCTCGAACCGGTCTTCCACGCCCTGCGGGTGCCGGAGGGCCTGATCCATCCGCTCGGGTACGTCCTGGCGCTGGCCGCGGTCGTCTTCCTCCACCTCGTCATCGGTGAGATGGTGCCGAAGAACCTCGCGATGGCGGCCCCGGAGCGGACGGCGCTCTGGCTCGCCCCCGCCCTGGTCGGCTTCGCCCGGCTCTGCCGTCCGGTGACCAGCGCGTTGGGCGCCTGCTCCCGCCTGGTCCTGCGTGCCTTCAAGGTGGAGCCCAAGGACGAGGTGGAGGCCGTCTTCACCCGTGTCCAGCTCGGCCGCCTGGTGGAGGACGCGGGGCAGGCCGGCCTGCTCGACCCGGCCGAGCAGGAGCGCCTGGAGGACGCCCTGGAACTGGGCAGCCGCCCGGTCACGGACGTGCTCATCGCCCCGGCGGCGCTGGTGACGGTCACCCCGGCCGTCACCCCGCGCGAGATCGAGGAGCTGACCGTCCGCACCGGCTACTCGCGCTTCCCGGTGTGCGCCGAGGGGCGCGGGACGTACATGGGCTTCGTGCACGTCAAGGACGTCCTGGACCTGGAGGAGCGCGAGCGGGCGGTGCCGCAGCACGTCTGGCGCCCGATGGCGACGGTCCGGGCCGAGCTGCCGCTCGACGACGCGCTGACCGTGATGCGGCGGGCGGCCACCCACCTCGCCCAGGTGGCCGACGGCTCGGGCCGGATCCTCGGTCTGGTCGCACTGGAGGACGTCCTGGAGACTCTCGTCGGCGAGGTCCGCGACCCGGCCCACCGCACCCCCGCGCCGACGGCACCCCGGGTGGCGGAACCTCGTCCGGAGCGCCCGGCGGGCGTCCTCACCGGCTGAACGCCGGGCGGACGTGCGGCCGGACGTGCGCCCGTCCGGCTCCAAGGGCACCGGCCGTCCGCCCTTCGTTCCGGGGTCCTCGGGCCCGCGGCCCGTCAGAGGGCCGGCGGCTCCTGGGAGCCCCTGGCCGACGGGCCGCGGCCCGAGAGGACCTCGCCGTACGCCTGCATCAGGTCGGCCAGGCGGAGCGTGGCCAGGTCCTCGCGGGTCGGGGTGCCCGGGTAGCCCGCCAGGCGGAGGTCGCGGTAGGCGCAGGACTTCTCGTACAGCGTCCGCAGGAAACGGCCGTTGCCCAGCTCGTCGATCCAGCCCTGGTCCACGACGTGGCCGCTGATCGACCGCAGCTCGTCCAGTGCCTCCTCGTCCCATCCGTCCCCGTTCGACGCCGCCAGGACCTCGCCGATCGCGGTGAGCTCCAGGGGGCGGTACGAGGGGAAGTCCACTCGGGTCGTGAAGCGCGAGGAGAGCCCCGGATTGGTGGCGAGCAGCCGGTCCATGCCCTCCGGGTATCCCGCCAGGATCACCACCAGGTGGTCGCGGTTGTCCTCGGCCCGCTTGAGGAGCACCTGGAGCGCCTCGTCGCCGTAGGCGTCGCCCTTGCTGTAGCCGGTGTTCGAGAGCGAGTAGGCCTCGTCGACGAAGAGGACCCCGCCCACGGCCGAGTCGATCAGCTCGTTCGCCTTCACCGCGGTCTGGCCGAGGAACTCGCCCACCAGATCGGCTCGTTGCGCCTCCACCAGGTGGTCACCGCCCAGGAGCCCCAGTGCGTAGAAGACCCGGCCCAGGATCCGGGCGACCGTGGTCTTCCCGGTGCCCGAGGGGCCGGAGAAGACAAAGTGACGTTTCGGCGGCTGCACGGGCAGGCCCTGTCCCGCTCGCAGCCGGGCCATCTCCAGCTGCGCCGACAGGGCCTTGACCTGCCGCTTCACCGGCTCCATCCCGACCATGCGCTCCAGCTCGGCGAGTGCCTCGGCGAGCAGGGCGGGGTCGGTGGGACTGGCGGGGAAGCGCGGGGGTGCCGGCTGGCGCGGAAGCGACGTCTTCTGCCGGATGCCGTGGGCGGGCTCGGGCGGGGCGGCCGGCGTCGCGGGCGGCGGGGTCTCCGTCCCCAGCCGCAGACCGTCGGCGCCCGGGCCGTCGGGATCGGCGGCCTGCGCGGCGTCCGCCGTGTCCTGGCCGAGTCCGCCGAGCGCGACCGAGGCGAGGCCGGAGGGATCCTCCGGGCCCTCGAAGCCGTCGTACTCCGCGATCGCGGCCAGCCGGGCGGCCGTGTCCATGAACGCCGGGTCGATGCGGTGCACGGCCCGGTAGAGGGGGAGGGCGGCGGCGCTGCGACCGGTGCCCTCGTGGGCCCTGGCCAGCCAGTAGCGCAGCTCCTTGCGCTGCGGCTGCTCGCTGCGGCAGCGCATCAGCGCCGCCGAGAGCAGGGGCTCGGCCTGGCCGAACATCTCCAGTCGGACCCGGGCCATCCCGCCGAAGAGTCCCGCCTCGATCCCGAGCAGCGGATCGTCCACCAGCGGTTCGGTGTGCCGGACCAGCTGATCCCAGTCCTTGACCAGGTAGGAGCGGCAGGCGTGCAGGAAGCGGACCTGGGGATCGGTGTCGACCGGCGGCAGCCCCGCGAGGGCCCGGTCCAGCTCCGGCACGTGGCGCCCGTCCAGCCAGTGCGAGGCGTGGGCGAGCAGCAGGTCGCGCGGTGTCTCCAGGACGGGCTGCACCCACCAGCCCAGCCAGTACCAGGAGTTCAGCGTCCGGCGGTGTCGGGCGCGCTGTTCGCCGAACCGGTCGCGGTTGCGGTACATCCGCAGCAGGGCGGTGGTGGTGTCCACGCGTAACGCGTGGAGCCCGAGCCAGCCGTCCGCCATGCCCGGATCGATCCGTACAGCGGTCCGGAACTCTTCCTCCGCCTGCGGATAGGCGCCCATCGTGTAGGCGTCGACTCCCCGCAGCCAGGCGAGCTCGGCAGGGGCCTGTCCGCCCCGCGTGCCGATGTCCATCGGGTCCCCCACAAAACGTGCCCCCGTTGCCGTCCCGGCGGGCGGTCGCCCGCCGGAAGCCGTACACAACCGCCTTCACGTGGACGGGATTTGACCGCACCGAGGGGCATCGTACCTGCGCAGAGGGTGCGCGACGAAGGAGAAGGACACGATCCGGCGGCGGTGACCCTCGGTGAGCACGAGGGCCCGAGGGGGGCCGGAGAAGGGGACGATCAGGGCAGAACGAAGCCCCCGATCACGGGGGAACAACCGGGGGCTTCGTGTCCGCGGCGGCTCCGAAAAGCCGCACATGGGAAACGTAAGACCTGTACGCCCCCTGGGTCAAGCCGAGTTGAGGCTCTCGCGGCGGTCGCCGTACGGCTGTTCAGCCCCCGGAACCGACGTGATCACTTTGCGTGACGATCCGGTTCGGGCCCGCTGTCACTGCGGGCCCAGGAAGCCACTCGTACCCCGCCGGACACTCACGTATCAGGTTGCGGGCGAAGGGGCGCGACGGGTCCTCGGTGAAATGGCGAGTCTCCGCCACGGTCCATCCGTCCCAGAACGCCGACTGGGCCGGTCCGTCCCGGTGCCGGCCCCGTGACCAGGACTCCTCGGCCCCCCGCTCCATCCACAGCACCGCGGCGAGCGCGGGCCGCAGCGCCCGCCGCCCCGCCCCGACGCCCTCGACGAGGACGACGGGCGACGGGGGCAGCTCGCGAGGAGGACCGAAGGTCCGCAGATTCCAGTCGTACGGGTGATACAGCGCGGTATCGCCCCGGGACAGGGGGAGGAGCACCTGGACGCGGAACCGCTCCGTCCAGGCGAACAGCTCCTCGTGGGTGGCGAGGTCGTCCAGATGCAGCACGGGCGCCGCCAGTCGCGCGGCGAGGCGGGCGGCGAAGGTCGACTTCCCGGATCCCGCGTGACCGTCGACCGCGACCAGGCGCACCGGCCCGCAGGACGGCGGCAGGTGCCGCAGCTCGTCGGCGGCGCGGTCGAGGGAGTCCATGGCGTCCAGCCTAGGGGGTGCCTCGCCGGGGTCCGATCGCGTCGCCACCTGCCGGGGCGTGCGGCGGGATCCGGGTCCCGGGCGCGCACCAGCGCAGGTCAGGACCTTGCCGCCGCCACCGGTCTCGACCAATATCGGTCCGCCGACGCGCGGCGAATCGCTGGCAGAAGCGCTCCGCGAACCGCGATAGTGGTCCCCGCATCGCCCGGACACGCGCATCCGTCCGTCCGCCCACGCCGTTCTCGACCGGGGGTCACCGCCCATGACCGAGCCCACCCCACGCAGAACCGTCCTCGCCGCGGCCCTGGCCGCCGCCGCGGGCACCGCCGTGGCCTCCGCCGCACCGGCGGGGGCCCTGGCCCGAGAGAGCCGGGCCGCGCGCCGCGCCGCCGCGCCCGCCTTCGTGGACAACCACTTCTGGACCTCGTACGCCGACTGGCGCGGCGGACGGGCCGCCGGCACCCGGGCCGTCGCCGGACGCCGCCCCGGTCTGGTGATCGCCGCCCCGGCCGGCCGCACCGACTACACCGACCCGCACACCGGATCCACCTCCACCTGGGAGTACGCGACCTGGACCTCTCCGGTCCACCTCTCCACCGTCCCCGCCACCGAGGTCATCGCCTCCTGGAACGCCGACACCCCGCCCGGGACCTGGATCCAGATCGAACTGCGCGGGGCCTACGACGACGCCACCGCCACGCCCTGGTTCGTGATGGGGCGCTGGGCCGCGGGGGACGGCGACATCCGGCGCACCTCGGTCGACGACCAGAGCGACGGCAAGGGTTCCGTCTGGACCGACACCTTCTCCGTCGACGACGCCGCGAGCGGGCTGCGGCTCGCCGCGTACCAGCTCCGGGTGACGCTCCACCGGACGCCCGGCACCGACCTCTCGCCCCTGGTGTGGCGGCTCGGCGCGATGGCCTCCGACATCCCGGACCGGTTCACCGTCCCCGCTTCCGTGCCCGCCCTCGCCCACGAGCTGGTCGTCCCGCGCTACTCCCAGACCATCCACGCCGGCCAGTACCCGGAGTACGACAACGGCGGCGAGGCGTGGTGCAGCCCCACCTCCTCCCAGATGATCGTCGAGTACTGGGGAAGGCGGCCGAGCGCGGAGGACCTGGCCTGGGTCGATCCGGCCTACGCCGACCCCCAGGTCTGCCACGCGGCCCGCTTCACCTTCGACCACCAGTACGACGGCTGCGGCAACTGGCCCTTCAACGCGGCCTACGCCGCCACCTATCCGGACATGAACGCCGTGGTCACCCGGCTGGGCTCGCTCACCGACCTGGAGACCCTGATCCGCGCGGGCATCCCGGCCGTCACGTCCCAGTCCTTCCTCAAGGAGGAGCTGACCGGAGCCGGCTACGGCACCGCCGGCCATCTGATGACCGTCATCGGCTTCACGGCGGAGGGCGACGTGATCGCCAACGACCCGGCGTCACCGGACAACGCCGCCGTGCGCCGCGTCTACCGGCGCCGGGAGTGGGAGAACATCTGGCTGCGTACCAAGCGGTACAACGCCGGCGGGAAAGTGGTCTCCGGCACAGGAGGGGTGTGCTACCTCTACTTCCCGGACCGGCCGACGCCCGCCCAGCGCACGGCTCTGGCGGCCGTCGGCGTCCGCTGACGCCGGATCGCGGTCCGGGGGGCGTGAGGAACGTCTCTACCCCCGGGCCGCCCTCGCTGGCACTGTGGTGGCCATGACCGCCACCACGCACCCCGCCGCCCGCGCCCGCACCGGCGGCCCCAAGGACGACGGCCCGAAGATCCTCGAGCACGTGCTCGGCTGGACCCTGGTCGTCGTCCTCGCCATGTTCGTGACCCGGATCGGCCTGCTGTGACCGCCACGCCCCCGCGCTCCTGACGCCCCCCTCGGCCTCCTCGTGGCGCCCGGCCCGGCGCGGTCGTGTGACCGCGACCCGCCGAACGGGCATACTCCCCCCGCCACGGGCGCCGGGCACCCCCTCGCGTGATCCGCGCGGGGGAGCATCGGCGCAGACCGACCGAGGCCGGCTGCCGCCCGAACCCCCGCGCGCGCCGCCGCTGCCCCCGACAGGGAGGAGTGCGCCGCCATGCCCGACCGCGCCCCGCAGACCGTGGACCGCCGGCTGCCCACCGAGGAGGCCCGGGAGCTGCTCACCCTGGTCCGCGACATCGCCGAGCGGGAGATCGCGCCCCACGCGGCCGAGGAGGAGGCCGTCGGCCGCTTCCCGCGCGAGCTCTTCTCGCTGCTCTCCACCTCCGGGCTCCTCGGCCTGCCCTACGGCTCCGAGGACGGCGGCGGCGACCAGCCCTACGCCGTCTACCTCCAGGTCCTCGAGGAGCTGGCCGCGGCCCGGCTCACCGTCGGCCTCGGCGTCAGCGTCCACACGCTGTCCTGCCACGCCCTCGCGGGCTTCGGAACCAGGGAGCAGCGGGCCGCCCATCTGCCCGCGATGCTCGGCGGCGGACTCCTCGGCGCGTACTGCCTCTCCGAACCGGCCTCCGGCTCCGACGCGGCCTCCCTGCGCACGAAGGCGGTCCGGGACGGCGACGACTGGGTGCTCACCGGCACGAAGGCGTGGATCACCCACGGCGGGATCGCCGACTTCTGCACGGTCATGGCGCGCACCGGCGCCGACGGGCCCAAGGGGATCACGGCGTTCCTCGTCCCGGGGGACGCCGAGGGGCTGAGCGCGGCCGCTCCTGAGCGCAAGATGGGCATGAAGGGCTCGCCCACCGCGCAGCTGCACTTCGACGGGGTGCGGATCCCCGACGCCCGCCGGATCGGCGAGGAGGGGCAGGGGTTCGCCATCGCCCTGTCGGCCCTGGACTCGGGCCGCCTCGGGATCGCGGCCTGTGCGGTCGGCCTCGCGCAGGCGGCGCTCGACGAGGCCGTCGCCTACGCCCGGGAACGCCGGCAGTTCGGCCGGCCGATCGCCGACTTCCAAGGCCTGCGTTTCCTGCTCGCGGACATGGCGACCCGGATCGAGGCGGGCCGGGCGCTGTACCTGGAGGCGGCGCGGCTGCGCGACGAGGGTCTGCCCTTCGGACGGCAGGCCGCCATGGCGAAGCTCTTCTGCACGGACGCGGCGATGGGGGTCACCACCGACGCCGTGCAGGTCCTCGGCGGCTACGGCTACACGGCGGACTTCCCGGTGGAGCGCTACATGCGCGAGGCGAAGATGCTCCAGATCGTCGAGGGCACCAATCAGATCCAGCGCATGGTCATCGCCCGTCACCTCGTCGGACCAGAGTCCCGCTGACGCCGCTCGCGCGCACCGTCCGGTCCACCCAGACCGGCGCCGCGGCCAGCCGGTTCCACTCCTGGTCGTTGCGGCCCGGAAGGGTGCGGCCGTGGCTGGCCCACTGGTGCAGCAGCGCCTTGTAGATGGGCGGGTCGGCGAGTTGCGGCGCCGGACGGGGAACCGATTCTTCAACGTGCGGCTCGATGAGCCGCCGTCGCCCGTAGCCGCTCGGAGCGGTGTACAGCGTGGTCATGACCGGCCCAACGCGCCCCGCCGGGCGGGGGACACCGCCGGAACGATGCGCGCGACAGTTCGAGGGCTACCCGCGGCTCCGCCCGGGGGCCGTGCCACTGGGCGTCGCGACGGCCGAGCGGGGCCGGACGCGTGAGGATCCGGCCCCTGGTGACATCCTGCGACGCACCGTCAACTCGCGCCCCTGTCAGGGGCTTGCCCTCGAAGACGCCGACGGGCGTGGCTCAGGCCGCGCGTCGCATGTTCGGCACCTTGAGGGGGCGCGAGCCCGGGCCGCCGACGTGCGAGAAGGGCTGCGTCCGCCAGTCGAGCCCCTGAGGCAGCGTCAGCAGGAGGGCGGTGTCCTGCTCCAGCACCTCGAGGGTCTCGTCGGCGGGACGCGCGTCGGACGCCGCGCGGCCGGTGCCGGGGCAGACCGTGAGGACGAACGGGTTCCACGGCGTCGGGCACAGCGCGTGCTCCGGCAGTACGTCCTCGTCCGCGAGCAGCGCGATCGGCTGCACGCAGTCCGGGCAGACGACCCGGTACATCTCGAAGGTGTCGTACGCGTCGAACTCGTCGGCCGCCTCGACCGAATCAACAGGCTCCTGCATGGAGAATCTCCCCCTTGGGTGGGTCGACCAAGTACGTGTGGCCTCGACCACAGCAAGCAATTCCCATACGGCCGACCGCATAATCGTGAGGACGGCTGTCGACCTTTCCGCAAACCTGTGGCGTTCGTCACATGCCCGTCGCAGGTGCCGCGTGGAAGGCCATAGCCGCTCAAACCGGCCGCCGCCGACTGTGCCGATGGGCTCGCGGGGCAATAGGTTGACCGCATGGAGGAGCTGGATCGTCAGATCGTCGAGTTGCTCGTCAAGGACGGGCGCATGAGCTACACCGACCTGGGCAAGGCCACGGGCCTGTCCACCTCGGCCGTGCATCAGCGCGTCCGGCGCCTGGAGCAGCGCGGGGTCATCCGCGGCTATGCCGCCGTCGTCGACCCGGAGGCCGTCGGGCTGCCCCTGACGGCGTTCATCTCGGTGAAGCCCTTCGATCCCAGCGCACCCGACGACACCCCGGACCGGCTCGCCGACATCCCGGAGATCGAGGCCTGCCACAGCGTCGCGGGGGAGGAGAACTACATCCTCAAGGTGCGCGTCGCCACGCCGCTGGAGCTGGAACACCTGCTCAGCCGCATCCGGTCGCAGGCCGGCGTCTCCAGCCGCACCACCGTCGTCCTGTCCACCCCGTACGAAGCCAGGCCGCCGCGTATCTAACCTGGTCACCATGACCGACAGCCTGAAGAACGAACACCGCACCGTGCTGCTGCGCGGGGGTGAGGTGCACAGTCCCGCCGACCCCTTCGCCACCGCCATGGTGGTGGAGCGCGGACACGTCGCCTGGGTGGGTTCCGAGGGCGCCGCCGACGCGTTCGCGACCGGCGTGGACGACGTGGTCGACCTCGAAGGCGCCCTCGTCACGCCCGCGTTCGTCGACGCGCACGTGCACACCACCGCCACCGGGCTCGCGCTGACCGGGCTCGACCTCTCCTCCGCCGGCTCGCTGGACGAGGCGGCGGAGCGCATCCGCGCGTACGCCTCCGCCCGCCCCGGCGACCGGATCCTGATCGGGCACGGCTGGGACGCCTCCCGCTGGCCCGAGCGCCGGGCACCGCGCCGGGACGAGCTGGACGCGCTCACCGGCGGGCGTCCGCTCTATCTCACCCGCGTCGACGTCCACTCGGCCGTCGTCACCACCGCGCTGCTCGACCTCGTCCCGGGCATCCGCGCCCGTGACGGCTTCCGTGACGCCGAGCCGCTGACCGGCGACGCCCACCACGCGGTCCGCGCCGCCGCCTATGCCGCGCTCTCGCCCCGGCAGCGCACCGAGGCCCAGCGGGCCGCCCGGGCCCATGCCGCCTCGCTCGGCATCGGCACCGTCCACGAGTGCGGCGGCCCGCGGATCTCCTCCGAGGACGACTTCACCGCCCTGCTCGACCTCGCCCGCGAGGAGCCCGGCCCCCGGATCGTCGGCTACTGGGCCGACCTCGACATCGAGCGGGCCCGCGCGCTCGGCGCCGTCGGCGCGGCCGGCGACCTGTTCGCCGACGGTTCGCTCGGCTCCCACACCGCCTGCCTCCACGAGCCGTACGCCGACGCCGACGCGCACACCGGCGTCGCCCACCTGGACGCGGCCGCCATCGCGGCCCATGTCGTCGCCTGCACCGAGGCGGGGCTCCAAGCCGGCTTCCACGCCATCGGCGACGCCGCCGTGACAGCCGTGGCCGACGGGGTGCGCGCCGCCTCGGAGAAGCTCGGCCTCGCCCGCGTCCGGGCCGCCCGGCACCGCGTCGAGCACGCCGAGATGCTGACGCCCGAGACGATCGCCGCCTTCGCCGAACTCGGCCTCACCGCCTCCGTGCAGCCCGCCTTCGACGCGGCCTGGGGCGGCGAGGAGGGGATGTACGCCGAACGCCTCGGCGCCGAGCGGGCCCGTACGCTCAACCCGTACGCCGCCCTCCTGCGCTCCGGGGTGCCGCTGGCCTTCGGCTCGGACAGCCCCGTCACCCCGCTCGACCCCTGGGGCACGGTCCGGGCCGCCGCCTTCCACCGCACCCCCGGCCACCGGATCTCCGTGCGCGCCGCCTTCGCCGCCCACACCCGGGGCGGCTGGCGGGCCGTCGGGCGGGACGACGCCGGCACGCTGGTGCCCGGCGCACCCGCCGACTACGCGGTCTGGCGCACCGGTGCGCTCGTGGTGCAGGCCCCCGACGACCGGGTGGCCCGCTGGTCGACCGACCCCCGCTCCGGCACCCCCGGCCTGCCCGATCTGACCCCCGGCCGTGAACTCCCCGTCTGCCTGCGCACGGTGGTCTCGGGGCAAACGGTCTACGAGCGGCCGAACGAGTGACATCGGGACATTTCGTACCGCCGATCGATGTTCCCGGCGTTCTGTCACGACCTGCGCCGCCTCCCCACTGACCAGGAGGTATCCCTCATCTCCGCAGGTCGCGCGAGTGTTGACAGCGAGCCGCCACCGGCCGGTAGGTTCGGCGAGTCCACCACAGGACGTCCGACCGGTTTCGAACCTCCACGCAGTCGTCGAACGCCGCTGGGTCAGGAGGTGGTGTGCCGCACCGGCGCACCAGCACCGCGAACCAGGTTCAGCGCCCGCGCCTCGGGGGCGAGGGAAGGTTTTTTCCGGCGGAGGGTGGGACCCGGGTGGGGCCCGGACGTTCAGTAGACAACGGCTTTCGGTCGACCCGCAGCCAGCGGGGACCAGGTCGGCCCGAAGGACGCCGGGCCCCGATCCGCAGCGCCGGGCGCGGGCGTCCCGGGCCTGTTTCCAGACGCTTTCCACGGCCTGTCGCGTGACGCTCCGCCCCTCTCCCGCCCCGCCGGCGCCGAGCCGCGCCCCGGGCTCGCTAAGGTGGGGGTTCGCGTATGTATCCGAAGGGGCAGCAGTGAACGACGGTGGCCAGAGGCGTTACGGCCCGCTCGGCAGAGCCTTGGTGATCATCCCGACCTACAACGAGGCGGAGAACGTCA
Organism: Streptomyces sp. NPDC053755; assembly: GCF_040677675.1. Taxonomy (NCBI): domain Bacteria; kingdom Bacillati; phylum Actinomycetota; class Actinomycetes; order Kitasatosporales; family Streptomycetaceae; genus Streptomyces; species Streptomyces sp. NPDC053755. The sequence continues at coordinate 1,450 of NZ_JBFASK010000060.1, read as the reverse complement.
AGCCCATCGTCTCGCGGGTACGGGAAGCCGTACCGGAGGCGCACATCCTCGTCGCCGACGACAACAGCCCCGACGGCACGGGCAAGTTCGCGGACGAACTCGCCGCCGAGGACGACCACGTCCACGTCCTGCACCGCAAGGGCAAGGAAGGGCTCGGCGCCGCCTACCTCGCCGGCTTCCGCTGGGGCATCGAGAACGGCTACGGCGTCCTCGTCGAGATGGACGCCGACGGCTCCCACCAGCCCGAGGAGCTGCCCCGGCTGCTGACCGCGCTCAAGGGCGCCGACCTGGTCCTGGGCTCCCGCTGGGTCCCCGGCGGCCGGATCGTGAACTGGCCCAAGTCCCGCGAGTTCATCTCGCGCGGCGGCAGCCTCTACTCCCGCGTCATGCTCGACGTGCCCATCCGCGACGTGACCGGCGGCTACCGCGCCTTCCGCAAAGAGACCCTGGAGGGCCTGGGCCTGCAGGACGTCGCCTCGGCCGGCTACTGCTTCCAGGTCGACCTGGCGCGCCGTGCCGTCGCCGCGGGCTTCCACGTCGTCGAGGTGCCCATCACCTTCGTGGAGCGCGAGGTCGGCGACTCCAAGATGAGCAAGGACATCCTCGTCGAGGCCCTGTGGCGGGTCACCGGCTGGGGTCTGACGGCCCGCGCGAACAAGGTCGGCAAGCTGCTCGGCCGCAAGTCCGCGCACTGATCCGTCCTTTACGACGTTCCTGCGGGGCGCCAGGCACACTGGGGACCATGACAACAGGCGCACCGCCCCCTCTCGCCCCCAAGCGCTCGCGCGCGCGTACGTTCCTGCCTCTGGCCCTCGCGCTCTGGCTGGTCCTGGAGATCTGGCTGCTGACGCTGGTGGCCGGCGCGGCCGGCGGGCTGACCGTGTTCGCCCTGCTGGCCGGCGGCGCCGTCCTCGGCGCCGTGGTGATCAAGCGGGCGGGCCGCCGCGCCTTCCGGAACCTCACGGAGACCTTCGAGCGGGCGCAGGCGGCGGCCCAGGCGGGCGGCGCGCCCACCGCGCAGGACCGCGTGGGCGCGGAGGACCGCAACGGCTTCCTGATGCTTGGCGGACTGCTGCTGATGCTGCCGGGGCTGATCTCCGACGTCGCCGGTCTGCTGCTCCTGCTGCCGCCCGTCCGCTCGATCCTGGGGCGGTACGCCGAGACGGCCGTGGAGCGCCGGATGAGCGCCGCGCGCGCGGGCGGCCTTCAGGACGCCTTCCAGCAGGCCCGTATCCACCGCCCGGACGGCAAGGTCGTCCCTGGCGAGGTCATCCGGGACGAAGCGCCGCAGGCCGGTCCTCGCGACCCCCGGGCCCCCCGCCCGCCACTGGCCCCCTGACCCTCGCTGCCCCGACGTGGCAACGCCGCCCCGACGTGGCAACGCCGCGGGGCCCGGTAGGGTTCCTCATCCTGCCGATCGCGATCCTCATCAGCCTCGCGGTCCTCCTCG
>NZ_JBFASK010000059.1:0-24874 GCF_040677675.1 Streptomyces sp. NPDC053755 | reverse complement strand
TCGCCATGATCAAGACCCGCGAGTGTCAACAACGCTCGTGATCAATACACCTAGGCCGTTTCCTTTGGATCACAGGCCGTCGGTGCCGGTCGCATCTGGGTCCACCGGACCACGGTCAGAGCTGCGGTCCGTGCTGTGACGGGAAGGCCATCTGGGCGCTGTTCCCACCACAGAACCTCCTCCTCAGGCAGCTCACGTATGCGTAGGTGGTCGGTCTGGTGCAGACGAAACCATTTGACGGCATCGAGAGAATGTCTGGCATGGGTACAGACATAAGCGGCTTCCTTGAGTACCGGGCACCGCGGGACGATCAGGAGCCGATCTGGTACTGCGCACACGACCTCAGCTCTCTCAGCGATGTCTGTAACTACGACGCGTTCGGGTGTCTCTTCGGCGTCCGCAATTACGCGAACTTCCGTCCCGTGGCCGCAGGCCGGGGGTTTCCCACCGACGCCTCGGCCACTGTGAGTGCGCGGTTCACCCAGCTGACCGAGTGGTACGGCAAGGACGGCTTTCACAGCACCACGTGGATCACGTGGGCCGAGGTGAAGGCCGTCGACTGGGACGAGCGCGCAGAGAAGCCCGACAGCCGGCTTCACCAATACCGCATGTACGTCGGTGAAGATCTCCCGCTGTTCACCGCTGTGCTGCCCGACAGCGACGGGGTACTCCGCGCTCGCTGGCAAACCGAGCCGACGCCCAGCGACCGGGACTGGGCGTTCCTGAAGACCCTGCGCCGCGGCCAGGTCGTCACCGGCACGGTGACGTCCATCGCCAGCTTCGGCGTCACCTTTGTGGACATCGGCGGCTTCACCGCGGTGATCAACATCCCGGAGCTGTCATGGCGACCGATCGACCACCCGTCCGACGTCGTCAGCGTGGGCCAGGAGGTCACAGCCGAAGTCCTCGACGTCGACATGGTCCGGGAACGGGTGCCTCTGTCACTCCGAGCGGTGCAGGAAGACCCGTGGCCGCAGGTAGCGCAACGGATCGGCCAAGTGGCCATCGGGCCAATCACCAAGATGGTGCCGTTCGGCGTCTTCGTCCGCATCGAAGACCGAGAGGACGGCTTCCAGGGGCTCGTGCACACCAGCGAGCTGGATGCGTTCTCCGGAGACGTCGTCGAGGTCGGCGACGCCCTCACCGTGAAGATCATTGAGGTCGACATCGCACGCCGTCGCATTTCCTTGTCACTTCCCCAGGCCCACACGACCCTCTCTCAGGGCGGCATTGAGGGTGGACAGGCATGAGGAGCCAGGAGGCCGACCTCGACCGGGACATGGCCGCGCTCTTGGCGGCCATGGCGTTTATCGAGATACGGCATCTGGCCGGAAGGGCACAGCGCGGGAAGCAGGACACCTCCCATGACGAGGTTCTGGACCGCATCAGGTTCCTGGCCAACTTGAGCCACAACCTTCCGGGTGTCGCACGGCCACGTGCCCGGAGGCCCTCCCGCCACGGCAAGCCCATTGGGAGCTTCGATCAGGCGATGGCCGAACGGCCGATGAGCTGGGTGTGGAACACCGCCGGCCCGGACGCCCGTGCATGGATGCTGCGTCACATCGAACAGGCAGGGCGAAGCTGGACGCCACCCCCGCCGCTGCCACAATCCCGCAGGGCCCCGTCGCCGATGACGCCGCGGCAACGGGTGGGCCTTCTGCTCAGACGCTGGCCGGTCAAGGCCCCCGCCGGGCGGCAGCCGCTACCCGCAGAAGCGAACGTTCTCAAGGCTCTCGACACCGAAGCGGTCTGCGCCTTGAACGACGAGGCCCGACGTCTTCGGCTCGGCCTGGGTGGTGGCGGATCGTGGTTCCGCGCCCATCTCGCCCCCCACGGCGTCCACTATCTGCTCCCGGATCCGGCGAACTACTACTGGCCCGGTACTCCGAACGCTCGCGGCGGCGAGATCGATTGGTGGCAGTGCACCATGCTGCTGCAGATGTACAACGGAGAGCAGGTCAGCGGCATGGTCGCCGTACTCCCCGAGACCTTCACGGCGTTGCCCTCGACATTGCTCCGGAAGGACCAGCTGCGACTCGTCCACCGCGTCCGCTCCATCGAGCGCGACACCTCCCAATGGGGCCGAGACCACAAGGCCGAATGCGCACCGCAGCTTTGCGGCTTCGTCCCCGAAGCACCCGACAACGCCCCGACGACTACATGACCGCAGCATGGTGGCATCGCTACTGAGAGCTACTTGTCACTTGGCGGCAGCTTCGGGAGTGCATGGCCAAGGTGGCCGTCGACCCGCGCGGCAAGGTGCAGGCGCGGCCCCTCGCCGAGGCGGTCGAGGCGGCGGCCGCCGAGCGCGGCGTGAGTGTCGACCAGCTGCTCTGCGACGACGAGAAACTGGTGAAGCGTTGCGCCCGGCTGCGCGGTGTGCACCGTGAGGGTGACCGCCACCGTGTCCCCTTCCGTGCGGCGGAGGCCCTCGCCGAGGTGACCGGTGCGACCTGACCGAGCTGTACGGGCGCGGCGGTGTGGCGGAGGCCCTCGAGTACGCCGACGCCCGGAACCGCGTCGGGAACCGCGGTTACGACGTGACGCTGGACTTGTCGAAGGCCTACAGCGCCGCCGTGGCGCTCGCCGGTGAGGAGAAGTCCGAGGAGCTGCGCGGCGCGTTCCTCGACGTGCCCCGCGAAACGTTCGGCGCGCTGGAGGGCTGGGCCGCGTACGCGATGGCGGGCGAGCACGGCAACGGCAAGACCGCCGACCGCGTGGTCGACGCGGGCGCGAACCTTGCGGCGGGAGGCGTTGTGCGCGTCTTTCCAGGCCGGTAGTTCGGCCTGGCCGCGTTCCCGGCGGTCCTGGATGACCAGGCCGGCGCCGCGGTAGCCGCTGTCAGCGATCAACGGTTGCCCTGCCGACGGCTGCTCTGCGTCTGGTACGAGGCGCGCTCTTCGGCGGTCAGGTGCGTGGCGCACGATCGATAGGGATCGAACCTGAACCCCGGCACGAAGTCCGCTTCGCCGTGATCCGGCCGCACCGCGATGGGGCAACGAACGAAATGTCGCTCACAGGCCGATCCCGATCAAGGCGTTGTCCTGTTCGTCCCAGCGATCAACGATCTGCATGTACCCGTGGAGCACGCTGCTGTTGGGCATATGTCCCGTGATCTGCGCGATCGCATTCGGGTCCTTCTTCGCCCGACGCGCTTCGGTCGCCATGCCTGAACGGACCGAGTGTCCCGTGAAGAGCACCGGGATTCTCGCCCGCGCGCCAGCGGCGGTGATGATGTCGCCGACCCGCCCGCGTGTGATGCCCTTGGGCTGGACGGCGCCACTGGCGTGGATGGAGCGGAACGCGTGCCGTTCGGGGTCGGTAATCTGTGCGCGCTCCACCCAGTCGCCACGGCGTGAACGTGCAGGTCATCGCCGACCCCGCAGGCAAACTGCTGTGGATCTCACCCGCGCTGCCCGGCCGCACCCACGACCTGACCGCGGCCCGAACCCACCGCATCATCCGGATCTGCGAACGCCAGGGCGTCCCTGTCCTCGCCGACCGCGCCTACATCGGAGCCGGCCCCTGGGTGACCACGCCGATCAGACGGCTCCCGAACAGGGACCTCACCACGACCCAACGAACGATCAACCCGGCCTGTCGGCAGCAAGGGCACCGGTCGAACGAAGCATCGCAAGGCTGAAGTCCTGGCAGATCTTCCGCCGGGCACGCTGCAGCCCCAACCGCATGACCGTCATCGCCGCAGCCGTCCTCACCCTGGAACGTCAACGCTGATGAATCTCATGGCCGTTCCAGGGTGAGGACGGATGGGCAATGGCCGTCATCCAGTCGGGAACCGTCTCACGACCAGACAAGCCGACCTTCGACGAACCCACTGACCCGGGAGCTTCCACCGGCGATCCTCGTCAGCGTCTCCGCCACAGAGTCGAAATACTGGGCCATCGACTCGTACTCGCCCGTGACCGTGGGGGCACCCACGAACCAGCGGCCGACGCGCCCGTCCCTCACATCGACGAACTTTCCCCTCCAGCCGTCCTGGTCCGACAGGAACGGGATCCACTCGTTACGCCAGAACGGGTGGTCCGGCTGGTCCGGAGGGTCGAATCCGCAGGAGGTGGAGCGGTTCGCGTAGAGCCTCTCCATCGCCCGGATGCCCAGAAAGAAGATCCCCTCGTCCGGAAACCCGTCGAAACCGCAACATTGCACTTCGTCGTCGAAATCTTCCTCCGGCAGATCCAGATTGTTCTGCAACAGCCATGTCCGCAGGTCCCCGTGCAGGGAGATCCCCATCCGTTCCTCGGCTGCCGCGAGCATCTCCTCCGTAGCGGGCCCGGGTAGATCCGCGTGATCGGCCGGCGCGTGCTCCCGAAGAAGACTCATCACACGCGACCAACTCTCAGCCACACTCATCACTCTCTGCCCTCTCCACAGGGATGTCTCCGTCCGACTACGCCACTGCGGAGGTCGGGAAGTACCGGCCGGAGAACCTTGCAGGGATGATACTTCGAGCATGTGTTCCATCTCCCCCGCGATCGTCTTCCGCCCCGAAGCGCGGAGCCCGGCCCTCAGCGAAGGGACCGCCCGCGTCTTCTCACAGACAACCCACCGTGCCCGGCGGGCCCAGCCGAGGAGCTACCAGGACTCAACCGAGGACCACGGTGTCACCCTGGAGTGGCGAAGCTGAAAACGCTCACTGCCTAGCCGTTCAACGGCCATCCAGAGCTCATCCTTGTCATCGACCAACCGCTCCAGCATCCCTACCGACGGCCGAGGTCCGGACTTTCGCCCAGCCCGTGACACAGAACCCCCTCGACGCAGTTCGACTACGAGCGTCACCCCTGCCCCTCTACTCCAGCGCACGCCGCACAACACGCAGCACAGTCCGATTCTGCGTGTTCCTAAGGAAACGGCCTACGTGGCATTCGGTCCGTTCCAGTTCGACCGCCACCAATACGATGGCGCCTTGCAGGCCCTGAGCGCGGTGCTCGACTCCGCCGCCGACGACACGGCGCAGGAACAGGAGTATCTCGGCCTGCTCCTCAGGGCTGTGGGTGTCGAACCACTCGATGCCCTGTGACATCGGGCGCAGTCCTTGGGCGAGTTCGTTGAGGATGACGTCCCGCTCGGTCATGATCAGCTCCCGCAGGCCAGCGAGGCGAAGACGTCAGCGGTCTCGTCGACGAAAGCGCACAGTTGCTGCACGGCCTGCCGACAGTCATGCGGGTCGAGAGCCGCCACGGCCCGAACTTCGAGCCATCGGTCCCAGGGACCGGCCGGGGCAAGGAACCGTGTCGTGTACTCGGAACCGAGAATCTCATCGAGGTACAGCAGCGTCCCAAGGACGACTGCCTGGTCGTAGTCCAGGTCGGGACGCGGCAAGTAGTGATCAAGGTATGCGCTGAGCAGTTCGCCATCCGCTGCAGTACCGAACTTCGCAAGGGCGACGCAGTACGCCGCGCCCGCATACGGCCCCTCACTGGCCAGCAGGAGCCGACCTATGAGCTCGCGGAACTCGGACCTGTGGGCCACAGCAACCAGCCAGGCGGCAGTCTTGCGCTCGCGCCATCCACCCTCGAAGAGGACGCCGAGCTCCGCCGGCGTGATTTCGTACGCGGCCTGAGCAAGATCCCGCACAAACGCGGAGCGCTCAACCGAGCTCAACCGGAAAACGCTCCCGCCCAGCCGAAGGTATCGCCGATCAGGCGTGACGAACCGCCGAACCAGATCCTGCAACTCGGGATCGCTCTGGACATCACGCATAGCCGCATCCTGGCCCGGGACGGTACTCATGTGCCACAGGTTTGCCGACTGCCTCAACGGACCGTAGTTACTGGTTCAGAAAAGCGTGCATCCGGTGCCCCCTCCTACGGCCCGACCCTGAGCAGATGCCCAAGCTGGAGGAGATCCGAGCCAAGAGGCCAAGGAACAGGGCCGGCTCGGCGAGGTCGCCGCGATCGAGGCCAGCCTCGCCGCCGCCGAGCAGAATGCGCGACCTCGCCGGTCGGAAATCGGGTGTCCACCTTGGCATGCCGGGGCGACGCCGGTGTCGAGCATGCGCAATAGTCACAACTACCCGAGTCCCAAAGCCGGTTGTCAGGCTCTCCCACGTCGAGAGCGTCTCAGGAGAGGCAGATTGACAAACCTGGGAGAATCTGTTGAGCGTGATCATCCGTGTCGCCATTCCCGGCGTCACCGTGGAGACCAGGGCGGTCGGAGACGACTCGCACATCGACATCAGGCCGGAGGGGGCGCGACCAGCGCCGCGTCCCAGACGACTCCGGGGGCTCTCGCCGATGATCGAGTCCGGCGATCTGAAGGTCGGCGAGGTGCTCTACTGGTCCCGCCCTCGTCTCGGGGTGCGACACGAGGCGACTGTGTTGCCCAACGGTCGGCTGTCCTTCGAAGGCAAGCCCTATCGAACTCCGTCAGGAGCGGCGGTGGCCGCAGCAGGTCACAGGCTGACGGCTGGACTGCATGGCGGCGAGAGCGTGACGGAGTGATCATCGGCTCCCTTCGCCAGGCGTAGTAGGCACGTAATTGCGGTTGGGGCGTGAAGCTGCGTCTACTGCTGCACGCCCCGGCGTGGAGCTGGGGCGGTGCCCTGCCAGGAACGAGCGTCCCCACCCGCCCCGAAAACGGCTGGGGAGCTGAGTGGTGACGGCGCTGGTGCCGACCGATCCTTTGCCTATTCGACGATCCGAGGGAGAACGACGTGGGGCTGACTCTGTTCCCAGGAGACGGAGACACGAGCAGTCCCGACGTCGGCTGGTCCTACAGCGGCTTCGCCGCGTTCCGGCGGCAGCTAGCGCGAGCCGAAGGCTTCGATCTCGACGGGATGTGGGGCTTCGGCGGTGAACGCCCCTGGAGTGATGTCTCCACCTCGCTCGAACCACTCCTCGATCGCCCCGACGACGGTGGAGGCGAGCTCTCGCCCATTGCATGCGCTGCGCTCCTGCCCCGGCTCGAGGCGATCGTCGACCAGTGGCGGCATGAGGTCGACGTCCCTCGGACACACATCGACGCGGCTCAACAGCTGACGGTCGTTCTGCGGCTCTGCGTCGCGAAAGACGTCGAGCTTCTCTTTCTCTGATGTCCGCGAAGCCGGGGGCAGGCCCTCACGCTCCCGCAGTTACGGGACAACTCTTAGCTGCCGCAACGTCAGGTTCGTTCGCCAGTAGGCCGTGACCGGCAACACCCTGTCCTCCAGCGGCAGACTCCACGGTCGGCCTCGCTGGATCACATCCGCTCCATCGCGCCGCAGCGCGGTCAGCAGCTTGCCGAAGCAGCGCGGGCTCAGCCCCGCGAACGGGGTTATCCAGGACGGCTCCGACGCCGTGATCACACTCGCCACACCATGATCATCACTCAGGCCGGCCTCACTCCGAGACAATCCCACAGCTACGCTGATCGAGGCAGTCCACAGTGAGCAAAACCGGGGGAAACCGTGAACCGACCACTGCTGTTCCTCGACGTGGACGGGCCGCTCAACCCCTACGCAGCCAAGCCGGAGAGGCGCCCCGACGGCTACACCACACTCCGGGTCCCCCGGAATGATGCCCATCAGGACAGGGGCCCGTCGTCCCGACGACGCCCCCTGCGGGTCTGGCTCAACCCGGAGCACGGACGCATCCTGCTCCGGCTCGGCTTCGAGCTGTGCTGGGCCACCACATGGATGGACGACGCCAACCGGTGGATCGCACCCGTCCTCGGCCTTCCGGAACTTCCCTTGGTGAACTTCGGCGACGCCCTGCTCCAAGGACGCCCCGATGGAGTCCACTGGAAGACGGGACCGTTGGTGGACTACGCAGGCGGCCGTCCTTTCGCCTGGGTGGACGACGAGCAGAGCGCGCTGGATCAGACCTACGTGACCGCGCACCACCAAGCGCCTGGGCTCCTCCACCACGTCAACCCACGGATCGGCCTCCGGGAGAACGACTTCCACACGCTCGCCGGCTTCGCCCAGTGCCTGGACACCTCACGAACCACCGGCTGAGCACCTCGTCGACTCTGCAAGCGGCTCCGCGCTCGGAGTCAAGATCCTTGCGGGACAACCCTTACCGCGCGAGGGCGCCGCCGCATTCCACGCCGGTTCTCGCGGGCGGCCGGACACGACGTACTTCGGCAGGGCGTTCAGCCGGTCCGCCCACCGCCCCCGCGGGAGGGCCACCGCGCGGCGAACCACGCGTCACTCCGCCGCCCGAGCAGCAGCGCCTCGGCGTCGAGGGCCTCGTCCAACAGGAGCCTGGCCCAGGCCTCGCGATCCTTGTCGCCCACCCGGAGGAACCAGCCCCCGCGGTCGAAGCCCTCCTCGCCCGTCGGGTCCTGGACGACACCGTCGAGCGAGACGTTCTCGCTGACGACGATCCTTCCCATGGCCGTTCTCCTTGATCGCACGGTCCGGCCCCGGATTCCCGCCCCGCTTCCGCGGCGGGCGGGGTGCTCCGGGACCGGGCCGGGTGAGCCGACCCGCCTGCCGCGGGGCGGGGATCAGGGCTTGTTGGCGAGCGCCCCGAGGTACTGGTTCACCTGTTCCAGACGCGCGTCCACGCTGCCCGTCTTCTCGGACACCGCCCGCAGCTCGTCACAGACCGCCAGCAGCGCGAGCGCCACCGCCCTGGCGGAGGGATCGGACACCTCGTCCAGGGCCGACCGGGCCGCATCTGCCGCCGAAACGGGTCGGGGTGCCTGTGCCATGGCTACGCCTCCTGCCCGGCCGCCCATCGGCCGCTGTTGTACGTCTGCCCCGAAACGGCGCCTCCGTACAGCGACGGGCCCCTTCGGCCTCCCGGGCTGTCGTGGGGATCGGCCGGGCACGACCGGCACGGCCCGATCACCGGGTGGTGGGCGGCTCAGCGGCCTGCGAGGGCGAGGCTCGGCGGCCTGAGGGGAGTGCAGGGACGACCACGACGACGACGGGCAGGTCGTGGTGTTCCCGCCTCCCTCGACGACCGAGCCGCCCGACGGTCCTCCCGTAAGCCCAGGAGTCAGTCCGCGTCCCCGGCGTCTCCGACGGGGACGCGCAGCGCCAGGACCGCGACGTCGTCGTCGTTGTCCGCGGGCCGTACGCGCTCCAGCAGGACGTCGCAGAAGGCGTCCAGCGGCCGGCCGGCCAGGCGCCCCGCCTCACGACGCAGACGCGCCAGGCCGTCGTCGAGGGTGTGGGTGCGGGACTCGATCAGGCCGTCGGTGTAGAGCAGCAGGGTCGAGCGCGGCGGCAGGGCCTCCACGTGGTCGGCACGGGGAAGCCGCGCACGGGTGCCGAGCATGATGCCGCCGCCGGGGGTGAGGAAGCGGGCACTGCCGTCCTCGCCCACCAGGAGCGGCGGCGGGTGACCGGCGTTGGTCCACCGCAACCGCCAGCCGCCTTCCTCGTCGTGCTCGACACGGGCGAGGACGAGGGTGGCCGTGGAGGCCTCCGCGATGTGTTCGAGTGCCTCGTCGAGACGTTGGACGGCTTGGCTCAGGGGCCCCGACTGCGACCAGGTGAACGCCCGCAGCATGTTCCGCAGCTGCGCCATCCCCGCGGCGGCGTCGAGATCGTGGCCGCCGACATCGCCGATGACCACGGCGGTCGCGCCGTCGGTCAGGGTGAAGGCGTCGTACCAGTCGCCGCCGACCTGGGAGGCGTGCGGCGCGGGCTGGTAGCGCGCGGCCATCCGCAGCCCCGGCACGGTGGGCAGGTGCGGCAGGAGATGGCGTTGCATGGTCTCCGCCACCCGCCGCTGCCGCTGGTAGAGGCGCGCGTTGTCCAGGGCGAGTCCGGCCCGGCGGGTGATGTCCTCCAGGAGAGAGAGGTCCGCGGGCGTGAACGCCTCGGCCTGTTCGGAGCGACCGAGGGTGAGCGCGCCGAGGACCTCACGCACGGTGCGGATGGGCGCGATGGCGGCGGAGTGCATCCCCGTGGCCTTGAAGAGGCGTCGCTGCTCGACGGCGATGCCGGAGTCCGCGGTCCCGCTGTACGTGTCGGGCCCGGCCAGGGCCGACGCCGCGCCGCGCAACGCCCGGGAGAGCGGCATCGTCGACTCCTGCGGGACCGGCGGGAGCGATCCCTCCAGGTCGGTCCGGTGGACCAGGGCGCCGTCCTGGTGGTGGACGACGGCCGCGCGGCGTACCTCCCGGTCCTCGGTCAGCAGGTCGACGACCACCCAGTCCGCCAGGCGCGGCACGAGCAGCGCGACCAACCGCTTCAGGGCCTCGTCCCTGTCGAGGGTGGAGGTCAGCCGGGTCGTCGTCTCGGCCAGCAGCGCGAGCCGGCCGAGCTCCGTCAGGGCTCGGGACGGTCCGGAGGACGGCTCGGCGGCGGAAGGAGGGGCGGAGGCGGGCGCGGAGAGGCTCGGGACAGCGGCGGCAGCGGTGGCGTCGCCGTCCCACGGGGTCCGGGCGCGCGCGGAGTCGCCGAACACGACCAGCGCGCCTCTCCCGCCGTCGGCGAGCGCGCACGGGACGACGAGCCACCACAGGCGGAGCAGCCGGCCGTCGGCCCGCTCGAACCAGCCCTCCTCCTCGTGCTCGACCAGCCGGCCGAGGAAGGCCCGCATCATCGGGCACTGGGCGCGCGGCATCGTGCGTCCGTCGCCGTCCCGGTGCAGGAGGGCATGGGCGTCCTGACCGATCAGCTCCGTGGCGGACCTACCGAACAGGGCCTCGGCCCGCGCGGTCACCCGGGCGATGGTCCCCTGGTCGTCCACGAGGTAGGCGGGTGCCTCGAGAGCGGGGAACACGTCGTACACGTCGACCGGGGCCGTCACGGCGTCTCCGCCGGGGCTCGCTTGCGTCTTCGCCCGTACCACGCCCGCGCCTCCACCCACCCCGACCTCCGGCTGCACACGCCTACTGTCCCATGTCAGCCGGCCGAAACAGCCGCCGCTGCCGGCCCGAGAAGCACCGTACCGTCCTGGCTCGGGCACCGGGCGCCGGCTCATCGGCCGCCGCCGTGTCCCGCCCCCCGGTGCGTTCCGACGCAAACCCGCTGGTTAGAGTCGTGGACGCCGCGCCGCCGCATCGGGTCGAGACGCGGCGCCGGGCCGGCTGTCGATCACAGAGACCCGTAGGACGTCGGCGTCACCGTCCTCGTCACCGTTCTCGTCCCTGCCCCGGCCGCCCGGCCGCCTGCCCCGGAAACACCGCACATGAGCATCGACGCCCCTTCGCGCCCCGAGTCCGCCCGGCCCGCCCCGTCCACGCGGCCCGGCGCCGCCCGGATCCGGCGGCCGAGGTTCTCCGGCCGCGCCCCTGCCCGGCCCGCGCCGGCGGCCGCCTTCCACAGCGTCAGCGCCGCGACGACGGTCCTGCTCGGCCTGGTCGCGATCGGCGCCGTCATCCACGAGCCGGTACTGATACCTCCCCTTGCCGCCAGCGCCGCCCTGGTGCACAGCGCCCCCGCGCTCCCCCTGGCGCAGCCCCGCAGCGTGGTGATCGGCCACCTCGTCGGCGCCGTGGCGGGCTTCGCCGTGCTGGGAGCCGCGGGCAGCAGTCCCTGGGCCGCGGCGGTGGCGGCCGGTGTCACGCTCGCCCTGAACACGGCCGCCCGCACCCCGCACTCCCCCGCGTGCGCCTCCGCCGTCGTGATCGTTCTCCAGACGCCCGCGCCCACCCGGTACGTTCCTCTGCTGCTCGGCTCGGCCGTCCTGCTCGTGCTGACGGGGTACGCCGCTTCCCGTATCCGCCGCAACGCACCGAAGTACCCCTCCTACTGGTGGTGAGGCGGCCGGACGGCCGCCGGCGGAAACCGGTGGCGTGCGCGTTCCCCGTACGGCCAGGATGATCTCCATGAGCGACGAACCCGCACGATGGACCCAGGCGACCGTCTACCCCGACATGTGGGCGGACCCCGCAGACGACCCCCGGGACAACGAGGGAGCCGGTCCGGACGGCGAGCTCGCGACGCTGCTGGACTTCCTGGCGAACTACCGCCTGACCCTGCGGATGAAGTGCGAGGGCCTGGACCCGGAGCAGCTGGCCCGGCGGTCGGTTCCGCCGTCGACGATGTCGCTGCTCGGCCTGCTCCGGCACCTCGCCGAGGTGGAGCGGGACTGGCGCAACTGGATCAGCGACGGTGACCCGCTGCCGAGGCTGTACGGCGGGAAGGACGCGGACTTCGACGGAGCCGTCGCCGAGCGGGCCGTGGTCGACGGCGCGTACCACGACCTGGAGCGCGAGCAGGCGGCGGTCGACGCCGCGTTGGCCGAGCACGCGGATCTGGGTGTGCGCGTGGGCAGGCAGGGCATCGCGGTCCGCGAGCTGATGGTGCACCGGATCGAGGAGTACGCCCGGCACTGCGGACACGCCGACCTGCTGCGCGAGTGCGTCGACGGCCGGGTCGGCCAGTAGGCCCGGGGAATCCCGGCCGCGGCCGGGACGCGTCACGACGACCGCCGAGGGTACCCGACGGGTGACAGGGAGCGCGACGGGACGGGAGAGGAGCACCAGTGATCACCGAGCGGCAGCTTGCGGCCCTGGCCGGATGCGCGGTCGACGGCGAAGGCGGGCGGCACGTGGGCGACGTGGAGTACTTCCTCCTGGACGACACCACCGGGAAGCCCGAGTGGGCGCGGATCATCGACCGGGGCACGGGCCCGAGGGACGCCTTCGTCCCGCTTCGTGGTGCCGAGCCGAGGGACGGGCGCCTGGCGGTGCCGTACCCCCTGGCCCTGATCGAGCGGGCTCCGCGGGTGACGCCGGAGCGCGACGGGGTCCTCACGGTGGCCGAGGAGGAGCGGTTGATCGCGCACTACGGCCTCAGGAACGCCCGGGAGGAGACGAACACCCAGGCGGGCGCCGGCTGGGCGGAGATGGACCGGGCGCAGGCCATCCGCGAGGGCACGGACGGCCATGAGGGCAGTCGGTCCCGCCTGCGGCGCCACTCGGCGGGCTCGGCGTAGGACGCCCGGCAGGGGCCGACGGCGCCCCGGCACAGCGGCCGACGGCCGCCGGGCCGGGGCGCCGTCGTCTGCTCCACGGTTCCCAGCCGGTTTCGCCGGCACCGGCTCGGCGATCCCCGGGCGGGTTCGCCGGCACCGGCTCAGTGCCAGGCCGGACGGCTCGACCACCACGGGGCCAGGACCCTCCAGGAGGAGATCCTGAGGCAGGGCCCCCGCCGTACCCCCGTCGTGCGCGCCACCCGGTTCCCGAGTTCGTCGAGGTGATCCTGTCCTGGAGCTCTGACGTCTCCACCCTCCGCCTGCCCGGCACCCGCCTCCGGCCCATCGCCGCCGCGGACGTCGTCGAGGCGGTCGCGGACGCTGCCGCGGGCTCCCCTTCGGCCGGCATGCGCGAGATCCTCACCCGTCCGCCTCGGCGGGCTCGTCCTCGCCGCCCGCGGTGACGCCCGGACCACCTCTCCGGCGGCGGACCGCATGCTCGCGGCCGTCGCCGGTGACGTCCTCGTCGGGGGCGGAGGCACACCTGGCGGCCACGCGCTACGAGCAGTGGATCCGGGCCGCCCGCCGTCCGGTGACGGGCGAGCGCCCCTCCCGCCGCCGTGGGCGTTTCCCGGTCAGACCTCGCGCCACTTGGCGACGCCGAAGGAGAACACCCCGAACAGCGCCAGGCCGACCGCCACGGTGATGAGCAGCCACGGGCCGACGGGGGTGTAGGCGAACGAGCGGATCGCGTCGTCCACGCCCTTGGCCTGGGCGGGGTCGAACTGCACGGCGGCCTTGAGGGCGAAGAAGCCGACCGCGGCGAAGACGAGGCCGCGGGAGACACCGCCGGCGACCCCGGTGACGTTCATGAAGCGGCGCTGGTTCGTGGACATCCCGCCCCACTTCAGGTGCTTGCGGTACTTCCGCAGGCAGGCGCTGCCCGCGATGCACAGTCCCGCGACGACGATGCCGGCCGCCACCGCGCCGACCCACCACTGGCCGCCCGGGAGACCCAGGACGCGGCCGGTGACGTCCTGGCTCTGGCGGTCACTCGACCCCGCTCCGCTGCCCCGGGATCCCGCCGCGAACGAGAGCACGAGGAAGGAGACGACCGCGTAGAAGACGAACCGGAGGCCGGACATGGCGCGCTTGGTCGCGCGGCCCCCGTCCGGCCCGGCGGCGCCGAAGACGGCCTCCGTCAGACGCCACACCGCCATTCCGGCGAGCCCCACGCCCAGCGCCCACAGCAGGACGGCGCCGAACGGGGTGGAGGCGACCTCGGTCAGGGCGCCGCCCCGGTCGGCCTGTTCACCGGTGCCCGTCCATCCGATGCGTACGGCGAGGACGCCGATCAGCAGGTAGAGCACTCCGCGCGCCGCCAGGCCCGCCCGGGCGCCCGCCCTCACCGCGTCCCCGTGGGCCGCTCGTCTCGCCACCGCCGCGGGTGACCCCACTCCTGTCATGTCCTGCCCCTCCCCTGGTTCCGGAGATAGCGGGTGCCCCGTCCCCCCGGGGCCAACCCTTCCGGCGCCGGTCCGGGGCGGGTCAGAAGGCGTAGCGCACGCGCAGCCAGGGGGCGCGGGTCTCGATCATCCGGCGCATCGACTCGACGGCGGACGCCTTGACCGCGTTGCGGTAGCGGACGTTCCAGCTGCCGTTCTCCGAGCGCTTGGGCTGCTGGAGGTCAGGGCGCCACAGGAGCTCCTCGCCGCGGGGGTGCCAGCCGAGGTTGACCTCGTGCAGGTCCTGGTTGTGGGTGAGCATGATGATCTCGGCCTCCGCCTGCTCCCGCACCCGTCGCGGGAGGACGTCGTCCATGGCGCGCAGCAGCTCGTCCCAGGCCGCTTCCCAGCCCGGACGGATCACCACCGGGGAGAGGTTGAAGTGCACCTCGTAGCCGGCGTCGAGGAAGTCCGCCGCCGCCGCTAGGCGGTCCGGGACGGGGCTGGTCCGGATGTCGAGGAGCTTGGAGTCGTCCGGCGGCATCAGGGAGAAGCGGATCCGGGTGCGGCCTTGCGGATCGAGGCGGAGCAGGTCCGGGTTGACGAACTTGGTGGCGAAGGACGCCTTGGCCGTCGGCCACCGGCGGAAGGCGTTGATCAGGTCGGCGGTGTTGTCGCTGATCAGGTCGTCCACCGAGCAGTCGCCGTTCTCCCCGACGTCGTACACCCAGGCGTGCGCGTCGCATTGGTTGGGTTCGGGCTTGGGGCCCGCGGCGGCGATGTGGCGGCCCAGGCTGCCCAGGACGCGGTCGACGTTGGTGAAGACGGTGATGGGGTTGGCGAAGCCCTTGCGGCGCGGGACGTAGCAGTACGCGCAGGCCATGGCGCAGCCGTTGGAGAGGCCGGGGGCGATCCAGTCGGCGGACCGGCCGTTGGGCCGGACACCGAAGGACTTGCGCTCCCCCAGGACCAGCGTCTCGCGCTTGACCCTCACCCACCGCTCGACGTTTCCCTCGTTGCCGTGGAGGTGCGGGATGCGCCAGTGGGAGTCGGTCTCGACGAGGCGGGCCTCGGGGAACCGCGCGATGATCTGGCGCCCCCGCCAGGAGGCCGCGGCGGCGGGCTCGGCGTGGATCTCCGCCACGCGGAGCAGCTTGCGCGCCCGCGCTCCGTCGCGGAACGAGCGGCTGCCGGGCGCGTCGGCCGGCGCCGCCGCCGCCAGGAGGTCGCTCATGCTGAACAGTCCCTCGGCGTCGTCCACCGATTCGTCCACCGATTCGTCCACCGGTTCGTCCCCCGGTTCTCCGGAACGCTGTCGCAATGTCCTCTCCGCTGGCACGGTGCTGAAGCGGGTGCCGGGCGGGGCGGGTGCCGGGCCGGCGCGTGCCGATGACACGGCGTCGTCCCAGTGTACGGAGGGGCGGCGTTCCGGCGGCGCCGGACGGCCGGGGCGGCGAGGCGCGTGGGATCCCGCCGCAGGTCCTCAGGGCCGGTCGGCGTGGCCGTCCGGGTCGGCGCGGCCGTCCCGGTCCGACGGGGGCCAGACGTAGGGGAGGTCGTCGGGGATCCCCGGGAAGCGGTGGGCGTAGACCTCCGGGGCCTTTCGCAGCAGCGCGGACTGGTGGCTGCGGTGGAACGCCGGGTCGCCGAGCCAGGGCGGCATCTCTCCGTCGGCCGTGAGGTCGTCCTGTTCGCGCACGAGGGCCCCCGGCCGCCAGGCAAGGTAGTCCGCCAGCAGGGTGGCGGCGCAGGTGTCGGGGCGCCCCTCCGCCGTCCACATCCCGCAGACGTCCAGTCCGTAGCGCACCAGGGCCTCCTCGTAGCCGGCCCACATCCGCACCGCCGGATGCCGGCGCCAGCCGTACCCGGGCACGGTGAGTCCCCGGAAGACCTGCAGGGTCTCGACGCGCTGTTTGCCCAGGCGCCTCGGGTCCAGCACGGCTGCCGACGCGGTGAAGTCCGGGTACGGGAGAAATGTCTGCATGCACGAACCCCTACCCCGTTCGCGGCCGACCGGGTCAGAGCGGAGCGCCGCCGAACCCGATCTGGTTGCCGTCCGGGTCGTGGTACGTGACCTTGCGGACGCCGTTCGCGTAGGTCTCGCGGCCGGTGGGCGAGATCCCGCGGCCGGCGATGGCGGCGACGCGCCCGTCGAGGTCGTCGACGAAGAGCGTGTGCAGGGCGTGTCCGGCGCGGCCGGGCCGGTGCTCGATGTAGACGTAGCGGTGGTCCGCCAGTTTCCAGACGGCTTCCGTGTCGTTCGGGAGGAACGCCGGCGGGGCGCCGAACAGCCTCTCGTACCAGGCGAGCGCCGCTGCGTAGTCCTCCACCGGGATGCCTGCGAAAAGATCGACGGCCATGACGTCATCCTAGGCCGGGTCAGTGGGGTCTCGCCCGGGTCGCGACGCCGTGCACGCACGTGTCCGGCCGGTCCGGCCGGACCGGGGAGCGGCGGCTGGGGCGGGCCACGGCCCCGGCGCGCCGGGGAACCGCTCCCTTCCCGGGGCCCCTCAGGGCCCCTCGTGGCGTCCTTCCGGCTGGGCGGTGTGGTCCCGGTGGCCGTGGGTGCGGCGCTTCTCCTTCATCTCGGCTTCGTAGAGGTGGTCGCGGCCCTCGGCGAGCGCCGCGACGGCGTCGCGCTCCAGTCCCTTGAACGGCTCGTAGTACGTCCGGTCGTACGCCTCGATGATCTGGTACGTCCAGTGCCCGGGGATGACGTTCCGGCCCAGGATCTCCCGTAGGACGAGGTCGGCCCACTCGCCGTGGCCCGCCTTCCTGAGCAGCTCCACCGCCCGGTCCAGTTCGAGATCGGCGGTGCCGGTGAGCTGGTGGAAGGAGTAGAGGTGGCCGCGAGCCCGTTCGGTCGTCTCCAGGGCCTTGGACAGGGAGCCCAGCGCTTCCACCGTCAGGTCGCCGACTCCTTCGGGGCGCACGCGGCGCGCGTCGTGGGGGTGCCCGTCATCGAGTTCCATGCCGGACTGGTGCCCGGGGCGCGGCGGCCGCACACCCGTCGGCGGCGGCGGTGGCCCGGCCGGGGGAACGCCCGTTGGCCGTCGCGGCTGCCGCAGGTCAGCGGCCGCCGGGGCGGTCACCGCCCGCTTCGTCGGCGCGTCCGCCCGGTCCGAGCAGCCCGGTCGCGGGCAGCGGGCCTCCCGCCGCGAGACGCGGCAGGGTACGGGCCGATGTCCAGGCGACGAGCAGGGGCAGGAGGGGGCGGAGGGGCTGTGCGACGCGCAGCCAGGGTGGCGCGTAGACGGTGGCGGAGCGGCGCAGGACGGCGTCGGCCAGCCAGGTCGCGACCCGCTCCACCGGGTACACCTTGCGCGCCGGGCGTGGCATGTGGGCCCGCAGCTCCCTCAGGACGTCGTGGGCGTCCACGTCCCGCACCATGTCGGTGTCCGTCCAGTGCAGGTAGGCGATGCCGACGCCGACGCCCTGGTAGGCGCACTCGGCGCGCAGCGACTGCGCGAAGGACTCGGCCCCGGCCTTCGACGCGCAGTAGGCGCTCATCATGGGGGCCGACCCGAAGGCCGCGGTCGAGGCGACCTGCAGGAAGTAGCCCCGCGAGGCCAGCAGTCCGGGCAGGAACACCCGGGCGGTGACCGCGCTGCCGACGAGGTTGACCTCGATCACGCGGCGCCATGTCCGCGGGTCGGAGGTGGCGAACGGGCCGCCCTCGGCGATGCCCGCGTTCGCGATCACCACCGAAGGCTCCCCGAGGTCCCGGGTCACGCGGCGGGCCGTCCGTTCCATCAGGTCGTCGTCGGTCACGTCGACTTCGTAGCACCGGCTCTCCGCGGGCAGCCGTCGGGCGACCTGCTCCAGCGTCTCGGCCTCCCGCCCGAGCAGGGCGACCCTCATCCCCCGCCCGGCCAGCTCCCTGGCGAGCCCGGCGCCGAGACCGCGCGCCGCTCCCGTCACGACCGCCGTACGTCCCTTCAAGGGGTTGGCGTGGGACATGGTTCTCCAAGGGGTGCACCGGGGGCCGTGTGGTTCCGCGCCTCCCCTGGGCCGGAGAGGCACGTCCATGGCACCACCGCCGGCGGAGCGGTGCCTGCCGGCTGCGCCGATTGCCGCACCGGGCGCGGGGCGGAGGGGCTGCCCCGGCGGCCTGTGCGGGACCGGGGCAGCCGGCGGGCGAGACCCCGTGGCGGGGGTCAGCGGCAGACGCCGGTGTCGTCCGCCGTGCCCGGGAAGGCCGCGGCCTTCGTCTGGGCGAAGTTGGCCACGAACGCGTCGTACACCGCGGGCGTGGTGATCCGCAGCATCGTCTCGTCGTTGTCGCGCAGGGCCGGGCCGCTCCAGTTGTGGCTGCCGGTGAAGACCAGCTTCTCCCGCGCCCCCGCGTACATGCCGTCGATCATGAGGTTCTTGGAGTGCACGATGCGGTTGGGGGTGCCGGAGGCGGAGTCGTGGTCGTGCTGGTAGCAGCGGGGGGTGAGACGGGTCTGGCCGTGGAGGGCGTTCCAGGTGCCGGTGTCGGTCTCGCTGTAGACGATGTCGACCGTGCAGCCGGCCGCGGCGAGGGAGCGCAGCTTGTCGGCGACCGCCTGACGGGTGATCTTCAGCATCGCCACGCGGATCGCGGTGCGGTGGGTGCCGGCCGCGTCGCTCCAGGTGCAGCCCACGTTGTCGAGGGCGTTGACGACGGTGTCGGTGTCGTCCGTGGTCCCCGCGCGCGGGAAGAAGTACGCCTTGTAGTCGCCCGCGCCGGCGTACGTGTACTCCCAGGCGGCCCGGTTCTGCTGCGTCAGCTTGGCGAAGTACGAGGTGTACGCGGCGTAGAGGGTGGCGTTGCCGGCGACGGCGACGGCGCTGTTCCAGTAGCGCGAGTAGTTCGAGGGCGTGAGGTTCGAGGTCGTCTGCAGGACGACCTGCGTCGCCGCGCCGCCGCCGACGCTGCTGAACAGCAGGAACTTGTTGTGGTTGATCCCGCTCGTGGTCGAGCCCAGGCACGACCGGCCCTTGGCGCACAGGGTGACGTACGAACTCTGGGTGATGTCGGTGCCGAGCGCCGCCTTGAGCGTGTCGTACGAGGCGGGGCTGCCCTCCGGGGCGCTGACCGTCGTCTCGTCGAGGACCACCTGCACGGCTATCCCCCGCGCGCTGTGGGCGGTCGCGAGGTCCTGGGCGATGGTGGTGTCCCACAGGTGGTACATCGCCATGCGGATCGTCGAGCCGTCGTCGGCGGCGGCGACGAGTTCGCGGACGCGGTTCTTGATGGCGTTCTGCGCGGCCGGGTCGGCGGACGTCGGGGTGTTGAACAGCGGCCCGAGCGCCGGTACGGCGGCCGCCTCGGCGGGCGCCGTCTCCTCGGCGGTGGCGCTCTGCGCGGAACCGATGGCGCCGGCCGTCAGCACCAGGGCGGTGACGGCCGCCGACAGACGTCTGCGGAGGCTTGTCCTCATGAACTCTCCTTGTAGGGGCTCCACTTGTAGTGATCATGACCCTAGCGCCCTCGCGTCAGCGCGCGATCGTGTGGTCAGGGGAAGCGAAGGGCGGGTGCGAGGTGTCGCCGGGGGCGTCGCGCCCGTCGAGGGAGAAGGCGCGCCGGGCCTTGCGGCCTCTCACGCGGAGGCGGAGGCGCCCCGGACGCGGAGGGCGGTGTCGCGGAGCCAGAGGGCGCTGCGCTTGGGGGTGCGGGTCTGGGTGGTGTAGTCGACGCGGACCAGGCCGAAGCGCTTGGCGTAGCCGTAGGCCCACTCGAAGTTGTCCAGGAGCGACCAGGCGAAGTAGCCGCGGACGTCGGCTCCGTGGAGGCGGGCCTGGGACACGGCGGCCAGGTGGGCGGCGAGGTAGGCCGTGCGGGCGGTGTCGTCGACGAAGCCGTGGGCGTCGGGGTGGTCGTCGTAGGCGGCGCCGTTCTCGGTGATCACCATGGGAGTACCGGGGTAGTCGCGGGAGACGCGGAGCAGCAGCTCGGTGAGGTCGTGGGGCATGACCTCCCAGCCGAGGCCGGTGACGGGCAGGCCGCCGTGCGGCAGGTTGCGGGTGACCGGGATGCCGTGGGCGTCGTGGGTGACACCGCTCTCGTCGACGCCGGAGGTGCGCATCGAGCGGTAGTAGTTGACGCCGAGGGTGTCGATGGGGGCGGCGATGGTCTCCAGGTCGCCGTCCCTGACCGGGATCTCGATCCCGTGGACGGCCAGGTCGTCGACGAGGTCCCGGGGGTAGGAGCCGCGCAGGATCGGGTCGAGGTAGAAGCGGAATCCGAGGGCGTCCGCCCGGCGCGCGGCCTCGCGGTCGGCCGGGGTGTCGGTCGCGGGCCGGCTGGTGCCGAGGAGGTGGGTGACGGCCAGGTCGAGGGGCCGCCGGGCCGCCGAGCGCAGCCTCTGGACCGCGAGGCCGTGGCCCAGGTGCAGGTGGTGCAGGGCGTGCACGCCGTCCGCGAGGGAGCGGCCGCCGGGCGCGTGGACCCCCTCGACGTGGCCGAGGACGGCCGAGCAGAAGGGCTCGTTGAGCGTCGTCCAGTGCTCGACGCGGTCGCCGAGACGGTCGTGGACCAGCTCCGCGTAGTCGGCGAAGCGGTAGGCGGTGTCGCGGGCGGGCCAGCCGCCGGCGTCCTGGAGGTCCTGGGGCAGGTCCCAGTGGTAGAGGGTCAGCCACGGGGTGACCCCGCGCGCCAGGAGTTCGTCGACCAGCCGGTCGTAGAAGCCGATGCCGGCCGGGTTGACCGGACCGCGCCCGTGCGGCTGGACACGGGACCAGGAGACGGAGAAGCGGTACGTGTCGAGGCCGAGGCCGGCGAGCAGGGCGACGTCCTCGGGCATGCGGTGGTAGTGGTCGCACGCGATGTCGCCGTCGTCGCCGTTGTCGACGGCCCCCGGGACGCGGCAGAAGGTGTCCCAGATGGAGGGGGTGCGGCCGTCCTCCGCGGTCGCTCCCTCGATCTGGAAGGCGGAGGTGGCCGCGCCGAAGCGGAAGTCCGGGGGCAGCCGGTCGATCAGAGCGTCGTGGTCCGCGGTGGGGGACGCGGCGGTGGCGGACGGCACGGTGGTGGTCATGAGGGGCGATCTCCTCGCTCGGTGGGAGGCGGAACGGCTCGGGGCCGTGGCGCGCGGACGGCCCGGACGCCGTGGTGGACGTCCGGGCCGCACGGGATGCGGGTCAGGGCAGGCGGTGGTCGGCGTTCAGCACGGCGCCGCGTTCGGGGCGGTAGAGGTCGAAGCCCCGGGTGTCGCACTGCAGGCCGCCGACGATGCAGTGGTCGACGAGGGCCTTGAGGGTGCGCTCCTCCCACGCGTTGAAGAAGTCGTAGTGGAAGGAATAGCCCCTGCCGCTGGAGAGCCGGACCTGCGACATGTCGCCGTTGACCGGCCAGGCCATCTTGAACTCGATCATCGGCAGGGCGACCGGGTGGGAGGCCGGGCACATGTTGTCGTTGGTGCCGGGCTTGACCACCGTGTAGGACATGTGGCTCTTGTGGTCGGGTGTGTCGAGGTACTTCCCGTCCCAGCAACTGGGAGCCTGGAAACGGAGGTTGAGCTGCACGTCGGGCCGGCTCGGACAGCTGGCCGGGAAGTCGGTGTTGAAGAAGCTGTCACCGCACTCCCAGCCCTCGACGAAGCCCTTGTGGTTGCGGAACTCCTGGGCGCTCTGCGTCGGGCTGCCGACGACGAACCGCAGTCCCTTGGGGAACGGCCGCACGCTCCGGTAGTCGGTCACGCCCGCCTTGTAGTAGATGACCTGCGGGCCCACGGGCAGGATCTTCCGGTCGCCCTTGTACAGCGAGGGCATCCAGTACGCCGACGCGTCCGCGGGCGCGGTGCAGCTGGTCGGGCCCGCGGTCAGCGACGCGGTGGTGGAGTGGGCGTTGGTGGTGGTGTTGCCCATGAACGTGTGGTCGTGCGAGGCGCCGGGCCGGCCGGGGTAGAGGATCGGGTCGTCCGCCGCCGCGTG
The DNA here is from genome assembly GCF_040677675.1 of Streptomyces sp. NPDC053755. NCBI lineage: Bacteria > Bacillati > Actinomycetota > Actinomycetes > Kitasatosporales > Streptomycetaceae > Streptomyces > Streptomyces sp. NPDC053755. Next base: position 2,709 of record NZ_JBFASK010000059.1, on the reverse strand, counting down.
GGTGACGGCGCAGCCGGCCTGGAACTCGTGGTGGTAGGCCGGCGGCGGGACCGCGGTCGACGGGGTCACGCCGGTGACCTGCGGGTTGGCGAGGATGTACCCGTCGCCGTCGGGGTCGTCGCCGGACGGGAGGGCGGACGCGCCCATCACGTGTCCGGCGTGGGCGGAGACAGCAGGCGGCGCGCTGTCGGGGGTGGAGGCGGAGGCGGCCGTGAGCGCGTTCACGGACAGGGCCGAGACGCCCAGGGCGGTGGCGAGAAGCAACGCGGGCAGGGTCCTGCCACGGATTCTCATGAGGATCTCCTCGGTCGGTTGTACGGGCGACGGCGCGCGGCGACGGGACCCGCCGCCGCGCGCCGGTCACGGCGTGTACGGCTCGGGAGGTCGGGCGCCCGTCAGCTGTAGACGCCGAACTCGTGGAGCGAATAGCCCCAGCCGGTTCCCCGCGCGGTGAGCTGGAGTTTCACGTAGCGGGCGGTGGCGGCGGCCTGGATGGTGTCGACGTCCCCGTCCCCGCTGGTGGTGGCGTGGATGGTGCGCCAGCTGGTGCCGTCGTCGGACACCCGGACCTCGTAGGCGCGGGCGTAGGCCGGGTCCCAGACGAGCTGGAGGCGGTTGAAGGAGCGCACGGATCCCAGGTCCACCTGGATCCACTGCGGGTCGCTCCAGTCGCTGGCCCAGCGGGTGCCGGTGTTGCCGTCGGTGGCCTGGGCGGGCGGGCAGGGGCAGTCGCCGTAGGAGGCCTGGAAGGAGGAGGCGGTGGCCGGCCGGTTCAGGGCGATGTTGGTGCCCGCGACGGGCGGGGCGACGACCTTCACCGAGAGCGTCTCGATGCCGGCGTTGCCGCGGCCGTCCTCGGCCTGGATGTAGACCTTCCAGACCCCGAGCTTCTCGGGGGCCGTGACGGCGAACGTGCCGTTGCCGAGGGAGCGGAAGCGCGCCTCGACGAGCCGCTTGTCGCCGTTGGCGTAGTTGCCGCTCAGGAAGATCTTGGTGTTCACGGGGTCGCCCTGGGGATCGCGGATGTCGGCGCGGACCGTGAACTCCCCACCGGCCGGAGCGGATGCGGCGGGGGTCACCGTCATGCCGGTGATGACCGGCGGGGTGTTGTCGCCGGCGACGGAGCCGGTGTACGCCTTCTTGACGGCGTAGTAGGACAGCCGCTTCAGGCCGTCCGGAACCACGTTGAACCAGACGCCGCCGAAGTCGTGCTCGAGGCCGTAGTGGAACACGGTGGCGCCGAGGGCGACGCCTCGGTGACCGGTGACGCACTCCCAGGCCCTGGTGTATCCGTCGGCCTTCTGCACGTCGGTGGGCTCGGAGGCGACGCCGTTGGCGTCCTTGGGGGTCTCCCACTCGCCGGCCGGGCCGGTCTCGGTGATGATGTACGGCTTGGTGTACCCGCCCTCCTCCCAGTCCTGGCGCACTCCGCAGATGTCGCCGTAGGCGTTCATCGAGTACAGGTCCAGGTCGGGGGCGTTGCGCTTGTAGTACGGCCACGCACCGGTCCACGCGTCGGTGGAGGTGACGGGGTGGTCGGAGTCGATGGAGTGGATCCTCTTGGCGACGTCGTTGACGAAGGCCGTGTACGCGTTGCGCTGGGCCTCCAGCGCGGTGCCGCTGTAGCAGTTCTGCAGGCCGAGGACGGATTCGTTGCCGACGTTCCACATCAGCGTGGCGGGGTGCGACTTGTACGCCTCGACCCACTTGGCGATCTCGCCGAGCATGGTGTTCTTGTAGGCGGTGTCCGTCACGTAGTCGGCACAGCCGCCGGAGCCCGGGCCGCCGCCCGGCTGGAGCCAGAAGCCGTTGACCACGCGGATCCCGTGGGCGGCCGCGGTGTCGAGCAGGGGCCGGGTGCCGGCGTCGGTCCCCCAGGTGCGGATGGTGTTGACGCCCATGGATCGCACGTCCGGCATGTAGCGGGGAGCGTCGGCGATCGCCGGGCCCCAGGTGATGCCCTTCACCGTGTACGGCTGGCCGCCGACGGTCAGCTGCCAGTTGCCCTGGCCGCCGGTGACGCGGACGGCGCCGCCGGGGGGCGGGGTGGTGCCGCCACCTCCGCCGTAGACCTGGAACTCCCACAGGGAGTAGCCGTATCCGGTGGCCCGGGCGACGCCCTGGAGGCGTACGTAGCGTCCGGTGCCGGAGACGGTGATCTCGTCGGTGCCTCCGTCACCGGCGGTCACGGACTTGACGGTCCGCCAGTCGGTGCCGTTGTCGGACAGCTGGATGTCGTAGGCCTTGCCGTAGGCCCCTTCCCAGGTCAGCACGACTCTGCTGATGTCGGCGCTCTGGCCCAGGTCGACCTGGAACCACTGGCCGTCGCTCCACTGGCTCGCCCAGCGGGTTCCGGTGCGGTCGCCGTCGACCGCGGCGGACGCGGGGAAGGCGGGGCCCTCGGTCGAGGAGGCGGCGGCGGGCCGGCCTTGGGACAGCAGCGTCTCCGCGGTGGCGGCCGGGCCGGCGGTGAGCAGGGTGACGGAGGTGGCGAGCAGGGCACCCAGGGAGAGGAGTGAGCCTGCCGTGCGCGCACGGGCGCGCCTTCGTGTCGCCGGGGTGGTGGTCGTGGTCATGACATCTCCTGGACGGACAACGGGGTGGGGGTTCGCCTTCCGGGCGGCGCTGCGGGGACAGGGCGCCGCCCGGAAGGGCCCAGCCGCCGCCGCACCGGAGCGGCGCCCCGCCGACTGCCGTACCTGCTCATCG
>NZ_JBFASK010000058.1:0-24926 GCF_040677675.1 Streptomyces sp. NPDC053755 | reverse complement strand
GGTCACGGATGACCGTGACCGCGCGCCGGCCGGTACGGACCCCGACGGCCGGTCCGCGCGGGCGGACCCGACGGTCCCCGCGGCGGATCAGTCCGCGCAGGCCGGAACGGGCGGGCGGCTCTTGGTCCGCACCTCCGGCAGCCAGGCGGTGGCGGGCACGGCCTTCGGGTCCTTCTCCGCCGCGGGCAGCCGCACCCGGTACCACCGGGACGACTTGGTTCCCACCTCGTCGGTGACCGGGATGCCCCGCGCCTGGACGCACTCGGCGGTCAGCGCGTCACCGTGCCACACGCGGGTCCGCACGACGTTGTCCATGACGTACGGCGCGGTCGGGTCGATGGCCAGGCCGAGACTGCACAGCGGATCCCGGTCCGTGCGGTCGCGGCACTTGGCGTCCGCGTTGAACACCGTCAGCCGCACCTGCGACGCCGTCCGCCGGGGGTCCTTGTCGGTGCCACCCCACTGCCACCAGGCGCCGCCGGCCGCCCCGCCCAGGGCGACCACCGCGCCGACGGCCAGTGCGACCCCCCGCTTCCCGCCCCGGTGCCCGGTGCCGGTCCGGGCGCCGCCGCGTCCGGCGGCCCGGATGCGTTCCAGCAGGCTCTGCGCGGTATGCGCCGCACGCTCGGCGTGCCCCGGCAGGAGGCAGTCGGACGCCATGGCACGCCAGAACTCCGGCACCGCGACGTGCAGCCGCAGCGGCGCCCTGCCCTCGGCGTACTCCTGGACCGCCGCGCCCCGGGAGTTCGGGGTCGCTCCCGGGAAGGGCGAGGCTCCCCCGGTGAAGACCTGATGGATCATCACCCCGAAGGCCCACACGTCGGCGCTGGGCCGCACGAGCACGCCGCGTTCGCCCAGCGGTGCCCTCCAGCGCTCGGGCGGAAGGTAGTCGGGCGAGCCGAGCGGCGGAATGTACCCGTGGGTGCCGCGTGTCCCCTCCAGCTCCACGGTGAGGCCGAAGTCGGAGAGCCGTACCGAACCGTCCGGCATGACCAGCACGTTGTCCGGTTTGAGATCCCCGTGCACCCAGCCGAGCCCGTGCAGGTGGGCCAGCCCCTCGCAGATCTCCGACAGGAGCCGTTCCGCCTCGGGCAGGGGCTCGCCGTCCGCGGCGTCCAGCAGGTCCTGCAGACTGCTCTCGGCCCGCTCCATGACCAGCACCACGGCGCCGTCGAGACCGGGCAGCTCCGCTTCGTCGAGCACCGCGGAGTCCAGCAGCCTCATCAGCCGGGGGTGCTGCGCGCGGCGGCCGAAGGCGATCTCCCGCCGGGCCGTCTCCGCCAGCCGTTCCGCCTGCCGGGGTGCGAGCCCGGAGGTCGGCAGGAACTTCAGCGCGACGCGACGCCCCGCCTCCACGGTCTCCCCGGCCCGCTCCCCCGCCTGGCCCGCCTCGTCCTCCTCGGCCGCGCCTTCGGTCCCTTCCGGCTGTGCAAGGGGCGTACCCGGTGCGGTGTCACGGCCCTCGTAGACGTGTCCCCAGCCGCCGTCGGCGATCGGCTGGACGACCTCCCAGCGGCCGACGCGGTAGCCGCGCGGTACCCGCCCGACCGTCTCGCCGGTCCCGTCGTACGCCTCCACCGTCGTGCTCACCCGCCACTTCCGGTCCGCGCCGGCTCCGGGAGCGGGGCGCCCGGTGAGCGGGGCGGCAGCAGTCTCAGGTGTTCCTCGCGGACCAGGCCGAAGCGGAGGGCGACGCCCACGACGGCCTCGCGTGTGCCGGTGCGCCGGACCCCGCGCCCCGGGCCGGCGTCCTGCGGCCCGTGCACCCGCAGCTTCTCCTCCGCCAGGTACTGGATGTGGGCGCTGACCGCCCGCGGGGTCAGCCTGGCCAGTGCCGGGTGGTTCCTGATGCGGTCGACGACCTGGGGCGTGGTGGGCACCTGGACGGCCGACTCGTCGCGCAGCCGGGGTTCGCAGAGGGCGACCAGGACGAGGAAGTACGTGGCCGTCTCGTCCAGGGAGTAGGCGGTGAGGGTGCCCGTGCCCCAGGCTCCGGCGGGGTCGGCCGCGTCGAGGTAGACGTGGTCGGGGGCGAACACCTGGAAGCTCACGGTGGAGCCCCGGGTGGGCAGCACGACCCGGGCGAACTCGAAGGGGATCGGCGCACCCGACCGGCGTGGCGGGACCCGGAGGTACTCGCCCGCCCCTTCCGGGTTCTCCACGAGATAGCTCTGGGTGGTGGAGTAGTTGGTGAGCTGCCAGTGGTCCTCGGTCACCCGGATCTCGCCGGCGAGCCGGGAGACGGCCGGGTCCGGCAGCCGTAGTTGGACCGGGTGGGCGGCCGTTCCCCGGCCGAAGCGCGCGGCCTCTCCGGGCCCCAGTCTCAAGGTGGTCGTGGGTTCCGTGCGTTCCTCGGACGGCAGGTGGATCAGAATGCCGCTCATCGACGATCTTCCTTCCCCGTGTCGGCCGGTCATCAGCCGCCGGGCATCGTAACGCGGTCGGGAAGGGGTGCGCGGGGGGTTGCGTGTCTTCGCCCGACAACGTTGGCAGGTGAGGAAGAGCGGGGTCACGAACGCGGCTGAGGCCCCGCGTCGGTCCGTCCGACGCGGGGCCCCGGGGCAGTCCTCCGGATCGGCTCAGGAGGCGGCGCAGGTCTGCACGCCCGGGAGTTGGCTGCCGGGCGAGCTGACGTAGATGTTGGTGATGTAGCCGCCGTACTGGGGCAGGTACGCCCACCAGGTGTTGGTGTACGGCGGGATGGTGACCTCCTGGCCCTGCTTCTGGCAGCCGACCAGGACCTCCACGCCGGCCGGGAGGGTGGTGAGCGGCGGGGAGTTGACGGTGGTCGGCTGCGGGCGCACGTTCACGCCCGCTCCCCAGGTGCCGAACCAGGTCCCCGCGGGGCGGGTGGCGCCGGGCACGTCGAGGGAGCGGGTGAGCCGGTTGACGGCGGTGTACGCGGTGCCGTACGGGGTGCCGTCGGGGTGCAGGGTGAAGACGGCCACGATGGTGCGGTCGCCCGCGCCCACGGTGCCGGTGGTGTGCAGTGCCTCGCGGGTCAGGTCCACCGCGGCGCCGGCGCGCGGGGTGCGCTGCGAGGCGGTCCCTCGTGCGGTTCGCCCGTCGGCCCCCGGCGTCGCCCGCACCTCCTGTGACGCCGCGGCGTAGCCGGGGACGGTGGTCGGTGGCTTGGGGGTGCATCCGCCGGAGGCTCCGAAGCCGGACCAGCCCTGCTTGAGCGCCCACGGCCGGACGAAGGATCCCGCGATCCCGAAGTGCTGGTCGAAGCCGTCGGTGCCGCAGCGGGTGGACTGCCGCAGGTTGCCCATCACGTAGTCGCGGACCGGCGCGGGCGCCGTCTCCAGGAGGTGGCGGTAGATTCGCACCGTGTCGGCGGCCGTGGTCGCCACGTAACCCCAGTAGTCCTCCATCCCCGAGGGTGGGTTGGAGGTGCCGGTCAGGCCGATCTCCGGCGCCGTCCGCTGGATGATCGCCGTCCTCCCGCCGAGGGTCCAGTAGAAGCCGGCGGCCGTGTCGTCGCTGCTGCGCAGCATCGAGTCGAGCCGGGTCCGGTCGGGGGCGGGCAGCTGGCGGGGGTCGCGGGTGCGCAGGAAGTCCAGGGCGATCAGCAGCTTGACCACCGATGCCGACCGGAACTGCGCGTTCTCGTTGAGCCGCTCGGTGAAGGTGCCGGTCGTGCGGTCGAAGACCGCCACGCCCGCGGTGACGCCGGCCGGCACTTCGACACCGGCGGAGCGGGCCGGCGCCGCGACGGCGGGCGGCGCGCCGGTCAGGCCGAGGGCCGTCGCGGCCATGGCGAGGACGGCCGCGCCGGCGACACCGAGTCGCCGCAGTCGCGCCGTCCTCCCGCTCGGTGGGCTGTCGGCGGGCATTCCGCCGCGTGGGGTGGTCGGGCTGTTCACGGTCGGGGTCCCCCTCGGGGTCGGGCCGCCGCGGCGTCGACCGCGGCGGACTCGCTGCAGATGCCGATGTGCCTCGTGCCTCGTCCCGCCGGTGCGGCCGTCGGCGTTCGCGGTGCACGACCGGAACGGCGCCCGTGTGCGCGCCCCGGCTCGGACCGCGGCCCGCCTCGTCCGTCCGGCGATCCTCGACGCAGGGGGACGCTACGGATCTCCCGGCGGCCCCGGTACCCGGAAGTTGACGGGGCGACCGTGCGGGGCGCGCGTGTTAGGGACGCGCCCGCCGCCGCTCCGTGCGGGCGACGACGAAGGCGGCGGCGCCAGGGGCAGCGGCGGGGGCGACGGCGGCGAGAGAAAATCGTCCACTGTCGCATCGATTCCTCTCCGCGTCTATATGCAGCGTTACCGGTGTTCCCGGGCTCCCGCCCTCAGCAGACTCTGTTCCGTTGCCATCGGCATGGACCACCACGAGGGAGATTTCACGTGTCTGTTCTGAAGCGCGCAGCAGGAATCGGGGCTTCCGTCGCCGTACTCGCCCTGTTGCCCGGTACGTCGACCGCTTCGGCGGCGACCACGGCCGACCCCGTCAACACCTTCCAGAACCAGGAGACCGGTCGCTGTATCGACCACACCAACGAGGGGGGCCTGCGCGCCTTCCCGTGCAACAACACCAATGCGCAGAAGTGGTACGTGAAGTCGTGGGGTGACGGCACCCGGCGGTTCCAGAACGTGCTGACCGGCAAGTGCATCGACGACAGCAACGTGGGCTTCCGCGTCCTGGACTGCAACGACGGCGTGTTCCAGAGCTGGTTCGTCAAGCGGTGGAACGACGGCACGCTCGAGCTCAAGAACCAGGGCACCAACCGCTGCATGGACGACACCGTCGCGGGCGGCTTCCGCACCTGGGACTGCAACGCGTCTCCGGCCCAGAGCTGGTTCTGACCCCAAACGCCACGACGGCCCCCTCCGCACCGCGGAGGGGGCCGTTCTGCGTGGGTGTCCGCGCCAAGGAGGGCGCGAGGGTGTCCGGAAGTCGCCGGTCCGCGGTTAAACACCGGCCTGAGCAAGATCACCGCTTCTGGGGAATGCCCACGGCCTTCCGGGCGAGGCGTGCGCGCCGGCCGTTACTGTTCCCAGGGATCTGGACGGATTCCCGGATGTTGATCCGCATTCCTCCTCTTTCACCGGTTGGCGCACACATGCGCCGATCCCCCCCCCTGCGAAGGAGAGCCCGCCCGATGGCCGTTGAGACCAGCCCGGAAGAACAACGGGACGCGCCCCGTCAGTCCAGTCTGAGTACGGCGGCTGCGCGCCAGCTCGCCACGACGGCCAAGTCCGCCCCGCAGATGCAGGAGATCACCTCCCGGTGGCTGCTGCGCATGCTCCCCTGGGTGGAGACGAAGGGCGGCGCCTACCGGGTGAACCGGAGGCTGAGTTACACCGTCGGAGACGGACGCATCGAGTTCGTCCAGACCGGTGGCGACGTCCGGGTGATCCCTCGCGAGCTGGGTGAACTGGCCCTTCTGCGCGGGTTCGACGACGAGGAGGTGCTGGACGGGCTCGCCGGCCGGTGCGTGCAACGGGACTTCCGGGCCGGCGAGGTGCTGGTGGAGCGCGGTACGCCCTCCGAGCAGATCCATCTGATCGCCCATGGACGGGTCAATCAGACGTCCGTCGGCAAGTACGGCGACCAGGTCACCGTCTCCGTGCTCGCGGACGGCGACCAGTTCGGTGAGAACGCCCTCCTGGACGCCGATGCCCGGTGGGACTACACCGCCACCGCCGAGACCGCCGGCACCCTGCTCACCCTGTCCCGGGCCGACTTCGCCGCCGTGATGGCCGCGGCGCCGAGCCTCCAGGAGCACATCCGGCACTTCAGTTCGCTTCCCGATCAGCGCCAGAATCGGCACGGTGAAGCCGAGATCGCGATGTCGGCCGGTCACACGGGCGAAGTCGCGCTGCCCGGCGCCTTCGTCGACTACGAACTCCGACCGCGCGAGTACGAACTCTCGGTCGCGCAGACGATCCTGCGCGTCCACAGCAGGGTCGCCGACCTCTACAACGGGCCGATGAACCAGACCGAGGAACAGCTCAGGCTCACGATCGAGGCGCTGCGCGAGCGGCAGGAGCACGAGCTGATCAACAACCGGGAGTTCGGTCTGCTCCACAACGCCGACTTCAAGCAGCGGATCCAGCCCCACTCCGGCCCGCCCACTCCGGACGACCTCGACGAGCTGCTCTGCCGCCGGCGCGGCACCAGGCTCCTCCTCGCCCACCCCCGGACCATCGCGGCGATCGGGCGCGAGTTCAACGCCCGCGGGCTCTACCCCGACCACGTCGACCTGGGCGGGCAGCAGGTCCCGGCGTGGCGCGGCGTCCCGATCCTGCCCTGCAACAAGATTCCCATCAGCAAGGACAGCACCAGCTCCATCCTGGCCATGCGCACCGGCGAGGACAACCAGGGCGTCATCGGTCTGCGCCAGACCGGCCTGCCGGACGAGATCGAGCCGGGCCTGTCCGTGCGCTTCATGGGCATCAACGAACAGGCGATCATCTCGTACCTGGTCACCACCTACTACTCCGCCGCCATCCTCGTGCCCAACGCACTCGGCGTGCTGGAGAACGTGCAGATCGCCCGCAGGCGCGACTGATCCCCCTGACCCACGCCACCAAGGAGTCACGGATGCCCGATCCCGGGCCTTCCCCTCTGCAGTCGAGTGTGCCCGCCGCGGCGGCGCACTTCGGGACCCACGTCCTCGGCCTCGCCCCGGCCGGCGTCCCCGGCCCCGCCCCGGCGGCCCCGCCCGTGAGCGACGGGCCCTCGAAGGCCGGGCCGGGGACGCCCGCTCTGGAACGGCTCCTGCGCGGCCCGAGCGGTCTGGGCACGGCCGGCCTGCGCCTGACGCCGCGCGAGGCGCCCCCGGCTCCCGCGGAACCGGCAGCGCCCCCGCCGTCGGCGGAGGGCAGACCCATCCCCGGGCTTTACCACCACCCGGTCGCGGAGCCGGACCCCGCACGGGTGGAGGAGGTCAGCCACCGGATCAAGGCGTGGGCGGTGGACGAGGTCCAGGCGTTTCCCCCGGAGTGGGAGGACCAGTTCGACGGCTTCTCCGTCGGCCGCTACATGGTCGCGTGCCATCCGGACGCTCCCACCGTGGACCACCTGATGATCGCCACCCGGCTGATGGTCGCCGAGAACGCGGTCGACGACTGCTACTGCGAGGACCACGGCGGATCGCCCGTCGGCCTCGGCAGCCGCCTCCTCCTCGCGCACACGGCCCTCGACCCCCTGCACACGACCGAGGAGTACGAGCCGGCGTGGAAGGAGTCGCTCCAGGCGGACGCCCCCCGCCGCGCCTACCGCTCGGCCATGGAGTACTTCCTCCGGCAGGCCACGGCCTCGCAGGCGGACCGGTTCCGGCACGACATGGCCCGTCTGCACATGGGCTACCTCGCCGAGGCCGCGTGGGCCGAGACGGACCACGTCCCGGAGGTGTGGGAGTACCTGGCGATGCGCCAGTTCAACAACTTCCGCCCCTGCCCCACCATCACCGACACCGTCGGGGGCTACGAACTCCCGGCCGACCTGCACGCCCAGCCGGCCCTGCAGCGGATCATCGCGCTCGCCGGAAACGCGACCACGATCGTCAACGACCTGTACTCGTACACCAAGGAACTGGCAAGTCCCGGGACGCACCTGAACCTACCGGTGGTGATCGCCGAACGCGAGAACCGCTCCGAGCGCGACGCCTATCTGAAGGCGGTCGAGGTCCACAACGACCTCATGCACGGCTTCGAGACCGAAGCCGCCGCCCTGGCCGCCGCCTGTCCCGTCCCGAGTCTGCTGCGCTTCCTGCGCGGCGTGGCGGTGTGGGTCGACGGCAACCACTACTGGCACCAGACCAACACCTATCGATACAGCCTGCCCGATTTCTGGTAGAGAAGGACTTACCTGTGACCAGCACCCAGTTCAGCACCCCCCATGGCACCTCCGCCTTCGTCCCGGCGCCGGCCTCCCCCTACCAGGGTGACATCGCCCGGTACTGGAACCAGGAGGCGAGGCCCGTGAACCTGCGGCTCGGCGATGTCGACGGGCTCTACCACCACCACTACGGCATCGGCGACGTCGACCACGCCGCGCTCGGGAACGCCGACGACAGCGCGTACGAGAAGAGGCTGATCGCCGAGCTCCACCGCCTGGAGTCGGCGCAGACCGACGTCCTCCTGGACCACCTCGGCGTCATCGGCGGTGACGACACGCTCGTGGACGCCGGCTGCGGCCGGGGCGGATCGATGGTCATGGCCCACCAGCGGTTCGGCTGCGACGTCGAAGGCGTCACCCTGTCGACCACCCAGGCCGACTTCGCCAACCAGCGCGCCCGTGAACTCGGCATCGAGGACCACGTCCACGCCCGGGTCTGCAACATGCTCGACACCCCCTTCGAGACGGGGCGGGCCGCGGCCTCCTGGAACAACGAGTCGAGCATGTACGTCGACCTGCACGACCTCTTCGCGGAGCACTCCCGCCTCCTCAAGGTCGGCGGACGCTATGTCACCATCACCGGCTGCTGGAACCCGCGGTACGGCCAGCCCTCGAAGTGGGTCTCGCAGATCAACGCGCACTTCGAGTGCAACATCCACTCCCGCCGCGAGTACCTGCGTGCCATGGCCGACAACCGCCTCGTCCCGCAGGCGGTCATCGACCTGACGCCCGACACCCTCCCCTACTGGGAGCTGCGGGCCACGTCGTCGCTGGTCACCGGTATCGAGGAGGCGTTCATCAACTCCTACAAGGACGGCTCGTTCCAGTACGTCCTGATCGCGGCCGACCGCGTCTGACAGGCCGGGCACGGTCCGGGGTGGGGCGGCGGTGCACACCGCCGCCCCACCCCGGACACCGTCGTCAGGTCCGCAGCCAGACGGCGGTGTCCGACGGGAGCGCCCCGTCCGCGTCCAGAGGGCCGCTGCTCAGCAGGACGCCCGTGTGGGCGGGGAGGCCCACCGGGGCGGGCGAGAGATTGACCACGCACATCAGGTGCTCGGAGCGGGCGAAGGCCAGCACTCCGTCGGCGGAGGGGAGCCAGCGCAGCGGCCCGTCGCCGAAGCCCGCAGTGGTACGGCGCAGCCGGAGGGCCTCGCGGTAGAGGGTGAGCATCGAGGCGGGATCGAGCCGCTGCCGGTCGGCCGCGCGGGCCGGCCAGTCCACGGGCTGCGGGAGCCAGGGTTCGGCCCGTGAGCCGAAGCCGGCGTACGGCGCGTCCGCACTCCACGGCAGCGGGACGCGGCAGCCGTCGCGTCCCGGGTCGGTGCCCCCGGAACGGAAGAACATGGGGTCCTGGATGCGGTCGAGCGGGATGTCGGCCTCGGGCAGTCCCAGCTCCTCGCCCTGGTAGAGGTAGACCGACCCCGGCAGTGCGAGGGTCAGCAGGGCGGCGGCGCGGGCGCGCCGCGTGCCGAGCTCCAGGTCGGTCGGCGTGCCGAACCGCTTCGTGGCGAAGTCGAACGCGGTGTCCTCGCGCCCGTAGCGGGTCACGGTCCGGGTCACGTCGTGGTTGCACAGCACCCAGGTCGCCGGCGCGCCGACCGGAGCGTGTTCGGCCAGCGTGTCGTCGATGGCCTGGCGCAGCCGGCCGGGGTCCCAGGGGCAGGCGAGGAAGGTGAAGTTGAAGGCGGTGTGCAGCTCGTCGGGCCGGAGGTAGCGGGCGAAGCGCTCGGAGTCGGGGAGCCACACCTCGCCGACGAAGACGGCTCCGTACTCGTCGGCGATGGCACGCCAGGACCGGTAGATGTCGTGGAGCTCGTCGCGGTCGATGTACGGGTGGGGGTCGACGCCCTCCTCGAAGTCGGCGAGCGCGGGGTCCTTGGCGAGCAGGGCCGCGGAGTCGATGCGGACACCCGCGACCCCCCGCTCGAACCAGAAGCGCAGGACGTCCTCGTGCTCGTGGCGGACCGCGGGGTGGGCCCAGTTGAGGTCGGGCTGTTCGGGGGTGAAGAGGTGGAGGTACCACTCGCCGTCCGGGACGCGGGTCCAGGTCCGGCCGGAGAACTGGGAGGGCCAGTCGTTGGGCGGGAGTTCGCCGTGCTCGCCGCGTCCGGGGCGGAAGTGGAACCGCTCGCGTTCGGGGCTGCCCGGACCGGCCTCGAGAGCCGCCCGGAACCAGGAGTGCTGGTCGGAGACATGATTGGGGACGATGTCGATGATGGTCCGGATGCCGAGGTCGTGTGCCTCGGCGATCAGTTTCTCCGCCTCGCCGAGGGTGCCGAAGGCGGGGTCGATGGTGCGGTAGTCGGCGACGTCGTAGCCGCCGTCGACCAGGGGCGAGAGGTACCAGGGGGTGAACCAGAGGGCGTCGACGCCGAGTTCGGCGAGGTAGGGCAGTCGCGTCCGGACGCCCGCGAGGTCCCCGGTGCCGTCGCCGTCGCCGTCGGCGAAGCTGCGTGGGTACACCTGGTAGATGACGGCGTCGCGCCACCAGTCGTCGGTGCGGGGCGAGTGAGGGGCTGCCACGTGAGGGTCCTTTCGGGCAGGGTGGGGCTTCGCCGCCGGACCGGTCGGCGGGGCGTCGTCGGACGGTCCGGCGGCGAAGGCTGGGGAGGGTGAGGAGGGGCGCGGGCGCACTCGCCGGGGGTGGCCCGGCCGGCGGGCCGGTGCGCGGCCCGGGCGGGAGGCCGTGGGGCCGGGGCCCGCGGGGTCAGCCCTTGAGCCCGCCGGCGGTCAGGCCGCTCATGATGTTGCGCTGGAAGACCAGGAAGATGAGCAGCGTCGGCAGCGAGGCGATCGTGAGCGCCGCGATCAGCACGTTCACGGGTACGCCGTTGGAGAGGGAGTAGATGCCGACGTTGAGCGTCTGCTTGGCGGGGTCGGGCAGGGTGAGCATCGGCCAGAGGAAGTCCTTCCAGACTCCGACGATCGCGAAGATCGACACCACGCCCAGGATCGGCCGTGAGATGGGCAGCACGATGGACCACAGCACCCGCATCGGGGAGGCGCCGTCCATCGAGGCGGCGTCCAGGAGCTCCTTCGGGATCGAGTCGAAGAAGCGCTTCAGCAGGAAGATGTTGAAGGCGTTGGTGACCGAGGGCAGCCAGATCGCCCAGGGCGTGTTGAGCAGGTTGCGCTCCACGATCGGCACGTCGAGCACCGTGAGGTACTGCGGTACCACCAGGACCGTCGCCGGGATCATCAGCGTCGCCAGCATCATGCCGAGGATGGCCTTGCCGAGGACCGGCCGGAGCTTCGACAGCGAGTAGGCCGCCGCGACGTCGAGGACGAGCTGGAAGGCGAGGGCTCCGAAGGCGTAGTACAGGGTGTTGAAGAGCAGGCTCGCGAGGTCCATGACCTCCCAGGCCCGGGTGTAGTTCCCGGGCTCGAAGGAGCCGGGGATCAGGGTCGGCGGGGTCTGGATCACCTCCTGGGCGTCCTTGAACCCGCTGGACACCATCCAGTAGAGCGGGCCGAGGAAGAGCAGGGTGAAGCCGCCGACGACCAGGGCGAAGGTCACCCAGTAGAGGGCCTTGCCACGGGGTTTGGCGAGCTGGGCCGGTGAGATGAGAGTACGTGTGGACATGCTGGTCTCCCCTGCCTACTCGTCCTCGGCGCGGCTGAGCTTCACGTACGCCGCCGAGAATCCGGCCAGGAGTACGAGCAGGAGCAGGCCGAGCGCGGCCGCGGCGCCGTAGTCGTTGAAGTTGAAGGCGTACTGGTAGATGAGGTAGACGACCGTCGTCGTCGAGCCCTCCGGGCCGGCGCCGCCGGTGAGCAGGAAGGGTTCGACGAAGACCTGCATCGTCGCGATGATCTGCATCAGGAGCATCAGTGACAGGATCAGCCGCGTCTGCGGGATGGTGACGTGCCAGATCTTGCGCAGCAGACCGGCTCCGTCCAGCTCCGCCGCCTCGTACAGTTCGCCGGGAATGCCCTGCAGGGCCGCGAGGTAGATGAGGGCGGCGCCGCCCATGTTCATCCAGGTCGACGCGATGACGACCGCGAGCATGGAGATGTCGGGGTCCTGGAGCCACTGCTGCTCGGGCAGGTGCAGGAAGCGGAAGAGTTCGTTGAGCAGGCCGTAGCCCGGGTCGTAGACGTACTTGAAGAGCAGGACCGAGGCGACCGGCGGCAGCATCACCGGGAGGTAGACGAGCAGGCGGAGGTACCCCTGGCCGTGGTGGAACTCGTTGATGACGAGTGCCACCACGAAGGGCACCGCGAAGCCGAAGACCAGGGCCAGGAGGGTGAAGAGGAGGGTGTTGCGCCAGGCCTGCCAGAAGGCCGGGTCGTTGACGACGGTGGCGAGGTTGTCGAAGCCTGCCCAGGTGGTCTGTCCGCCCTCGGTCTTCTGGAAGGCCAGGATGAACTCCCTGACCATCGGGAACCAGGAGAACAGCGCGAAGCAGAGGACCGCGCCGATGAGGAAGCCGTGGGCGGTGAGGTTGCGCCGGAGGCTCTTGGCGAAGTGGCCGCCGGCCGGCCGGGGGCCGGCCGCGCGCGGCGGGGAGGGGCGGGGGGCGTCCGCCTTGCTCGGGGTCAGGCTGGGGGCCGACATCGTCGCTCCTTGGTACTGGTCTGCCGGTTGCGGTTCCGCGGGCGGTGCCACGGGCGGTCGGGGCGGGCGCCGCCGGGGCGTGGCACGCGACGCGTGACGCGGTCGTCGCGCGGCGCGGGTCACGGGGTCCGGCGCTCGCGGCGGGGGGCGGATGCTCGGGCGGTGCTCGGTCACCGCCCCCGCGCGGACCCGTTACGGGTGGGCCAGGACCTGGTTGACCTGGGCCTCGGCCGTGGCGAGGAGCTTGTCGATGTCGGCGTCCTTGTTGGTGAGGATGCCGGACATCACGTTGTCCAGGACCTTGTACACCTCCTGGGCCTTCGGCGGCTCCGCCTTCCCGCCGACCGGGTTGTCCATGTAGGCCTTGAAGTTGGCGACCGGCATGGTGGCGTGCGTGACGCGTGCGGCGTCGTCCTTGGCCTTGGAGTCGTTCAGCCAGAAGTTGGGCTGCGGGACCCCGACGGGCAGGCCGTCCTTCTTGGTGCGCTCCCAGTCGAACTGGCCCTTGCCGACAGTGAGGTTCTTGAAGTTCAGCCAGGCGATCGCGGCCTTGATCTTGTCGCCGGAGATCCCCTTCTTGATCATGTAGTTGTTGCCGCCGGCCAGGGTGGCACGCTCGCCGGGTATCGGGCCCATGCCGAAGTTCTCGTACTTCGCGCCGAGCTGCTGGACCATGTAGGCGATGTCGTCGGGTGCGGCGAGGAACATGCCGAGCTTGTCGGTGGCGATCTGCTTCTGCAGGTCGCCCCACTTGAGCAGCTGGGTCTTGCCCATGCTGTCGTCCTCCCAGCGCATGGCGTGGAGGTTCCTGGCGACCTGCTTGCCGAGGTCGTCGTTGAAGGCGGCCTTCCTGCCGCTCGCGTCGACGACCTCGCCGCCGACGCTGTACATCTGGGCGGTGAAGTGCCAGCCGCCGGTGTTGCCCGCGCTGTACTCGCCGAAGCCGGCGATGCCCTGGCCCAGGCCCGCGATCTTCTTGGCCGCCGTGCGGACCTCCGCCCAGGTGCGCGGCGGGGCGTCCGGGTCGAGGCCCGCCTGCTGGAAGAGCTTGCGGTTGATGAGAAGGCCCATGCGGTAGTTGCTGGTGGGCAGGCCGTAGAGCTTGCCGTCCTGCTTGAGCGAGGCGAGGACGTCGGGGTCGATGTCACCGAGCAGCGGCACCGTCTTCTCGTTGACGTAAGCGGTGATGTCGGCGGCGCCGTCGTTGTCGAGGACCTGCGGCAGGTCGGTGAAGTAGGTGTAGAAGACGTCCGGCTGGGACTTGGCCTTGAGCATCGCGGTGAAGCGCGGCGGCTCCAGACACTGGCCGGGGGTGGAGCGGCCCTCGATGGTGACGTTGGGGTACGTCTTGTTGAAGGTGGCGACGTCCTCCTTCCACTCCTTGAGCTCGGCCGCCTTCGCCGCGGGCGGCATGCAGTCGATGGTGAGCGTCACCTTCGTCTTGGGGTCGAGCGGGGCGGTGGGGTCGGACGGCCCGGCGTCCTCGGAACCACCGCCGCCGTTGTTGCTGCTGCTCGTTCCGCAGGCGGCGAGCGCGGTGAGCGTGAGGGCGGAGACGAGGGTGACCGCGCTGGCGCGGCGGGTGCGGCGGAACCGAGCACTTCTCATGGGTGGTCCCCTTCGGGCCAAGGACGTGGAGTTCACCCCACCGCCGGTGCGTTGTGGGGCGCGGCACACTCAACCACCGTCGACAAGTGAACGCAAGATCTCGCGCTGATTTCGTAATTGTTTGACAGGAGAGCGCAGGCAAGCGAGGTGAGGGGTGGAGCGTCGCCCCTTGCGGGCGCGCCTTCGACGGGCCCTGGAGAGCGCCAGGGAGCCCTTCCGGGCCCGTGGGGGCATGTGCGAGCGCAACGACCGCAAGGGGCCGACGCGTGCCACGCAAACGGCTTGCGTGGCACGCGCCGACCCCCGGCTTCACGCGGGGCGCCTTCTGGGAAGGGTCAGGGGTTGATGTTGATCTTGAAGGTGGAGGTGGTGTTGCGGATGTCCACGGCGTTGTCGTTCAGTTCCAGGCCGTTGAAGGTCACCTCGCCGACCGCGGGCCCCTGTCCGGACTCGGGCATCTCGTTGGCCCAGAGACCGAAGCCGGACTTGGCGTCGTAGGCGTCCCCGCTCTTGCGGGCGCCGGTGATGGAGATGTCGCTGAAGATCGTGTCCTTGATGGGGAACTGCGGCTGCCCGCCGACGTAGTTCGTCTGGAACATCACTCCGCTGTAGGTGGGGTCGACGATGTCGACGTGGTTGACCCGGATGCCCTGGAAGACCTTGGACGCGGAGAACACCCAGATACCGGGGAAGGTCTGGGAGCCCCAGAAGTGGCCGCCGGCCCGCACGATCGAGATGTTCTCGAAGGTCGTGGGATCGGTGCCGAAGCCGTTCATCGGGTACCCGAAGTCCAGCGAGGAGATGGTGATACCCGAGTAGACCAGAGTGTCCGCGATGTGGATGTTGCGGAAGGTGTTGGCGTAGCCGCCGTACACGGCCACACCGGCCGCCCGCCAGGTCAGGGTGCTGGTCAGGTTCTCGTAGACGTTGTTCTTCATGTCCGCGCCGCCCGCGTCGATCGCGGAGAAGAGCGCGAAGCTGTCGTCACCGGTGGCCCGCGCGTCGTTGTTGGTCACCAGGTTGTCCGTCGACCCGTTGGTCATGTTGATGCCGTCGGCGAACATGTTGCGGATCCGGGAGTTCTTGATCGTCACCCGGTCGGTGTTGGCGCCCCAGTACAGGCACACCATGTGCTCGTTCCAGATGTTGTCGATCACGATGTCGGAGACGTTCGCGAAGTCGAAGACCTTGCCCGGGCCGTCGATCCGCGAGGTGTAGTTGCCGAAGTAGGCGAAGCCGGAGAACGACGAGCCCTTGGCCGTGGCCTCCGCCCGGAACCCGACGTCGGTGTTGTCCTGCGTGGAGGGGGCGTGGAACGTGGTGTACCAGGGGCCCGCGCCGACCACCTTCACGGCCTTGCCGTAGACCTGGAACTTGCTCGATGTCTGGTAGTCGCCCGCCGGGAGGTAGACACCGACCAGCTTGCCGGTGGTGTCCATGCGAACCCTGTCGAGCGCGTCCTGCACGTTCTGGTGCGTGAATCCGGCCGGCACGGTGTAGGCCGCCGGGTCGGGGTTGGCGGTCGGGGCGACCTGCTCCAGGTTGACGAAGTCGATCGCGTAGGTGGAGGTGTTCGCGGCGTCCTTCTGGAGCCGGATCCGGCTGCCGGCGGGCACCGTCTCGCCGAGCAGGAGGCGCGCCTCGTCGTAGATGTGGCGCGGGGCGCCCGACCCGGGCGAGTTGCCGGGCGCGGTCTCGGCGCCGTACAGCCAGGCGTACTTCGACGTCAGCGGGAGGGCCTTCTTCAGGACGCCGTTGACGTAGACGTGGATCGTGGAGTCGATGCCGCCACCGCCCGGCGCGTCCGGAATCGAGAACCGGGTCACCAGGGTGTTGGTGGAGGCGCGGGTGGTGAACTCGACGTACTCTCCCGTCGCGTCCAGGTTCACGGCCTTCCGGCCCGAGGCCTCGCCGGCGATGTCGCCGACCGTCCGGTTGGGGCCGACGACCTGGGCGCCGCCGCCCGCCGTGCCGTCCTCCGCCTCGTACATGTCGTACGGCATGTTGGCGCCGCGTCCCACGAAGAGGGGCTGGGTGGAGGTGTTGTTGGCACGCTTCACCGGAAGCTCGTTGGCGTCGTCGGCGAGGACGACCTTGACGGTGTACGAGCCGTTGGCCGCGGTCCACGGGCCGAGGGGGACGTCCACCGACGCACCGGGTGCGAGGACGCCGTCGTGGGCACCGGTCAGGGTCTTGACCGTGGCGCCCTTGGAGTCGACGAGGGACAGCGTCACCCCGTGGCCGCCCCCGGCGGTCGCCACCGTCCCCTGGTTCCTGAGCACCACCTTGAAGGACACGGTGTCCCCCGCGGCGGGGCTGGAGGGCGAGGTCGTCACGGACGCGGCGACCAGGTCGGAGCTGGAGACCGGCTTGACCACGAGCGATGTCGGGCTCGTGAAGGTGTTGTCGGACTCGTTCTGCTCCACGACCGCGTTCGCCTCGTCGGCGACCGCGCTCAGCTGGTACGTACCCGCGACGCGGGCCCCGATGGAGGCGCTGACGGTGGTCTGCGCGCCGGCCGCCAGAGCGCCGACCTGCGCGGTCGCCACTTTGGTGCCGCCCAGCCGCAGGGCGACCGCGCTCGCCGGGGCGGCGGCGGGACCGCTGTTGCGCACGGTGGCGTGCACGGTGATCGCGTCCGACTCGACCGGGGCCGCGGGCGACGTGCTCAGGCCGGTGACCTGCAGGTCCGGGTTGGGCGCGGGTACGCCGATCACCTGGAACTCGGCGAGCTGTCCGGCCGAGGATCCGGAGTTGGCGGTGAACCTGAGCTGCACGTCGGCGACCCGGGCCGTGACGGGCACGGTGACGCTGTTCCCGCTCGCGGGATCGAAGGCGTAGCTCCTGGCGGCGACGAGGCCGCTGAATCCGGACGCGCCCTGTTCGCGGCCGAGGACCTCGATCGTCTGGCTGCGTGCCGCCCAGGCGGAGTCCGGGTTGAGCTTCAGCACGAGACCGCTGACGTCGGCGTTGGCGCCGAGCTTGACGGTGAGGGTCTGGGGGTAGCTGCCCGCGGCGCCCTCCCAGTAGGTGGCGGTGTTGTTGTCGTTGGCGTTCTCCGCGACGAAGGTGTGGATCACGGAGGAGGCGCTGACCGGCTTGCCGACCGCGAGGTTGGAGCCGCCGCCGCTGCCGTTGCGGGTCACGGAGTTGCTGGAGGCGGACTGGTTGCCCGCCGCGTCCTTGGCGCGGACGTGGTAGGTGACCGTGGCGGTGGCCGGCTGGGTGTCGGTGTAGGTGGTGACGTTGCCGGCGACGCTGCCCCGGAGGGCGCCGTTGGCGTAGACGTCGTAGCCGGTGACGCCGATGTTGTCGCTGGAGGCGTTCCACACCAGCCTGACCTGGCCGGCGGCCGGCTCCGTGGCGGCGAGGTCGGCGGGCGCCGTGGGCGCCTGGGTGTCGCCCGTGTCCGCCCGCCGTGTGACGGTGTTGCTGTCGGCCGACTGGTTGCCGGCGGCGTCCTTGGCGCGGACGTGGTAGGTGACCGTCTGGTTCGCGGGCCGGGTGTCGGTGTAGGTGGTGACGTTCCCCGCGACGCTCGTGAGCAGGGCGCCGTTGGCGTAGACGTCGTAGCCGGTGACGCCGATGTTGTCGCTGGAGGCGTTCCACACCAGCCTGACCTGGCCGGCGGCCGGCTCGGTGAACGCGAGGCCGGCGGGGGCCGTCGGCGCCTGCGCGTCCCCGGTCGTGGGCCCGTAGACCTCGAACTCGGATATCTGGGCGGCGGGCTGCACGCTGTTGGCGGTGACCAGGACGCGGACGTGGCGGGTGGTCGTGGCGTCGAACGTGATCGTCGCCGAGCGGCCGCTCGCCGCGTCGAAGGTGTACGCCCGCGCGGCGGTCAGATCGGTGAAGTCGGTGCCGTTCGTGCCGGCCTGGATCTTCAGGGTCTGGCTGCGGGGTTCCCAGGTGTCGGGGAGCCGCAGGACGACCCGGTCGACCCGAACGGACGAGCCGAGGTCGACGCGCAGCCACTGCGGAAGGGCGTTGTTGGCGCTCTCCCAGTAGGTGGCGCGGTTGCCGTCGTTGGCCTGCGGCGCGGTGTAGACCTCGGTGTGGCTGCTCGCGGTCAGGGTCCGGCCCGCGGCGAGGTTGGCGGAGGTCCCGTCGGTCGCGTGGACCTCGAGTTCCGACAGCTGGGCCGCCTGCCATCCGGTGTTGGCGGTGATGTCGATCCGTACGAACCGCGCGCGGGTCGCCGGGAAGCCGACCGTCACGGTGTTGGCCGCGCCGGGGGTGAAGGTGTAGGAGGCGGAACCCTTCAGGGTGGCGAAGCTGGTCCCGTCCTCGCTGCCCTGGACGGAGAGGGTCTGGCTACGGCTCTCCCAGCCCGCCGGCAGCTTGAGCACGACCTCGTCCACGCGGGTGGTGGTGCCCAGGTCGGCCTGCACCCACTGCGGCAGGGCCGTCCCGGCGCTCTGCCAGTACGAACCCTGGTTGCCGTCGGTGATGTGGGTCGCGCCGTACTCGGCGTGGGCGCTGCTCGCCGCGGCCGCGTCTCCCAGCGCGATGTTGGGTCCCCCGGCGGCCTGGGCGGTCATCAGGGGACCGCCCAGCGCCAGGAGGCTCGTCGCGATCGCGGCGCTCAGGCTCCGCGATCTCCAGTTCCGGATTCTCATCGGTCCTCGTTCTCGGCCGCGCGCCCCTCGGGAGCGCGGCACGGCTCGGTCGGATACGTGGGTCGGGTGGGCAAGGGGAATGCGGGGTGGTGCGTGGGGAGGGCGGTGGGCGACCGGGGACGGGCCGCCTCGGTCCCGGCCACCGCCGTGGCCGGGACCGAAGCGCGCTTCGCCGGTGCCTCACCGCACGGGCGGACCGGTCAGCCGGCGCGGTTGACGACGAACTGCGAACCCGGCTCGACGAGAACGTCGCCCTCGGCGGAGTTGGTGACGGTGACGTCGGTCAGGGTGGCGCTGCCCCGGGCGCCGCTCATCGCGAGGATGCCGGACCCGTTGTTCGACTTGTCGATCCGGACGTTGGTGATCTTCACGTTCGGCACCTCGCCGCCACCCGTCTTGAACTGGATGCCGTCGTACGTCGAGTCGTGGATGTCGGTGTCCCGGATGGTGACGCCGGGGATGGGCTGGCCCTGCGCGAACAGGGTGATGGCCCCGAACTCCTGGTCCTCGTTCCAGAACGCGCCCCCGGTGCGGTGGAGGGCGTTGTTGGCGATGAGAGTCTCGCCCGAGAAGGGCAGCGGGTCGTGGTCGGTGGCCAGCATGATCCCCGGGTAGTTCATGGTGTCGGAGATGATGTTGTTCTCGATGGTGTTGCCGAAACCGCCGTAGATCGCGATGCCGTTGGCGCGCCACGGCAGCTGGATCGTGTTGTTGCGGAAGTGGTTGTTGGAGCCGATGTCCACCGAGGTGTCCTTGACGTACTTGCTCGCCCAGACGGCGAGCGCGTCGTCACCGTTGTTGCGGAAGGACGAGTTGTAGACGGTGGAGTTGCGGGTGCCGTTGGCGAAGTTGATGCCGTCGGCGTAGGTGTTGCGGATCCTCATGCCCGAGAACTCGACGCCGTCGCCCGGACCCCACAGCTCGGGGATGTTGGTGTAGTCGCGGCCGGCCCACACACCGACGTTGGCGTGCTCGATCCAGACGTTGCTGATCTTGGTGTTCTTGCCGAACCGGCCGTTGAGGCCGACGCCGCCCTCCAGGTTGCCGTTGTTGCCGCGGATGGTGCCGGATCCGAAGATCGCGATGTCGGAGATCTGGGTGTTGTGGTCGATGTCGAAGCCGAAGTTGCCCTCGTGCGGGTGGTTGATGCCGCCCGCCTCGTGCGGCGGGGTGAGGGTGTGGAGCTGCGAGTGCCACATGCCGGCGCCGCGGATCGTCACGTCGCGGATGCCGACCGTGTTGTACATCCCCCGGTTCAGCGGGTCGTCGGTGAGGATCTTCTGCTCCTGGCGCCACTGGCCCGCCGGGATCCACACGCAGGGGATCTCACCCTTCTGGTCCGCCGTCACCGCGCGCTGGATCGCGTCGGTGTCGTCGATACCGTCGTTGGGCACCGCGCCGTAGGTCGTGATCGACACGCAGCCGGCCGGCTGGGAGGCGGGCGGAGCCACCTGCTCCAGGTCGATCAGGTCGATGATGTAGAAGGAGGCCGTGTCACCCGCGTCGCGCTGCAGCCGGAAGGTGGTTCCGGCCGGGTAGCTCTGCGCCAGCAGCGCGTGGGACTCGTCGAAGAGCCGGCGCGCGTCGCCCCCCGGTGTGTTCGTGAGGCCCTCGGGGTCGTCCGTCGTCCCGTACAGCCAGCTGTGCTTCGAGGACAGGGTCAGCTTCCGGTTGAAGGAGCCGTTCACATAGAGGCTGATCGTCGCCTCGGCGCCGCCGCCGGAGGCGGAGTCCGGGATCGAGTTGCGCACGACGATCGAGTTCGCCGCGTTGGCGGAGGTGAACTCCACGAACTGCCCCGTGGAGGTCAGGCGCACCGACTGGCGGCCGGAGGACTCGGTGGCGAAGTTGGTGTGGCCGAAGGTCCGCTTCTGGTCGCTGGTGAGGAGGGTGCCCTGGTAGCGGGCGTCCTCCGCCTCGTACTCGGTGTACGGCACCGCCGCACCGCGCCCGACGACGACGGAGCGGGAGAAGGTGTTGTTGTTCTCGTCCGTCTCGGCGACCGTGCCCGTGGCGTCGGCCGTGGCGGTCAGCGTGACGCCGCCGTTGGTGGCGGTCCAGGTGCCGCTGATCGGGACGGTGACGCTGGCTCCGGCGGCGATCGCGCCGGCGGTGCCGTTCAGCGTGGTGGCGCCCGCCACCAGTCGGGTGACCGTGCCGGCCGCGACACCGGCGGTGCCGCGGTTCTGCACCGTCACGGAGAAGCCGACCGGAGCGCCGACGGCCGGGGCGGCGGGGTTGGTGGTGATCCCGGTGACCCGCAGGTCCGGGCCGGGGCTCTGGCCGACGACCAGCTTCGTGGACGCCGTGCGGCTGTTGTTGGTGTCGTCCTGCTCCGCGACCGTGTCGGTCGGGTCGACCACCGCCGAGACGGTGTACGAACCCATCGGTCGCTTGCCCACGGCGACCGGGACGGTCGCCGAGGCGCCGGCGGCGAGAGCGGGCACGGAGGCCGAGCCCGCGACCGCGCCTTCCAGGCTCACGTTGACCGTGGTGGCGGCCGCGGAAGCCGTCCCGGCGTTGCGCACGGTGGCGTTGACCGTGACGCTGTCCGTCTCGGACGGCGCGGCCGGAGCCCAGGCGAGGCCGGTGACGGTGAGGTCGGGGTTGGGCGCCGCCGCTCCCACGACCTGGAACTCCGCCACCTGGGCACCGGGGGCGCCGGTGTTGGAGAAGAACGTGAGCCGGACGTCGGCGTACCGGCCCGCCACGGGGATGGTGACGGTGTTCTGCCCGGACGACGGGCTGAACGCGTAGTCGGCGCGGGCCTTGAGGGAGGTGAATCCCGAGGCCGACTGCTCCCGTCCGAGGACCTGGAGGGACTGGGTCCGAGCGCCCCACACCGGGTCGGGGTTGAGCTTGACCACCACGGCCTCGACATCGGCGTTGGCGCCGAGCTTCACCGTCAGGCTCGACGGGAATCCCGCCGACTCCCAGTAGCTGGTGACGCTGTCGTCGTTGGCGTTGGTCGCGGCGTAGGTCTGGGTCGTGGACGTGGCCTCGATCGGCTTGTTGCGCGCGAGGTTCGAGCCGTTCACCGGGGGATCGACCGGGCCCCCGTCGTCCTCTCCGTACACCTCGAGTTCGGACAGCTGCGCCGCGTTCCAGCCGGTGTTGGCACTGACCTGCACGCGGACGAAACGGACCGTGGCCGCGGTGAAGCCGAGGGAGACGGTGTTCGCGCCGGCCGGGTCGAACGTGCGGGCGCCGGCCGCGGACAGGGTGCTGAAGGCACTGCCGTCGGTGCTGCCCTGCACAGCGAGGGTCTGGCCCCGCGCCTCCCACCCCGTGGGCAGTTTCAGCGCCACCCGGTCGGCGCGGACGCTGCCGCCGAGGTCGACCTGGACCCATTGCGGGAAGGAGCCGGTCGGGCCCTCCCAGTACGTCTGCTGACTGCCGTCGGTGACGTTGCCGGCCGGGTAGGCGCCGTGGGCGCCGCCGGCCGTCGCGGACTTGCCGAGGGCCAGATTGGGCCCTTCGGCCGCGAATGCGGCCTGGGGAGCCGCGTGGGCGGTGACGGGCAACAGCCCGACCCCGAGCAAGCCGGCTGTCACCGCGCCGGCGAGCAGCCGCCGGCCGTGGTGTGTGCCTCTCATGATGGCCTCTTGTTCCGTGATCCGGGCAGGCGGCCGCGGCTCGTCACCCGGTCCTCCGCCGGCGTTCCGGTCGGCGGAGGGCAGGGCGACGGGGCACACGTGCCGGTGCGCCGAGTGGACGATGACAGGAGCTCTCGCCAGGTACCTGACATGGCGATGGCGAGGAAATGACAGCGACTATCCAGGACTTTTGAGTTATTCGGTCAATGTTTTGCGCTGCCAGGGTGACAGGTTTCTACCCGGTCACCACTTTGTCAACGGGCGTGACCAAGGGTGGAGTTGAGCGGGATGCGCGGGAGGCCGCGCGGAGGCACGCGGCGGGGCGCGTCAGGGCTGGTCACCGCCGGGGTGTCGGCCGGGAAGGCCGACGGACCGGCGGGAACGGCCTACCGGCCGGTAGGTGCGGGGCGGGCAGCGGCGGGGTCACGGCGTGATCACGGTGATTCCCGGCCACGGGTCTCGTCGGCACCGGACGCGGAGGGGCGGACGCGTGCGAACCGGGCTCGCTGGGGGCCGTATACGGAGAAGGCCCGGCGGGCCGGGCCGGGCGGGAGGGGAGAAGGCGGGCCGCGCGGGGCCGAGGGGAGCCCGCCGCGTGAGGGCCGCGGCCTTCACGCAGCGGGGACTCCCCGGCAGGATCGCCCCCAGAGTGGATCCGGAAAGTATCGGCGTAGGCCAGAAGGGCGGGGGCCGCGGCGCCCGGTGGTGCGTGCGAGCACGGCGGAGGAGGGAGCCATGGCGACCGACGACGCGGCGATCGTGCGGGCGGGCCGTCGCGGCCCAGGAGGGACTTTCCGGACCCGGCCTAAGCTACGGGCGGCTGGGCCGTGGAGCCGCGGACGACGAGCTCCGGCTCGAAGAGAAGCTCTCCCGAGTGGGTCTGGGACCCCTGGATCTGGGCGCAGAGCAGCTCCACCGCGGCCCGCCCCATCGCCTCGATGGGCTGCCGGACGGTCGAGAGCGGCGGCTCGGTGCAGTTCATGAAGGCGGAGTCGTCGAAGCCGACGACCGAGACGTCCGAGGGGACACCGAGGCCTCGCCGGCGCGCGGCGCGGATGGCGCCCAGGGCGAGCGGATCGCTGGCGCACACGATCCCGGTCACACCGCGCTCCCACAGGCGCGCGGCAGCGGCCTGGCCACCCTCCAGCGAGAACATCGACCGCTCGACGAACTCGTCCGACAGTGTCCGTCCGGCGGCCTTCGACGCCGCGCGGGCGGCCTCCAGCTTCCGGCGGGACGGCACGTGGTCGGCGGGGCCGAGGACCAGGCCGATCCGCTCGTGTCCGAGCGAGGCCAGGTGACGCCACGCCTGCTCGATGGCCACGGCGTCGTCGCAGGAGACGCAGGGGAAGTCGAGCCCTTCGATGGGTGCGTTGATGAGCACCACCGGGATGTTCCGCTCGGCGAGCTGCCGGTAGTGGTCGTGCGGGGCGTCGGCCTGGGCGAACAGGCCACCGGCGAACACCACCCCGGAGACCTGCTGCTGGAGCAGCAGCTCGACGTAGTCCGCCTCGGAGACCCCGCCCTTGGTCTGGGTGCAGAGCACCGGCGTCAGCCCCTGCTGGGCCAGCGCGCCGCCGATCACCTCCGCGAACGCGGGAAAGATCGGGTTCTGCAGCTCCGGCAGCACGAGCCCGACCAGACGCGCCCGCTCTCCCCGCAGTTGGGTGGGCCGCTCGTATCCCAGCACGTCCAGGGCGGTCAGCACGGACTGCCGAGTGGCGTCCGAGACACCGGGCTTGCCGTTGAGCACCCGGCTGACCGTGGCCTCGCTGACCCCCACCTTCTTGGCCACCTGAGCAAGTCGTCGCGTCATACACGCAAGCCTAGCGCAAGCACCGCAAAATTTTTGCGGCCCGTGGGGCATCGGAAAGTTCCGGTCACGGTCGACGCCTCGCCGGGGCCGCCCCTGTCCCCGACGGGGGTCGGACGCCTGACGTGCGCGGGCGCCCCGGTGGACCACCTCCGAACCGAGTGGCGCCCGGGCTCCTTGCCGGACCGGCGGGGCGGTGGTGTACGAAGGCTCTGTGAACGAACCGACCCCTGCCTCGACCGTCCGCCTCTTCATAGCGCTCGCCCCGCCCGACGAGGCGAAGGACGAACTGGCGCGGGAGCTGCGGCCTGCCTACGACGCGTACCCGGGCATGCGGTGGAACCGCATCGAGGACTGGCACATCACCCTGGCGTTCCTCGGCGAGGTGCCCATCGACACCGTCGGGCTCCTGCGTGCCCCACTGGCGCGGATCGCGGCCGAGCGGCGGCCGCTGCGGCTGGCCCTGCGGGGCTCCGGGTGCTTCGACGAGCGGGTGCTGTGGAGCGGTGTCGACGGGGACCTGGACGGGCTGCACCTGCTCGCCACCGAGGTCCGCTCCGCGGTCAAGGACTGTGGCGTCCCCTTCGAGGACCGGCCCCTGCGTCCCCATCTGACGCTGGCCCGGTCCCGCCGCGACGACGCGACCAGCGTCGGCGAGGTGGCCACCGCGCTCACCGCCTTCGCGGGCCGACCCTGGCTCGCGGGACGTCTGCACCTGGTCGGCAGCAACTTCGGTCGGGGCCCGGGGCCGATCCGCTACCGCGACATCGAGGCGTGGAACTTCGGCGAAGACACCACCGCGGCCGAGGACGGCGGAAGGCCGTGCCACTCCGCGAGCTGATCGGGCGCGGCGCATGGCAGGGGCCCCCGTGGTGATCCACGGG